>NZ_JBQYLI010000003.1:0-345553 GCF_052690465.1 Sunxiuqinia sp. A32
CCTATCCCCTTCAACAAATTCATGCATATATTCCCAGGTTAAAAGATCTTTTGACCGGAAAAGATAGTCAGCCCTTAACGGTTTACCTCCTGGTCCGGAGTAGCTCCTTCCATTTGAAAGAGAATAATAAACACTATCTTTTTCCCAGATAAATGCGTCATGTACATTGTATGGAAGAGGAAAACCGGTAGTACTTTCAATTGGAATAAGTGCCTTGCCATTTGCCAACTTCTCCCAGTTCAATAATAAAGGATCACTAGAGCTAGCAACCATATTTCCATACTTTTTCCCATGATACATAGCAATTACCCGATTATCCTCAACAAGTGCTGAACCAGAAAAACAGGCCCACTCAGGTCCCGGATATATCGCATAGGGCAAATCTTTCCAGTGTATTAGGTCATTACTCACTGCATGCCCCCAATGTTGACGGGGATCTTCAGGCGGGTAACCCTGATAAAATAAATGCCACTGACCCCGCCAATAACATAACCCATTCGGGTCGTTCAGTTTACTCTCAGGACTGGTAAAGTGGTAAACAGGACGAAACTTATCGCTTTCAAAATCCTTCCTTGATTTTTTAAATCGACGCACTAAAATATTTGTGTCCAGTTCCTGATATTGTTTTTGTAAATCGTTCGAAAATATACATTTTGGAACAATAGACTTTTCATAAGTGGCTTGAGCTCCAACAGGCTTTATGTTAAAGCCTATTGAACACAATAATAGAGTAATTATTATTGAATAGTTTAGCTTCATAGTAATGTTATATTGTTGATGAGATTTCATATTAGCTGTTTTATTAAATGCATAAATCAGCTAATATGAAATAAACAGATCTATTTTCTACCAACCATTATTTTGCTGATAGAGTCCCTCTGTTAAAACAATTTGATTATTAGGTATTGGTAAGTATTCATCTCTTCCTTTTGTGAAAAATGCTTCATCTAAATATATCCAGCGAGTTTTCTCGATTTGGAAGTAATTGTTCAGCGTTTCAGCTGCAATTCCCCACCTAACCAGATCGAAGAATCGAGGACTTTCAGTAGCAAACTCTAACCTTCTCTCAAATCTTAGAGCTTTCCTAGCATAGTCCTGGGTCCAGTTGCAATTAACACCATCCTCATAGAGTTCAATCTTATAATTTGAAGCTGGTGACCCATCACTATAAACTAATCGATTTGTACTATTTTGAGCCCTATTCCTAATTTGATTTATTATAGGCATGGCTTGTTTGTGTTGTCCTAGTTCGATTAATGCTTCTGCTTTCCAAAGTAAAACATCCGAGTATTTTATGATGTCAATATTTCTTGCACTACCAAAAAATGCTCCTACTTTTTTAAGCCCAGGACTATCAGCAGGCTCAATTTCTTTCATTATTGAAAAATAACCATAAACTAAAGGTGCCCTATTCCAGCTTTTTTCATGAATCATCTCTGGTTGATACTTGAACGGGTGACCAGGAATGCCAACAGTATGATCCAAACGAGGATCGACAGTATTTTCCCAGAAATCTACAGAATCTTTAAGCTCAACTTCATTAAAGGAATCCAGCAATGGCAATCCATTAGCATCCGTTCTAAATGCATTTACTAAATTTTGACTAGGCTTGTGAAAATCACAACACCCATACGCTGATGACATGTTGTAATTTAAACTATGGCCAAAATCAAGTCTGCCATTTGTAGTTCCATCATCAACTGAATATTGAATAGCAAACACAGATTCAGGTCCATTCTCATATTCAAACAAGAAATTCTCAGCAAAATCATCAGCAAGTCGATGCTGACCGGAACTAATAACTAAATCACATAGTCTGACAACTTCCTGCAATTTTTCGTTATTAATATTAGTTACCTCATTCTGCCTATTCTGTTCATAAGCTTGATAGAGTCTTACTTTAGCAAGATACGCCCATGCTGCAGTCTTATTGGCTCTTCCGACCTCAGGCTGATCAACAGGAAGGTTCTCCACAGCAAATTCAAAATCATTAGCGATATTTCCCCACAACTCATCATTAGAATAATCAATATTGGAAATATCTTTTATCTCATCTTCAGGAGTATTTTCATCATACCAGACAATATTTTTAAACAACTTTTTAAGTTGAAAATAAAAATGTGCTCTTAAGAATTTGCATTCTGCCTCTCTCTCTAACTTTTCAGGATAATCTGATGGAGATAAATCTTTCATTCTTCTCAAGGCTTCATTTGCCCGACTTACCCCATTATAGCAATCAATCCAAGCATAATTAATATAACTTTGCTCAGTAGTAACCAGGTTAAACTGTTCCAATTGATTATACTGACTTTGGTCGGTAACCCTTCCGCCACCTTTATAACCATCATCCGAACGTACACTTCCCCATACCCATTCACTCGTAAATGTATGTTGCCAAAAGTCATTTCCTAATGAAGCATATGTAGCAGTTACCAAATTATCTACATACTCAGGATCAACCAACTGATCTCCATTCAACTTACCCTTCGGAGTATAATCCAAGAAACTTGAATTACAAGCAACGAGGAATGTTGAAATCAAAACATATATATATATCTTTTTCATGATAAATTCTTTTATAATTTACAGTGTTAATTTGAAACCAAGAGTCACTCCTAAAGGTTTTGGATATAAATACCCTGGAGTTTCAGGATCTGGACCTGAATATGATTCATTACCTTTAGGCCTAATTAGGATCACATTATCACCCATCAAATAAAGGTTTAAGTCTTTTATTCCGATTCTGCTAATGATTTTTTTAGGTATCGTATATGCAATTTTGATGTTGGATACCTTAAAGTACGATGCACTAACTAAAAAGTAGTTTGAACTAACTAATTCATTATTTTTATTAACTAATGAGAGCATTGGAATATCCGATTCCGTATTTTGAGGAGTCCAAGCACTCAAAGTACGTGTTCCAAAGTTCATCCCCTGATCATAAGTAAAATCTAAAAAGCTTCTATTTCCATCCCTTATTGTTTTTCCTGACACGCCTTGCATAAAAATCGATAATGAAAATCCTTTATAGTAAAACTCAGAATTTATTCCATAAGTAAAATCTGGCAGAGTTGTTCCGAGCCAATCCTGATCCAATGGATCGATCTTACCATCATCATTCAGATCTACATATCTTAATCGACCAATCCCCTTTCCTGTTTGGTCAACATGGTTATCGACTTCCTGTTGATTCTGGAAAATACCGTCTGTTACATAGCCGAAAACAGATGATGTAGAATGCCCAATAATTGTCTTTTCTACATTACCCGGATATGAGTTAACAACTGATTCTGGCAGATATGTAATCTTATCTTTAAATGAAGTTATCGATCCAGTGATATTATATGTAAAATCTCTAATTTGATTTCTATGGCCTAGTACAAATTCAAAACCTTTGTTTTCCATAGTTGCCCCATTTACATATTGATCACCACCTTCCCCAATAACCCCTGGATATGGGGGATGTGTCAGGATGTCTTTAGTCTCTCTAGTAAAATAATCAACCGTTCCGTAGACCTTTTCCTTTAGAAATCCGAAATCAAGCCCAATATTAATTTCATCGGTTGTTTCCCATTTTAAGCTGGGATTCTCCAGTTGAGTCCTTACATAACCCGATGGTAAAATACCTGTATTATTGCCATTGAGGTCATAGGCAGTTCCCACATTTTGTCTACTACTGATAGTTCCATAGTTGGGAGCATATAGGCCAAACCGTGCTTCATCACCTATTTCCTGATTACCTACCCTTCCTGCCCCCGCACGTAATTTCAAGTTTGAGACAGCTTCTATTCCTGACATAAATGACTCATTACTAATCCTCCATCCAAGGGTAAAAGCGGGAAAAAGTCCAAACTGATTTTCCTTTCCAAATCGCGATGAACCATCATATCTTAAAGTTGCCGTTGCCAAATATTTATCCGACATCTGGTAGTTCACTTTTCCAAAGTATGACAATAATTG
This sequence comes from Sunxiuqinia sp. A32, assembly GCF_052690465.1. Taxonomy (NCBI): domain Bacteria; kingdom Pseudomonadati; phylum Bacteroidota; class Bacteroidia; order Marinilabiliales; family Prolixibacteraceae; genus Sunxiuqinia; species Sunxiuqinia sp. A32. The sequence goes on from NZ_JBQYLI010000003.1 coordinate 3,961, forward strand.
ATGCCCCCGTGTATTACCACTTACAGTAGCAACACCAGTTCCTGCATTAAACTGAAAAAAATCCAATGTCTGATCTGCAAAGTCTTCAATACTTGCCCTCATATTCTCGTAACTAGCCTTAATAGCTTCGGAACCACCTATAAGCTCAAAGGAATGCTCTTTATATTTCAATTTGTAATTGATTGTGTTTGTCCATATCCAATTAAAATCATAAATCTGATCCTTTCTAAGAGAATTTGTTGTATTCTTCAAAAATCCAGATTCATATTTCTTTGTTATTGTTCTATTGAAAGAACTTGTGTAATCAATTCCAAATGAAGATTGAAAAGTAAGATTCTTTGTCAATTCCAATTTTGCATTTATATCACCCAAAAAAGATAAATTATTGATCCTATTATCTTTTTGGAGATATAATAGTTGAAGAGGATTATTTCGATCAGAAAAGCCAGATCCTACTGGCCCGGAAAATTCTCCATCCGTTGTATATACTGGTAAGATGGGCTGTAAGAATAATGAATTACGAATAAATCCATCTCCACCATAGGGAGTCTCAGATGTTCTTGCTATTTGAAGATTTTCCCCGATCACTAATCGATCCTTAAACATTGAGATCGAGCTATTTATTCTACCCATATATTTTTTGTAATCGTTATACTCCAAAACCGCATTGTTATGCAGATATCCCATACTAACCAGTAAAGAATTATGTTCTGAAGCACTTGATAACGTAAGATTATTCGAGGTTACTATACCCGTACGATATACCTCATCCTGCCAATCAGTATTCGCCGATCTTAATCCATAACTTTCGTCCCCTCCAATCCATTCAATCGGTATAACTTCATCAAGGAAAGCAACACCATCATCATCAGTATGCCAATTATAGCTGTAATTAGGAATATTATCAGGAGAAGTTCCGTCATTAATAGATGCTTGCCATAGTGCTCTTCCAAACTCTTCAGTAGAACAAACATCATATTTCCTAATATTATGATTTGTGGTAATTGACGACTGAAAATCTACCCTGAATTTTTCTTTACCATGCTTAGTAGTAATTATTATTACCCCATTTGAAGCTCTTGACCCATAAATTGAAGCGGCAGATGCATCTTTCAAAACCTGAAATGATTCAATGGTATTTGGATCAATATTATTCATGGCATCAGACCGTGTAGTTGGCACTCCATCGATGATATACAATGGTGAATTATTCCCTAAGGTATTTACTCCACGGATCAATACCTTTTGATTGTCACCCGAGGGATCTCCAGTTGTTTCAATATACAGCCCAGGAACACGCCCCTGCAAAGTCTGCAGGAAATTACTTTGCGGAACATCTTTTAATTTTTCTACTTCAACAGAAGAAACAGCTCCTGTCAAATCACGTTTTTTCATAGTACCATATCCTACAGCAACAACCTCTTCTAACCCAATTGCATCCTCTAGCATCGTAATATCAATAGATGTTTTCCCCATTACAGAAATTTCCTGAGTTGCCATCCCAACAAAGGAGAATACCAATATTGCGTTTGAAGGCGTCTCTGACATAGAATAATTCCCGTCCATATCAGTAATGGTTCCCTCGGTAGAGCCTTTTAGAACTATTGTTACACCGGGCAGTGGTAAGCCAGAAGAATCGGTTACTTTCCCCGTAACCTCCATCTTCTGTCCTATTAGAATATTTTTAGCCTTTAGATCTTGTGAAATTATGATCTGACGATCGATGATTTTATACTTCAGGTTACTTCCTTCAAGCAGATAATTTAATGCTTCATCAATATTTGTGTTTGAAAGTTTCACATCAACTTTCTTAACTGAACTTATCTGTTCATAGTTGAATAAAAAATTAAAATCAGTCTGATTCTCAATTTCCTCAAGAACTTCGATAATACTAACGTTCACCATATCAAGGTTGAACAACGATTTTTGAGAATAAGACTTTGATGCAAATCCCTGCATCACCAAAATAAGTAGTAATCCAAGAGTGATTCTCATAACTCTGCATGTTTTAAATAGGGTATGGTAATACCAAACCTCATTTTTTCGATTTTTTTTCATAAATTTGAAATGTTTGAGGGTTAATTATAAAATGTTAACTCTTTAGTAATCAGGAGAGCGCTGCAATCGCTTTCCTGATTTTGTTTTTATTTACATCATAACTTTTAAAATTTTGTAATTACTATTTTTGTTTCTCCACCATAATCTTGTTCGAACCTATATTTGAATGTCGCTGTGGATTTTAATAACCTCAGTGCCAAATCAATACTTTCTTTTGTAAATGTTGCTTTAAAGTGAAGACTCTCCAACTCCTGGTCTTGCAACTCTATATTTACTCCATATCGATGTTCAAGGCGCTCTACAACCTCTTTAAATGGGGCATTTTCGAATACTAACTTACCATTTATCCAATCGGCATAATTATTAGCATTAATTTTCTTTAAAGTATATGATTTCCCTTCCTGATAGTGAAGATGAAAACCAGATTCCATTTTTTTGATCTCATTTCTTTTTGAATTTAAAATAGACACTTTTCCTTCTTTAAGAATAACATCAAGACCAGCCTTATCATCATAAGCATTAACGTTAAATTCAGTACCTGTTGCTTTAACAAACATGTTCTTTGCTGAAACTAAAAATGGATTCCCTCTGCCACTTTTGACCTTAAAAAAAGCTTCACCCGTAACTTCCACAATCCTATTCCCTTTAAATACTGCTGGATATTTTATGGATGAATTTCCATTTAGCCAAACCAATGAACCATCTGGCAAATTCAACTGGGTTTGGGCACCACTGGGTGAACTAAGCTCAACAACAGTATCCATTTGACCTGAAAACTCATTAAATTGAAAATATAAAACTCCCAAAGCTATAACTATGGGGACTAAAAGTATTGCAGCAATTCGAGAATAACCGACATAAATTTTTCTTGACAAAGTTCCTTTATTTTCTCTATCGATATGCGCATTAACAAATGACTTGACTTTTGAAAGTTCTTTTGTTTCAAGTAAACTTGTATTGATGTAATTTCTCCAATGGTTGCCCAAATTTTCCTCCAAGTCAATAGGTTTATTTAAAACAGTATCCTTGAAATTTAAATAGTCATTTCTAGAGTATTTATTACTAAAGTATCGCCTAATAAATGAGTTATTATTCCTTTTCATTTTGTACTGCATTTATAAGTAATATCTAATTGATAGAAATTACCCTTAGCTATGCTGTACTTTTTTTCTAAAAGTCAAAATAAATAATAGTAAATCGTCAAACTGTTCAGATTGTAGCTTATTCTTAAGATACTTAAGACCAGCAGTTAAATGTGCCTCAACCGTTTTTAAGGAAAGTGATAATTTTTCTGCAATTTCTTTACTGGTAAAACCATCAAGTTTTCGCAGCTCTATGACCTGTCGTTGGCGTGGTGGAAGTTCTTCTATTAAGTTGTTTATGTGTTGAAGTAAGAAATTGTAATTAATCAGGTTAGCGGTATGATCATCAAAATCGACTAATTCTCCAGCAAAATTGTGTATCAATTCTTCATCTTTAACAATTTTGATTAATTTTTTTTGAATGAAATTAAAGGCGATTTTAAATAGGTAAGCATGCAAAGAAAGCTCAGGATTAATACTTGATCGTCGTTCCCAAATTTTTAAAAAAGTGTCTTGAACTACTTCTTCAGAATCTTTTCCCGATTTCAAATAGCCAAGTGAAAAAAAATACAGCTTCTGATTATATTTATCAAAAATCTGGTTAAACGCCTTTTTGTCCCCATTAATTAATCGGATAATAACCTGTTTCTCTATCTTTTCTTTACCATTCAATTTGTCCAGGATTTAGAATACAACAAATATAGTAGAAATTCATTTTAAGGAATTATACTTCTTTACTCTAGTAAAAAAAACCCACAACACACATTAAAACACTATACTATAGCCCATTATAAAAACCTAAGTCATTTGGATCTGATTTGCTTGATTCCAAAATCCAACTATAAACAATGTTATTTTGAATAATTTACTATTAACCTAGACCCAAATCAACCAATAAAATTCTAGCGTTAATTTAGACTTCATATCTTCCTGGAAAAATGCATTTCATAGCGTATGATATTTTTTATACTTAAAGTATTCCAGAATCTCATCACGCTTCCTTTTCATTTCCCTTAACATGTTATAAAAAACCAAATTCTTCTCTTCATAATTAAAGTTGATCTCATTATTCATTTCAACTTTATTGAATCTTGACTTCTTACCAAAATAGGTAAAGTGCAAAATCCGTTGAAAGTGGTCACCCGATACCGGAATAAAGAGTGCAGTACCACCAGCTAAAAGTGGACAAACTGTCCAGGCAAACCGGGTCAACGTAGTCAGATAAAAACATAGAACTTTTTCATGCTGCTGAAGCCCTTCTTTTTAAAGTTGGGATAAGAAATCTAATTTTTGGGTGATAGCTCATTTTGATGTTTCTATGCAAGTTCTACTACTGTAATTTCCGGCGGCATTCCAATTCTGCCCGGAAATCCACTCTTCCAAAATCGCTTTTCATGTACCATATAAAACATGTGAATCCGGATTAATACATCTAAATTATCTACATGGTTGAAATTAAAAAAGCTGCATTGCAGCATACCTATCCTGAGCGAAAATAGCATAGTTTAAATACGTTTGAGACAGTTAATATTAAAAGCAATTTTAGAATTTTCATTGTTAACTTACCTTTTAAATGATTTAAGAATAAAACTCCTGATTCGAAAAATGCTACAAATGATTCAATGCTCCATCTAATTTGTAAGTTCCTCCCCTTTCTGTTTCAAATTCAATAACCTTCCCATTATAAGCAACCTTGCAGGGATTCCCGACTTTCGAAAGAATTTCGATTTTTTGAAGTTTTCCTTCTTGCCAACTAAAAGAAAGTTCGAAACCGCCTCTGGCACAAATCCCGTTTATATTACCTTTAGGCAGGGCACTAGGCAAGGCTGGTAAAATATCAATTTGTCCCATGTGCGATTGCAACAACATTTCCAGGATACCAGCCGGTGCGCCAAAGTTACCATCGATTTGAAATGGAGGATGTGCATCAAATAGGTTCGAATATGAACCTCCTCCAGTACTAGACGTTTGGTCAGTTACTACCGGGCGAAAGATCATCTTAATCATATTGTAAGCATGATCGCCATCCAGGAAACGTGCCCAAAAGTTAATTTTCCAGGCTAAACTCCAACCGGTTCCATCATCTCCACGGTACTTCAATGACTGGATAGCAGCCATCATCAACTCCGGATTATCCCTCCAGTTAATTTCTTTACCAGGATAGACACCCCACAAATGAGACACATGTCTGTGTTTACTGTTTATATCATCTTTATCCTCTACCCACTCCTGCAATTGTTTGTACTTTCCTATTTGATCTGGAGCAATATGTGGTAACTTTTTAGTCAAAACAGATGTGAAGTCATCATCAAAACTTAAAATTTTAGAAGCTTCAATACAAGCTTTAAACAGCGACCTTATAATCTGATGATCCATTGCTGGCCCGTACACTAAACCTCCCGTTTCGGGGGAATTAGACGGACTACTAACCAGCCAGCCTGTTTTGGGATCTTTAATCAACATATCATTATAAAACAGAGCTGATTGTTTCATTAAAGGATATGCTTTATGTTTTAAGAACTCTTTATCCTGAGTAAACAGATAATGCTCCCAAAAATGATGAGCCAACCATCCACCTCCACCAAGAAAGATACCATGTGTAGAACTAAAGATAGGAGCAGTTCCACGCCAAATGTCTGTATTATGATGAACAATCCAACCATTGGCATTGTAATGTTCTTTCGCTGTAATCTTTCCGGATTCAGCAACATCCTCAATCAACTTAAACAACGGCTCATGGCATTCGGGCAAATTGGTAACCTCCGGCAACCAATAATTCATTTCGCAATTAATATTTGTAGTATACTTACTATCCCATGGAGGTATAAGCTGGTCATTCCAAATTCCTTGCAAATTAGCAGGACGAGTCCCCTCCCTGCTAGATGCCAACATTAAATATCGTCCGTATTGAACATACAATGCTATTAATCCTGGATCGCCGGCGGAGTCATTAAACAATTCCAACCTTTTATTTGTCGGAAGTTCTTTTTTGTTGTTTTGTCCAAGATTTATCTCAAACCGATTAAACAACTTTTGATAATCAGCAATATGTGCCTCTTTAAGCTCTTCAAAAGTTTTATTTTCGCAGTTATGGAAGATATCATCTACAATTGCATGTGGATTATTGGAAATGTCTTTATAATTTTTATAATTGGTTGCAGCACTAAGGTAAAGAGTTGCTTCACTTGCACCCTCTACCTTTAGTTTTCCATTTTCTTTAATAAGATTTCCATCTGTTTTAATGCTTACTTTTGCATTTCCAAACAATACACTTTTATAAGGGTGATTAAACCAATTACTTAAACCATCCGCAACAGCTACATCAAGCGAAATAGCAGAATTGCCAACACTTACTGATTTTTCCTTATGCTCAGCATCTATCCAAAAAGAAAATGCAAGAGCTTTGCTTTTATCACAACTCAACTTAATAGCCATTAAATCATCAAGCTTACTTATCAGCATTTCTCTTTCGTAATTTGTATCTCCAACTTTGTAAGTAGTTTTTTGCACTGCTTGATTCAGGCTTAATACCCTTTTATAGTTGTTAAAATTTTCATGTCCCTCAAAATCAATAAACAGATCACCAAAAGGCTGGTAGCTCCTTTGTTGTGGTGGCATACTCATAAAATGTTCCTGAGCCAGTTGTTGAGCTTCATCCTGTTTCCCTTCAAATAATAATTGTTGTATTTGTTCAAGATATTTTGAAGCTCCTTCATTGGCATAACTTTGTGGTTCACCAGTCCAAAGTGTTTCCTCATTAAATTGAATATGCTCATGCGATACTCCTCCAAAAACCATAGCACCCAAGCGGCCATTTCCTAATGGCAGAGCATCAGTCCAAAGTTCTGCTGGCTGTTCGTACCATAATTTTAAAAGTGACACATTATCTTTTTGGGGTACCGAACACGCCCCCAGAGATATTATCATAAATAACAGATAAACATTTTTCATTATAACCTTATTTTATACTTTCTACTATTTCTTCGTTTATACTAGTGTTCCTTAAATTCAAGCAACATCCACTTATCCTTCAAAATTTCCTCCATCACATTCTGGATACTAAGTGATTATACATCTACATAATTAGTTACGGACGTTATTAAACAGCGTCATTGATTATTTCAATATTATTTTTCTTCTTCATCAAAAACAACTGCTACTTTTCCGCACTTGCCCTGATCCATTAAAGTATATGCATCGGAAACTTGATCCAATGTAAATCGGTTGCTTACAAGGTCTTCGGGGTGAATCCCCCAGCGAACAATACGTTCCACCAATTCTTCCATTCTCCAGATATTGGTAACCCAGGATCCGTGTATGGAAATTTGATCGTGGATAATATCTGGGCTGGGGTTAAACTCTACTGTTCCACCTTCACCTATCATCACCATTTTTCCCCATTGACGAGTAGCTCTGATACAAAGCTGACGACCTAAAGTATGACCTGAACAATCAACGGTTCGTTCAAAACCTTTCCCGGCATATGATACTGCTTTAACTTTCTCAAGACTGTCTGAACCAGAAACAAAGACTTCATCTGCAAGACCTAGTTCTCTGGCAAGATCACAGCGTTCTTTCACGGTATCTATTCCAACAAGTTTAGTGGCACCCATTGCTTTTGCAAGCATTAAGGCGGCAAGTCCAACCGGACCTAATCCTACAACTAAAACCTGGTCGTTTCCGCAGATTCCTATTTTTTCCAATCCTTCGTACACGGTTCCAAATCCACAGGCAACCTGGGCTCCGTCAGTATAACTAAGTTCATCGGGTAGCAAAACACAATCTTTTTCGTCGGCAAGTATGTATTCTGCCATACCGCCATCGCGTTGCCAACCATATGCAGCACGTGTAGGGCTCGAACAGGAGATCATATATCCCCGGCGGCAGTCATTGCAGACCCCGCAACCGGAAATATGATACAGTATCACACGATCACCGGTTTTAAATCGTTTCATATTGTCGCCACATTCTACTATCTGGCCACAAGGTTCATGACCTGCTATTTTATTCTGATAGGCTTCAGGGCCTTTCCCCAGGTGTTCTCTGTAGATTGCTCGAATATCGCTTCCGCAAATTGTGGATGATTTTGTTCTTACCAGTACCTGACCCGGGCCAGGTTTTGGAATTTCAACCTCTTTTAGTACTACGGTGCTGTTACCTGGTAGGTAGGCTGCTTTCATTGTTGCCATATGATTTTTATGCTTTAGTTTTAACTATGCCTTTCTGATAGCAAGGCAACTCCTTTAATTTTAATTGTATTGAAAATTATAGTTTAATTACTGAGTAATTGTTCCATCAATATCCCAAAGATCTTCCCAGCCTTTTGCTCCTTCCCAGAGGAACACCTGTCCTTTAATTAGGCGGCAATTTTTATCTATTCCCTCAATTGCCAGCATTTCTTCTTTAGTTAAGGGTTTTGAAATGACAGCTTGCAGATTGGACAAAATGTTTTTAGGGTTTGAAGAAAATGGAATAGGTATCTGACCTCTTTGAACTGCCCATTTTATGCAAACAACTGCTGGATGCACATTTAACCTTTGGGCAATTTTAACGATTACCGGATCTTCAATATCCACTGTGTCGTCACAGGTTTTGTCTCTTTCCGGACGCGCAGGCGATCCTACCGGACTATAACCAATAGGTTGAATATTATTCTTTTTACAATAATTGAATAGCTCTGGTTGTTGAAAATGAGGATGAATTTCCATCTCATTTATAGTTGGCTTTATCTTGGCATCTCTTAAAATTAGTTCAAGTTTTGGTATGGTTACGTTTGAAGTCCCGATGTTCTTTACAAGTCCCATCTCAACCAACTTTTCCATCTGGCGCCAGGCAATCATAAATTCTTCGTGGATATAGGGTCTTGAATCAGGGTTTCGTGAGTTAACATCGCAACCGGGTGCATGATAATTCGGAAAGGGCCAATGAACAAGATATAAATCAAGGTAATCTAATTGTAGATCCTTGAGAGATTGTTTGCATGATTCTATTACCTCTCCTTCTCCGTGTTTGTCATTCCAGACTTTTGAGGTTATCCATAATTCTTCTCGAGTAATCACTTTATCAGTTATTAACTCTTTTAGAATAGGTCCAATACGATCTTCGTTGCAATAAACCGCAGCGCAATCGATGTGTCTGAAACCAACATGAACAGCATATTTTACTGCTTCCGAAACCTGTTCAGGACTTATATGATCTGAACCAAAAGTACCTAAACCGATAACGGGAATCTCTGATCCGTTTGCTAATTTCTTTTTGGGTATTAAATTAGCGTCAATTGCATTTTCTACTTCCATAATTATATGAATATGTTTTAAGATTAATTTTACGCAGGACTCATGTCTTTTAGAGATCTATAGCCATAGATCCCTATTACAACAAAGCAAATTAGAGGCAGAATAAAAGAAGCATTTACTCCCGGGAGACCGGCAACCTTTTCCATATCAATTAAAATTGCCTGTAGAGGAGGCATTACAGCACCCCCAACAATGGCGAGTATTAATCCAGCTGATGCCAGGGTTGCATCTTCACCTAATCCATTAAGAGCAATGCCGTAAATAGTGGGAAACATTAGGGACATAAATGCCGAAGTAGCTACTAAACAGTACATTCCAGCCATGCCTTGGATGAATATTACTCCACTGAGCGAAATAATTCCACCGATCGCAAAAATTGTTAGCAGCTTTCTTGAATTAATAAATTTCATTAAAAAAGTACTAAGAAATCGGCTGGCTATAAATATTGCCATGGCTACAATGTTGTAATTTTGTGCTGTGGCTTTGGATAATCCAAGGTTTTCGCCATAATGAATGATAAATGTCCAACACATTATTTGAGCGCCAACATAAAATGCTTGTGCAAAAACTCCTTCAACATAACGCTTGTTTTTTAGCAAGCGCTTATAGGTTGTCATTGCTGATGATTCATAGACCCTTTTATTTCCATTGGGCATTTTTGCTATTGCAATAATCAAAAGCATGATTAGCACAACAAATCCGATGGTGATATAGGGCATTTTAATAATTCCTAAATCGTGGGTGCGGTATGTCGCTTTTGTCGCAAGGTCTAAGGTTTCAAAATTTTTTACTTTTTCCGAATCAAGAGCAGAGAGGATTACATTGGTTGCGACAAACATACCGGTAATAGACCCCAGAGGATTAAACGCCTGAGCCAGATTTAGTCTTCTGGTTGCTGTTTCGGAGCTTCCCATCGATAAAATATAGGGATTTGCAGTAGTTTCCAAAAAAGCCAGACCAAATGTAAGAATGTACAGTGATAGCAGAAAGAAGATATAAATTTCGAACTGGGCTGCCGGATAGAATAATAAGGCTCCCACAGCATACAAAGCAAGTCCGAGCAAAATGCCTTTTTTATATCCAAATTTTCTGATAAATAGGGCAGCAGGGATGGCCATTGTTGCATATCCACCATAAAATGCAAATTGGATTAACGAGGCTCTTTTGGCAGATATTTCCATAACTGTCTGAAAGGCTGCTACCATTGGATTTGTCAGATCGTTGGCAAAACCCCATAGGGCAAAAAGGCTGGTTACCAGTATAAATGGCAGTACATATTTTTTTTCGACAATAGTTTTATTCTGATTCATAATTACATATCTAGCAAGGTGTTACACCTTTTTTCAACGCAATATTTCCATATTTAGCTGTTTCTCCTGTCATTACAACGGCAAAGGCTTTTTTTGTTCTGTCGTAAAAATCAAAGCGATTGATACGCTGAATAGGAGCAACTTCCGGATTTGTTTTTTTGATAGCTTTCATATAAGCTTCTTCAACTGCAGGATCTAACTTGTCTCCTTCAACAGCAGCCATCATAATCAAAGGCGCTGAAACATAGGAATCCATCTCAAATAGGGGGAGTATGGCTTCCAGTAAATCAGGAATTCTTAGACCATCGGCTCTTATCACTCGTTGGTTGAATGATTCTCCCGGAAAATGAGCATCAGCTAGTACTATTTCATCACCATGTCCCATTCTGGCTAGTACATTTAATAGTTCCGGACTAATTAATGGTGAAATTATTTTCAACATAACAATATTGATTTTACATGCACACGTGTGCATATGTTTTTAAAAAATATATTATAAATTCTTTCTTTCAATTTTTGCAGACAGAACAATTGTCTCTGCTGTGTTGCTATCGCTATTCTCAATCTTTTCAACGAGTAATTCGTAAACCTTTTGGGCAATTTCAACTTCAGGTTGAACAATACACGCCACCAGTGGGTCCACAACTTCAAGCAGATGACTACCTCCAAAAGTTATGATGGCTAAGTTGTTTCGCTTATTTTTTCGTAGTTCTCTTAACAAGCCAAGCCCTATATCTGATGAATCGCTAATAATGGCGTCAAAGTCTTCGCTCGAATTAATGATTTCCTCTGCTATTGTTTTTCCGTCATTAATCGTAAATGCATGATTTACAATCAATATCTTCTCGAAGTCAAGATCAAACTTTTTAATAGCCATTTTGTACCCGCGCTGTCTTTCCCTAAATACATTTAGCTCTGGCAAGCCACTAATGTGTGCTATTCGTCGGTACCCTCTGTCAACCAATAACTCTACAGCTTCATGCATTATACCTAAATTGTTTACAATAACCTTTGGAACATTTACTTGTTCGAAAACGCGGTCAAACATAACAAGAGGAACTTTGTGAAGTAAGAGTTTCTCAAAATGTTCAGATGTTTTACTGCTCATCGATACGGATGCAATAACACCAGCAAAATTATGCTGTATTATGGTGTCTACGATATTTTTTTCCAGTTCGTAATTTTCATTTGTTTGAAAGACAGAAACCACATAGTCGTGTTGTGTAGCAATATCCGTGAAATAGCTAATTACATTGGAAAATAATCGATGGTTTATATTGGGAACAATAATGGCAATCGTATTTCTTCTTTCGCCCCTTAACTCAAGCGCTGTAATATTTATTTGATAACCATGCACACGGGCATATTCTTTTACTCGATCCTGAGTATCCTTGTTTACACGTTTATCGCCTCGCAATGCCCTGGAAACGGTTGAGTGATGGATGTTCAACTCCTTTGCAATATCTTTTATCGTAATTTTCTTTGCCATTTGCCAAAATACACACGTGTGCAAAGATAGGCGGACTTTACTAAAAAAGAAAGAATTTTTCCCATTTTTTTGATCTCGTGCGAAACGATTAAAAAATGAGAACGAATTTTACTTTTGTAACTCTTTTGGCAATTATGCCAGTTCTACTACCGTAATTTCCGGAGGCATTCCAATTCTTCCCGGGAATCCATGATAGCCAAACCCCCGGTTTACATACAAATATTGATTGTGCTCATTATACAGTCCCCCCCAGCGTGGATACTTGTATTGTATAGGACTCCACTTGATGCCCGCCCTCTCTATTCCGAATTGCATTCCATGCGTATGTCCTGAAAAGGTAATGTCGATATCGGAATTGGTTAGCACCTCTTCATCCCAATGAGATGGGTCGTGACTCAATAGTATTTTAAACAGTTTTGAATCAAGATTTTCACTCGCTTTCTTTAAATCACCATACTGGGGAAAAGGAGGATTGCCCCAATTTTCGACTCCGATCAAGGCAATTTCTTCGTTATTGATGGTGAGGGTTTCTGATTCGTTAAGCAGTAGCCGAAAACCAATCTTTTTGTGAAAATTTTTAATGTCCAACAGGTTTTTATCTTTTTCTTCGGCTGAATTCCATTCAGAATAATCGCCATAATCATGATTGCCCAAAACAGAATATTTGCCGTATTTAGCTTTCATTTTGGCTAATACAGGCACCCAACCATCGGTTTCTTTCGCAAAGTTGTTGACCAAATCACCGGTAAAAAAGATCAAATCTGGTTTCTGCTCATTAATCATATCTACTGCTTTGGCAATTTGCTCGTGTTTTCTACTGAAACTGCCCAGGTGCATATCCGATATCTGAACCATCTTCAATCCTTTAAACGATTGTGGAAGATTTGCAAAATGAATCCTTTCGTGTATAATTCGGTAATTAAATTTTCCTTTTGTCACGCCATAAAGAACGGACGCAACAGGAACAACAGCTACAAAAAAACTCATTTGATAAAAAACCGAACTCAGCATTCTCCTCTTCTCATTTAATTATTTGGCGATATGCGCTTCCATGCTCTCCCACCATTCGAACTGCTTATACTGAATTCTAAACCGGGAAAAAACGAACAACACAAAACATGCCATTAAAACGCCTGCGAAAATAGCTGATTCAGTTGAGTTAAAATGTTAATTACCATTAAAATATCAAAAACTTAATATTCAAATTTGACTATTGCTTTATACAGCCAGTCAGCGACTGAATTAGGATACCATTTACAAAAAGGCAGATTTTAAAAATACAGAAATTGGGTCGAGCCTGTTAACCTTAATGGACCAGAATTCAAAACGTTCTGGTTAAGTACGAAAAGCTTGAAGTGGAGTTTAGAATCAGATAAGCAACAAATTTAGCTTGAGTGTCATTTCTCTTATAATGAATAAGTGACTCAACATGAAGCCCTAATAATCCATGACTACTTCCTTTTTCAGTTTTCACACCACCCACGTTATTAATTGATGAATAAAAATAGTATTCCCCGTTTCCAACAAGTGCCAGAACAGGGAATACTATTTTTATTCAATCATTCTCTCTAATTAACCTCTAATTCTTCCCAGCCAGGTAATTTGGGAAACTTGGCATGAGGCTCGGCCTGATACCAGTATGCAACTGAAATAATATCTGATTTTTGAGGTAAATACCGGTGTCCATGACGCCAACCTAAATCCTGTATCGTAACTTTCAGTTCCTTTTTAAACCGGATAGGATCAAGAATATGCCAACGGTACATTCCAAAACGCTGTTGTGATTTATAAGCTCCGTCAGGACGGATAACCTGATGAAACCCTGCATACGGCGTACAAAATACGTTATATTGTCCTTCCCGATCGAAATTGTATGAACCACAGAAATAATCTTCAGCGCCTGTACCACAGATCGTCGGAAATTCTTTATCTCCGTCCATGAAGAATTTAATTTCGCCTTCGCCCCACCAACGATTGTTACGAACACCCCAACCGATATACGTTCCAACATAATGTCCCTCTCCTTTGATACCATCAATAATGGTATGGATTGAAGACATGTTTGGATTTGAACGCCGATACTGAGCATGAAAATAAGCCGCATCATCCGGTACCACCGTCAAGGTATAATCAATTTGATAGTACAACCTCATCGGATCCTGATCATTGATGTTCTCCATTGTGATTTTACATTTTTTGCGAAAAGGCATTTGCCAGTAACAGTTAAAAGCACTGCCGGGATTTACACAAATAGCCTGAGAGCTAAGCGGAGCATAGACATTCCATCCCATCGCAAAAAAATCGCCGACCGGACATTCTACTGAAGGTTCTTTCTCATCATCCCAGTAAATACGGATGATCGAAAATTTCCAGTTCCCTGTCGGGGTCATCCACATATGTTGAATCGCTCCTGAGCCGTCAATCTCAGCCAAAGTAAACGTTTCACCCGGTTTGATAATGATAAAGGGATTGACTTTCCACCCTTGCCCAAGGTCACGGGCAACATGAGCAGCATTAGCCTTATTAGGTATATCCTTGTCTTCCAGCCTCGCCATTCCTCCTTTTCCCTTCTCCCCGGTAAAATTTTCAGGACTGATGGATCGAGTTTCCGCATTGGATAAACGATACAGATTACCCATATTCACATCCAAGCCATTAAAACCAGACTGGGAATACACAGAACTTGCAATAAATAAGGATACTAAACAAATAATAATTCTATTCATAATTCTAATTTTCATTTTAAACATAATATATCGAAATCATTTTGTTGATTAAGTCCGAAATTATTCGATCAGAGTAAACTGTACCGGCCTACTTGCTTTGGAATCGCCACCAACGTACACTGTAAATTCACCGGGTTCGGCAATATTCTAGCGCCTACTTTTTTCAGAATTTAAGATTTCCTGTAATAACGATTGTAATTCCTTCACCACTTTCGGGTGTTCGTTGTAAACATTGTATTTTTCGTATGGATCTGTTTCCAGGTCGTACAGTTGTGCAGGCGGAGCATCGGATTTAATTCTTCCATTTTCTATGTCGCTGTTAACTTCTCCTGTAAACGGGAAAGCTCCCGGTCCGCCAAATGCATGTGCACCAACTTCTCTGGCTGTAAATCCGCCACCTCCCTGGGCTGAGATAAACATCCATTTCCCTTTTCTAACAGCAATATTCCTTTTATTTGATGGGGATATAACCATACAATCCCTTATTGGCTTTTGGGGATTCCCTACCAACGCAGGAAGCATATTATAACTATCGATTGCCTCATTGTCTTTTAGCTTATAATCAACAAGTGCCGCCATGGTTGCAAGTAAATCGGAATTGCACAATAAATCATCCGATTTGCTCCCAGGAGCAATGTTACCTGGCCAGCGTGCAATAAAAGGAATCCGATGACCGCCTTCCCACGCATCAAATTTAAACCCAAGCAAATCACCGTTCAACTTGTGCCCGTGAGACCATGCATTCTGGCCTCCCTGATTTAGCATCCCGCCATTGTCGCTGGTTAGGATCAAAAGAGTATTGTCTGCCAATCCTTCTTCATCAAGTGTTTTGACTACCTCTGAAACAATCCAGTCCAGTTCATGAATAAAATCACCATAGCGCCCAGCCTTACTTGTACCAATAAATCTTGGCGCGGGAGTAAACGGATGGTGGATATTAGTGGTTGCCAGGTATAGAAAGAACGGATCATCTTTATGCCCTTTAATCCAATCAACTGCTTTTTCTTTTAAGGTCGTTCCGACTGCCCTGTCATCATAAAGAGCATGTGCTGCCCTTCCTCCACCAATAGCATCCAGGTCGAACTTTTCGGGGAACCAACGTGTCTCAGCATGTTTCCCGTAAACCAATGGATCGTCTGGTGTTAACCCTACAACATGATGGTTTTCAACATAAACAAACGGGGGATGGCTGTTTAAAATCGGAACTCCAAAGTAATAATCGAAACCAAGTTCAAGTGGCCCTGGCTTGAGCTCTTTGTTCCAATCCATAACCGAATCGTTTGTAAAACCAAGGTGCCATTTCCCTATTGCAGCAGTTGAATAACCGGCAGACTTCATAACCTTGGCAATGGTTACTTCTGCGGTGTCGATAACTAATGTTGATCGTAAGAATATTGGGTTATATAGATTGATTCGAGTTGGGTACTCTCCGGTAATTAATGCATACCGGGAAGGAGAACATACGGCCGAGGCAGAATGCGCATCGGTAAACATTCGCCCCTCTGTTGCAAGCTTATCAATTGCAGGTGTTTTAACATGAGTAGCACCGTAAACGCCGGTATCACCATACCCTAAGTCATCTACATTGATGATAATTACATTAGGCTTTTCGTCTTTTGAAGAAACCGCGTCATCTGCCTGTACATTAACCGCTGAAAACAATAGAGTCAAGTAAGTAATTCCTAGAATGGTTTTCAAATGATTCATAGTTATAATAATTATTTATTCCCAGATTGTATTAGTTCGAATTTGAGAAACCAATAATGGTTCTATTCCCTAGATATTATTAGAATCTACTTTTCAGAATTTGAACAAAACCTGGAGCCTTACCCTTAAAAGCTATCTTGTTATTTGATAAAAAGATACAGGTACTTATCCCGTATATAGGACAAGTACCTGTTATAGTCTGATTTAATTATATTCGGGATTTTGTTTTAGATTGGGATTTTCAGTCACATGATTGAGTTGTAACGGAAGATAATAATGTTTTTCTTCAAATGATCTGGCCACATTTCCCTGGCAATTTTGTATCAGATAACCAAAAGTATTACGTTCTTTAATGTAATAACTTGTCAATTTATGAAAGACACCCGTTAGCTCAGTATGTGCTGTTCTCCACCTGCGTAAATCCCAAAAACGAATACCTTCAAATGCTAACTCAATTTTTCGTTCATGACGAATTTTATCCATGTCAATTAATTCATATTCAGGCATACCCGCTCTGTTCCTAATTTCGTTGACAGCATCTTTGGCTTCGTTTGGTTTACCTAACTCAAATGCAGCTTCTGCCAGGTTCAAATATATTTCTCCTAAACGAAAAATGATAAAGTCTGTATCTGAGAGCCCCCATCGTATTTCACGTTCTTCTTTAAGGTACTTTTTGATACAGAACCCTGTTTGAGTGGCGCCAGCTGCTACATTGTTTACATCTTTTCCTCTACCAGATAAATTTCTAACTCGATTATCCGTAGCGATATCACTTTCTATTGTGAAGTAATGAGTTTCTACTGGTGTATCAATCCAAAAGGCTTGATTATACAGAATTGTAGCATGAAAGCGGGGATCTTTATTCTTATACAATTCTTTTGTATCAATTTCTTGATCATAATTGATTGAACTCCCCGGGCTGCCATCATTAAATTCATAGCTATCTACCATCTCAAGTGTGGGATTTGTAACACTTGCGATGAATGGCTTGTATGAAATGGGCTGATTGTTATAATCATAGCCATGACCCAGGTCCTTTTGTGTGTATTTTTCAGCCCATATAACTTCTACATTATCTTTTTCCAGAAACAAGTACTGATAATTCTTGCTTTTATCGCCATACTTTCTAAAAAGACTGAAGTTACTTTCAGTAAGTATTCTATTGGATGCATTATAAGATTCTTCAAAATAGAAATTAGCATCAGAGGTTGGCACCCCTAATATTCCATCCAAATCAACACTGCTGTATTTTGCAATACTTCCGGCATATAACATCGCTCGGCTTTTTAAGGCTAATGCAGCAAAACGATTGACTCTTCCTTTATTTGCAGTATTATATGATGGAGGCAATATTTCAATAATTTCATCAAGCTCGGTGCGAACAAATTCATACACCTCTTTTTCTGTGTTTCTGGAAGGATATAAATCTTCGTCTCCAAATTGTTGAGGGGTAGTAATGATTGGCACTCCACCTAGTCTCATGGCAAGATTGAAATAGTGTAATGCACGCAAAAAACGACATTCAGCCATTCTTCGCTGCTTGTAACCTTCATCGAAATCACTGGTTTCCATATTTAACAGGAATTCATTGTATTGCCGAATTATATGATAATCCCAGAAACCAATATAAGCATCGTTTGAGACATTATTAGGATTGATAACTCCCAAGGTAAATACATTTAAAAGAGCACTCCATCCAAAACATGTGCGCGCTTCATCTGTGATTACATTCAAGGAAGACTGATCATTAAACACAGTGTTCTTATTTGTTAGTCTATATAAATTTGTCAAGTTTGCATCAGCCAGATCTTCATCGGTCCATACTGCTGCATCAGAAATAATATCTATCGGCTCTTTGTCTAATACGTCACAAGCATTAAACACCAAAATAAAAATGAAATATTTCAAATATTTTAGTTTCATAATCTTTCCTTTTAAAAATTTAAATTAATTCCAGCTGTAAATGTCTTTACTTGTGGATAATAAAAGCCACTTGAGCTGTCGGACTCCGGATCTTTATGTTCTACATTTGTAATTGTTAAAACATTGTTTCCGGTCACGAAAAGTTTCAAATTATCAATTCCAACTTTTTTAGTCCAACTATTATGAAAGCTATAACTTAACTGGATATTTTTTAAACGCATATAATAAGCATTTTTCAGCACCCAAAAACTCGAAGTATAGCCATTAGGATGTCCTGTAGCATACCTTACGCGTGGCAATTTCGCATCTGGATTCTCATCGGTCCATCTGTCTTCCCAGAAAGCGTAAGGGACCAGGTTTATTCCGAAAGGATAGACAAATTGATCACTATTAAATTCTGAATAGTTGGTTGCTCCTTGAAAGAGCACATTTAAAGACCAACTTTTATAATTGAAGTCCCCGCTCAAACCGAAAAATATTTCAGGATCGGTATCTTTACCTATCTGTACCTCATCTTCCCAATTTATTATTCCATCATCATTCTGATCCACATAGCGTACATCACCTGGTCTGATAACATTGTTATTGGCGCCATTTGTGATGTCCGCCCAACCATCAATTTCTTCTTGTGAAGAGAATAATCCATCAGCTTCATACCCCCAGGCAATATTGGTCCACTTTCCGGTAAGGTCATATCTATATTGTTGCTGTGGATCTGTACGTTCATTTTCTTCGAAATGTATCCATTTACTGCGCGCCCATGATACATTTGCCTTTATGTCATAAATAAAATCTCCAATCTTATTAGCGTGCCCTAACATTAACTCAAATCCACGAGTATCTTGTTTATTTATGTTCTCTTGAGGCAATGCTGCGCCAAACGTACTCGGCAAACTATGAATCCGTGTCGCAAGCATTTTCGACTTTAAGCGATAAAAAACATCAACTTCCGTATAAAATTTACGGTTATAAATTGAGTAGTCAGTACCAATGTTATAGGTAGTTGTCTCTGCCCAACGCGCATCTCTATTGGCTAGCCCCTTCGTCTTCAATCCTTTAAGAACAGTTTCGGAAGTATCAAAAATATAGTTGTTCCCAAAAACATAGCCTGTTAGATAATTAAAATTAACGTTCGCTTCGTCACCAGCTTGACCTACAGAAACACGTAACTTTAAGTTATCCACGTTTTTGAATCTATTTTTAAAGAAAGTTTCTTCGCTGATACGCCATGCTGCGGAGACACCGGGAAAGAATCCCCATCTGTTACTCTTGTTAAATTTGGCAGAACCGTCAACACGACTAACAAAATCAATCAAGTACCTACTACCGTAATTATATCCTAATTTAAAAACATATGACATACGACCACCTTCGGACGCACCACCTCCATTGTTCTTATTCTCATCGGCACCTGCAAACATCTCATCAATTCTTGTTGATATAAAACCCTCTCTGTATGCAAAAAAGTCATCATGCCTATTTGATTGAGCTTCGACCAAGGCCAACCCGGTAACATGGTGCTTTCCTGCAAAAATACGGTCATAGTTCAATTTAAATAATGAATACCAGAGCCAGTCTTTTGCATATGATTCCCGCAATGAATTATGTCCTCCATTAAATCTACCGGTAACCACATATTCTTCAGTATCATAATTATAATCGTAATAATTAAAGGTTGTTTTAAATTCTTTTGTAAGATTATTATTTAATCGATAATCAAACTTTCCGTCAGCAGACAAACCTTTAATCCATTTATCAAAATTCAGATTGGCTGAGAATGTTCCCCTCACAGAACTAAAATCATGATCTTCATAACCAGAATAATCTCGTTCAGATATCGGTAATGGGTTTGCGTCATTTTCATTATATCCAGGATAAGTCGGTTTAGAATAATCAGGATAGTGAGCTGGAACCGTTGGTTTTGCAGCTTGAATAGCTGTCATTATAACAGGCATACCTCTACCTGGGTTCTCCCGATATTCCAATCTACCGCTAAAGTCAGCAGAAAGACTAAGCACCGAATTTATTTGTGCGTCAACATTGGAGCGGAAACTTACCCTGTCAAAATTTATATCATCTGACCGTAATAAACTTTTCTGGTTTAAATAACCAAGTGATAAGAAGTATGAGACCCTTTCTCCTCCACCTCTCAGATTCATATTTATATCATACTTTGGAGAGAAACTTTTTAAGGTTTCCTTACGCCAGTCAGTATTTGGATAAAGAGGATCTGTTCCATCATAATATTTTGCTATTTCTTCATCTGTAAAAGTCGGTTGATTACCATCAACAAGATTAGCTTCATTGGTCAGTTCCGCATATAATCCAGAATTTGCCATTTCAATCGTACGTGTAGGTGCCGAAAAACCGGTATTGAAATGCATATTGAACTTGGGGGCACCTTTTTTACCTCTTTTTGTTGTAACCAATATAACTCCATTAGCAGCCCGTGCACCGTATACTGCTGCAGAAGCATCTTTCAAAATCGATATATTTTCAATCTCCGCAGGATCCATGTAAGCAAAAGATTGTTCAATGCCATCAACCAGTATTAATGGAGCTCCAAACCCCCTTATACTTAAAGCAGCACCATCATTACCGGGTTTACCTCCTCGATTCATCACTTTTAATCCAGGAACCAGACCTGCCAAAGCTGACGTAACATTTCCTACAGCTTTGTTTGCTAAATTCTCGCCATCAACGGAGCCTACCGCTCCTGTTAAATTAACTCTCTTCTGTGTACCATAACCAATAGCCACCACTTCATCTATTCCAATAGTATTCTCCACCATTGTGACGTTAATTATAGATTTCCCAGATACTGCAACCTCCTGCATTTTCATACCAACAAAAGAAAACAGCAAAATAGCATCTTCCGAAACATCTGGCAGTGTGAAACTTCCATCACCATCGGTAATTGCTCCCTTTTTTGTTCCTTTAACCACAACGGTAACCCCCGGCATTGGCGCACCTGAAGAATCCGTTACTTTACCCTCAATATTTATCTGTTGATTTAATATTGACTTGTTAGAATTATTAACTCCAATTAATATACTTCGGTCATCAATGGTATAGGAGATGTTCTTCCCATAAAAAAGCTTATCAAGGATCTCATCAATATTTTTGTTTTCCACATCAACGGTCACAATTTGCTGGTCATCCAGAAGATCACGATTGTAGAAAAAATAAAAATTGGTCTGTTCTTCAATAGAGTTAAAAACATCAACCAACCTGGAATTATGCATATTTAGGGTAAGCTTTGTGTTTTGTGAATAAACACTTGCAGATACCGACCCCAACGCGATAAAAAATATCAAAACACATAACCTTGTCATAAGCCATAATTTTCTTAGCCAGGAGCTATAAAACTCCTTAAGTTTTAAGCATTTTTTCATAAATTTGAATGTTTGAATTTAAAAAATTGATTAAGCAAATTTTTGCAATTGATTTTTGAGAGGGGGAATGGGTCGAAGCATTCCCTCTTTTTTAAACCAAAAGCTTTATATAGGTTTTCATCTATTCATAATACTTGTGTTTAGTTATTTTTTGTCAACCATACTTCATTATTTCTAATGTAATAATCAATCTGGGCAGTCACCTTGAATTTCTCCAACACTTTAATTAAGTTATTATCATAACTGAAAGTACCCCTAAAACGATAGTTCCCCAGCTCCGGATCATTGAGCTTAAATTCAACTTCATAAATTCTTTCCAATTCCTTAATTAAGTCATTAAGTGTTGCGTCTTTAAAAATTAATTGACCATTTCGCCATGCCGAGTAAATTCGAGCGTCGACATTTTGGATGAGAAGCTTTTTCTGATCAGCCTCAAAAATCGCCCTCTCACCTGGTTTAATTTTTATCTTTTGATTCTCGTCCCTACCTCCAAGTTCCAACTCAATACTTCCCTCTTTTAAAACGGTTTCAAATAACTTGGAATCGGAATATGCTTTTACATTGAACGAAGTTCCTGTAACTCTTACATCGGCAAGGTTCGTTCTCACATAAAATGGCTTACCTTCATTTTTAGTGACGTCAAAATAGGCTTCACCTTCCAACTTTACTTCTCTTGTTCCTTCAGCAAAGCCTTCAGCATTATAGGTGATTGTAGATTCCGAATTAATCCAAACCACTGTTCCATCAGGAAGTATACATTTAGAAATATGTCCATTTGGCGAAGAAACCTGTGATACTGCCAAATGAACATCCAGCGATGGCCCTGAAATAAAGAAGTTACTTAAAGCTATTGCTATCGGAAAAGCCAAAATTGCAGCAACCAGATATACAATAGAACGCTTCCTATTTCTTACTGACTCATGTAATAACCGCCTATTGATTTCGGAAACAATCTTTAACTTGTCCTGTTGAATGTTGCCAGGAGCTATCCAAGTTTCAGAATTCTTCCAGGCATTCTTACTATCCCTATAAATCTTCCTATTTTCTTCCGACTCAGACAACCAACGATTTAATCGTAACACCTCATCTTCAGTCGCGTTTCCAGAAATTACTTTGGAGATTAATTCATTTTCTTTTTCAATATTCGTCATCTCAACAATGGTTAATCATTGAATAGACGGAAATTTGAAAAATTACCCTGTAAGGATTTTCATTTTTTTTTCAAAAAAATGGCCACCAACAACTTAAAGTATTGAATATCTGATATTTTTGATCTGATTTTTTTTAGAGCAATTCCCATTTGCATTTCAACAGTCTTAATTGATATATTCAATTTCTCAGCAATTTGAGAATATTTTAAACCATCAAAACGGCATAAAATAAATATCTCACGACACTTTTCAGGCAACTCGCTTATTACTTGATTAATTCGATCATTCAACTCAGCTTCTTCGATTTTATCTACAAAAGGAGAATGTAGTTTACTTTCCGAGATATCAGATATACTGACACTTCTATTTAGCTCCCGTAAATAATCGATGGATCTATTTTTGACTGATTTATACAAGTAAAACTTTATGGATTCGCGTACCTTAATCTTCTCCCTTTTCAACCAAAGATCAACAAAAAGTTCCTGAACCAGCGAACGAGAGAGATCGATATCATTAAGAAATTTATTTGCAAAAAGGCAAAGAGGAGAATAATATTCATCAAACATTTCACTGAATGTTTTTTCATTTAAAACTAGCTCCTCTTTATTCATCTCTTAATTTATTCGAGTGTATAATAACAATCGGGTAAAAATATTGAAATTATTAAGGAACTGAAAGAAGAAGTACCAACAATACTAATCTAATGCTAATTTACCAGCCTTTATTATTTCATACTTTCTAACTGTCCACTACTGTATTAAACCAATTATCCGTGTATTTAAATGATTCGCTAGTAGTTATTAAATTACCTTTTTAGAATTTCTTCGTCGAACACACCAAACTCACGTTTATTTGAATTACTGATATTTAAACTAATCATCGACTACATTTTTTTCATTTTACACAACTAAATTTTTACAATTTTAAATTCGTAGACTTTCAGATTAGTAGTCATTTTTAGAATATAAATTCCTTCTGGCAAGTGAGATAAATTGAAATATCGACGGTCTGTTGTTTGATGCACGGAATACCCTTTGCCGTCAATATCAAATAACTGAATATCAGTAATGACTTCATTTTCATTCAAGTTTAGATAAATGCCTTCAGAAAAAGGATTGGGGTAAACAATCAAGTCGCACGAATTATCGACATCAATATAATCAGAAATATCAACCGTTAATATCATTGAATCTATTGAAGAACAATTATTCTCACTCATTGCACATACCCAGATATCATGAGTGCCTATCCCTATTTCCTGAGCTTCTATTGAAAGCTCATTTTCAGTGGATTCATCAAACCAAACAAATGAGCAACCATCACCTGACACTGTTAGCAAAATATTATCATCAACATCAACAACCTGGTCAGGTCCCAGATCAACCAGCGGATTTTCGTGTACTTCAAAAGAACCAAATGCTGTTCCGATACAACTACCCGTATTGATATATTCATATACTATTTCATGATTGCCAGGGCCTGCCATATCCGGATAAAAATATGAACCTTGAATTCCTGCTCCTGTCAGTGTTCCTCCGGTTGGGGAAACCTCAATTTTGATCGGATCTTCCCCCTCGCAAATTTCAAATTCGCTATTAATGATAGATACGATTGGTATAGAATTAACAATTACCTCTCTTGAAACCATCAATTCATTATCATTTTTGTCAACCACGCTGTACGAAATAATGTGAGTGCCAACACCCGCGAGCGATGGATTAAAATATTCTCCAGTGATTCCGGTCCCTGTCAGAATACCTCCAACAGGAGAAACTTCAATCAAAACCTCTTGGTCATCTTCACAAAATGTTAGATCCTCATTCAAAATTTCTGGTTCAGAAAAAGCATAAACACCAAAATCTTTTGAAACTTCCCCCTGACAACCGTCAATATCTGTTACCGAATAAGTAATTGTATGAATACCAATACCTGCGACAGATGGATCAAAGTAGTCTCCCGAAATACCGGTTCCTGATAGAACTCCACCAGAGGGACTAACTTCCACCAAAACTGGTTGGTCACTCTCATAAAATATCAAATCTTCATTCAAAATTGATGGTTCCGGTCTTGCATTGACAATAAAATCCTTGAGTACCTCACCCTGACAACCGTTCTCATCTACTACCAAATAAGAAAGTGTGTGAATACCAATACCGGCAACGGATGGATCAAAATAGTCTCCCGAGATTCCAGTTCCGTTTAATATCCCACCAGATGGTGAAACCTCAACTAAAACCTCCTGCTCATCCTCACAAAACATTAAATCTTCGTTTAAGATTGTAGGCTCCAATGCCTCCGTGACAACAAAATCTATAGAAACCTCTCCATCACATCCCTCTCCTTCTGTTATTGAATAGGAGATTGTATGTGCTCCAACACCGGCTAAAGCCGGATCAAAATAGTCATCCGAGATTCCAGCTCCACTCAAGATACCGCCTATCGGGGAAACTTCTACTAATATCTTTTCGTCGTTAACACAAAATGTAACATCCTCATTTAAAATTGATGGTTCTGGAGTAGCAACAACAACAAAATTTCTGGATGTCTCGCCGTGACATCCATTCTCATCTGTCATTGAATAAGTAATAGTATGTGTTCCAAAACCAGCAACATCAGGATCAAAGTACATTCCTGAAATCCCTGTACCTGACAATGTTCCACCGAGAGGAGAAACCTCAACTAAAATCTGCTGATCGTTCTTGCAAAAAACGGTGTCTGTATTTAGAATAGCCAGCTGTGGCAGCCCATAAACATCCACCGTTTTCACTAATGTATTATTAGACTCATTCCCATCAAGAATGCACGAAATTTCTATTTCAAAAACGTAACTTCCAGCTTCCGAGAGGTCAACATTTTGATTCATCTGGTATGTTACAATACCATTGGGAAATAGATTATCTTCGAGAATAAAAGACTCCGTAAAATCTGCTCCATCTGACAGGGTTACATGAATATTAATAGTGGTTTCCGGAGGTGCTGCCAAGGCTCCTACATTCTCAATTTCCAGTATAACGTTTTCATTTGATGTAAGAACGCAAGATGAAACAGGAGCTTCCAAAGAATGTATATTCAAATCCACAGATTCGTCCAATTCCCCGACAACCTCAATATTATCAAGCCCTGCTCCCATTCCCCATTGATAAAAATCGTCGTAGTAAAACCCGATTTGTATACCATCTATACATATTTCAGAAGGGAACTCAATTCTTTCATGCACCCAATTAAAGGACGAGGACAAATTCTCAAGCTCATTCCATCCATTCTCATATTGTAGTTTATAAACTACATGCAACTCATCAATTGCATCATAGATTCCGGTTTTTAGTAAATAGTCAAAAGACAGAACAACATTGTTGTAATTTCCCAGACGTAGTGGTGGTGTTATTGCGATGTCTGATACGTGCACTGCGTCCCCAGCAGAATATGAATCGATGCCAATGAAATTTGTACCATTTTCTGAAAAATTAAGGTAGTAACTATTTAATGACTCGCTGTCTCCCCAGCGCCAGCCCATTTCATTATCTTTCATTTGTACTTCAGCAGGTTCACTCTCAAAATCCACAGTAAATGGAAGAGTACGCAATGTCTGAGGATATACCGTTACCTGATTTGTTTCGAGACTCTCAACTTCTTCGTCATTAATGACATATATGGCAGTTATATAGTAATTATAAACATTGTCTAAAATGATAGATTCATCATTATAGTAAAGATTGCTGGTTTCTGCTAAAACAGTTCCGTTTCGGTATATTCTGTAAAAGGCGGGAGTTCCCGCCTCAGGAGACCCCCAACTCAGATTAATGCCGGATTCACTTATTGTATAGGTTAAATTCTGAGGCGGAAAAATATTAGGCGTTGTTTCGATGCCAGAAATTATCAGACTGAATGCCTGATTACCATCATCCAGGGAGCCTGAATGTGATATTTTAATATTAAAATTATTATCGCCCGGATTGGCAATATAAACCTGTTCAACATTATCAATATGATTGACACCATGAGTCGCAGATTGAGCAGGATTTACCACATTAAGAACCCATGGAAGAAAGGTTTGAAGACTATTGTTATTTTGAACTGAAACATCTAAATCATTCACCAATTTGGTATCTCTGGAATTTAATGATGGAAGAGACGGCTGCCCCGGAGGATCGGTCCAGGAAAGAGTGACCTTAAGAAATGGGTAAGAACTTGATGTAGATACGGGAATTATGATTTCTTCCCCCTGTGACAAAACCGTCTCAATAATATTTTTCCCCTGATTATTTGAATTCGCATACATCAGATCAGCAGCTTTCTTCACATTTAAAACTCCCCAGCCAAATCTATAATCAGGCCCGGAGTTTCCCAGATCTGATGCAGTATGAATTAATAATCCTTTCAATGTGGATGAACGTAATTTTATCCCCGGCTGCAACACATTTTGCAGCTGATTGAGAAGTGAAATTGCGCCTGTGGCTGATGCTGTTGACATTGATGTCCCACTATAGGTGTCATAGCTGTTATCAGTTGAAGATGTGGAAGAATACACGTTGTATCCATTTGCCACGACATCAGGCTTTATTCTTCCGTCATCGGTTGGGCCAAATGCGCTAAAAGGAGTCATTGATCGACCATCGTCAACCGCTCCAACCGTAAGTATATTTTTTGCAACAGACATGGAGGTCAGGCAATCATACCCGTCATCTCCTCCATCAGGCTCCCGCTCTTGATCCACAAGTATCCAGCTATCATCCCAAACATAATGCTCAAAAGAGGAGGTTGGCCCGTCATCTCGATCATTTCCTGCAGATTTTACAATCAAATAGTTTGGTGCCAGTTCAGCGATTCGATCCAACCCAGCACTTACATTATTATAAAACCCAAATTCATAATCTTCATTTTCGGAAATTTCAGGATCGCCATACCAATACCAGCTTTCGGTATTTGAATTATAATACCATCCACAAAAGGGACCATATGAGTGGTTTGATAGTACAATCCCGTCAGCTGCAGCTCCAGCCATTTCAGCAAGATCATCGTTCAGATCCCATGCCTTAATCAACGCTTTTGATGCCATACCTCTCGCCTCTTCTTTTACTCCTGTTGCGATCATAGTTCCGGCAATATGCGTTGAATGATCCGATACTGGCAATTCCAGATCACGCATTACAACTCTTGCTCCGTCCTCACCTTGAAGCTCCTTATGCGTGGTCCGAATAGAACCACCATCCCAAATATTAATATTTACCCCTTCTCCATTAAGTGCCGGAAATTCATTATCATTCTCCCATAATTCATCTACAGAAATAGTTGCAGCAGCACTAATATTATCTGTTGCATAATATACAGGTCGGTTTTTCGCTCCCAATCGTTGCAGGATAACTACTTTGCTATTGTTATTTTCAAAATAAAATATCGGAAAATCAAGCACTGCTGCCAATGAATCAGCTTTCTTCTTCTCAATCTTCCATTCGGCACTTTTTTGCTTTGCGAATTGAATTAATTTCTCCTGATTCTGATTTTTCTCCGCGGTGTTTTGCTGGGGATAGGCAAATCCACAAAGACCCACTAAGAAAATTATTAAGTAAATTTCCTTCCTAAGGACCTTCATTTTTTTAAAAAATATCATAGTGTAAATCATTTAAGTCCAACTGCAAATAGCTCGCAATTGGACTTCACCATTGAAAATAACGTCAATACAAATCCTAAAAAATTTATATCCGAATCGGCCTTAAATAACTATTAATCCGGGCTTTCCGGTAAGAATTCAATATTAGAGTCTCCATGTACAAATTCGAGTACCTGGACAGCATCGTCAATCGCAGCTGAAAAACCATCAACGTATGTCAGTGGTGTTCCGTTCCAACGATACATAAAAAGGCCACGATCTTCCATTGCCTGTAAAACTGAAACGGTCTCATAATGATAGGTGTCAACTCCATCAAAGACAAGTATTTTAAGCATTCGATCGATATACGTGGTTTCCCTGTTATAGGTAAATGGATTGTTTCCCCCGGAAAGATTCCCAAAGTTAAAATACTGCTTTATTGCTCCATCAAAGTCATATTCATATTCATTCTCAATATAACAACATCCAATGCAGTCCATAAAGCCGTTAATATAAACCACTTCATCAATATTTACTGTTCCTGTTTTGTCAGACCCCGCAGCAAAGCAACATGCTGCAAGCATAAACGGATCGACATCTGAGTCTCCCAGTATCGTTAATTTATTGCTGAATGCATGATTCATTATTTCCTGGTAGATAGCCATGTTTTCTCTTGGCGAGTCGATCGTCTTAGTTATTGTTAAAACCCCATCAACCGTATTCCAGATCATAAGCCTTCCGCAAAAATCAAGTGAAAATGCCTCACCTGCATTAATAACTTTCAGAGCTTCACCTAAAGCCTGGTTTAGCACAGATTGCGGAGAACGAACAATGTTTAGTCGTCCAAAGTCTACGGGAATTGCTTTTGTTTCATCAACCAACTCCCCTTCAGAATTTAACTCTAGTGCAGCTCCATCTGCCCCAACAGGTTGTACATAATATTCCAAGCCAATTTGGATCATTTTGGGAACGCCGTTTCTATCCCTCAATAGCTGGTACAAATCGCCATAATCACCTCCGCGTGTTGTTCCTGATTCATCATTCCCTTTAATATGGGTATTTGAGTCCGTTTCCCCGCCAGCCCAAACCGGGCGATCAGAATCTTCATCTACATCATATATAAAATGATCTTTCCCGCGGTAACACTGCGTAATAAGAGCAACTAAGAATATTGTGCTCAGCATAAGAAAAAAAGATTTCCATTTCATAGTTTTTGTTTTTAAGATTGTTTTCTGCGCAATTTGAATTTCATCATTTAACAATTGAATGATTTCGATAAGAGATATTTGTAAAAGGATAAAAAAGTTACTCAAACTGCTTAAATACCACAATCGGCTAAATCGCCATTTTATCTGGCTAAATGACCAAGAAGAATAATCAAACTGATGAATAATATCTATTAGAAATAAAATAATTTGTAACTTGTACTACTAATGTAATCTGCATGTTAACTAACAAAACCATCAAAATTCTAATAGCCTTTGACGAAAAGCTGGTCGCGGAAGGATTGAAAGCAATTTTGACGAATCAAAATAACCTTGATGTAATAGCTCTGCTAAAAAATGATGAAAGAATATTCAACATAATTCCTCAATTAAATCCGGATATAATTATTTTTGAATTCGCTTTTTGGATGGCCAAATACGCAGAATTGATGGCTAAAGTTCATTCATCATTTCCAGAATTAAAAATCCTAATTGTTTCTGAATTAGTTTCTCCTGAAATAATAAAGGACATTATGCCTTCCATAAATGGTTATGTCATTCGAACCTGCTCTTCAGAAAAAGTCATATTATCGATTAACGAGATTTTTGAATCTGGGAAATATCTTTGTCCAAAGGCGCTGGATGAATTATTTAATTGTACCAGAAGGGTGAAAGAAGACTCCCTGCTTACTATTCGCGAAAGAGAAGTTTTATGTTCCTGGATTGAATCAAATGGCAATGATGAAATTGCTAATACGCTAAACATTAGTATATCTACAGTTCGCACTCATATGAACAACATACGTCAAAAGCTGGGAAATTTAAATCACCTTCAATTGATGATTTATGCTTGCAGACAAAATATCCTGAATCAAAACTTTAGGCCAATATGCCCTAATTGCAGGTCATTTTGCAATTAACAATCCGTCAAATCGATAGGTATCTATTTATAGAATTATAAGATAATAGCAAGTATCCGGATTTTGAGCCTCTTTTACTCCCCTTGCTTCCAATGAAAAATAGTATAGCCTCTATCAACATCCATAACGGTGAAAAATCCCAGGGCACCATTACTGATATTCCCTTTTATATTAGCTGCCGGTCCACTGAACAAAGGCACTTTAGGTGAAGCTTCCCTGGAAACACCATCGATAAAATAAAAATACTCTTCTGTGATTCCTGCAAGCTCCAAAGTGATGGTGTCACCTTCTTCAACGATTTCTCCCTTTTCTTCATCAAAATACTGCACCATGGGGCCATTGATGTAACTCCCATTAAAGAATTTATCGTCTGTGGTCCAATAATCTGCTATAGAATCTGTATATAATATTCCATTTTTATAGACTTTGAAAAGATAAAAGTCTTCAGTTTCTCCAGGATCCTGGCTAAAAACTGCCACTTCCCAACCTTTCCATTTCGCATCATATTGTACCCCGACAGACATGATGGCAGCTGAGCCTTTCATAACTGTTTCTGCCGTATAAGTTTCACGTACTCCATCATCATTAACATCGACATCTGAAATCTCTAAAGAATAGGTTCTCCCAATCACACCAAAATAATCTTTTGGCGTCAGATAGAAACCGGGACGCTCTCGATCTTCCATTAAACTAACGACCTTTGTTCCATCGCTTATTTTAACGGTAGCATTTGAAACTGCAGGCAATTCCATATTTGAAAAGTAAGGTGCCGACTTTGTCAAATGCACTTCGTGTTGTCTTACATCATTTGTAATTTCAGCAAATACCACCAACCGTGCATCTCCAGCCTCATCCAATTCAATTTCGACTTGCTCAACACAAGCTGAAAAAATCAAAATTGACAAAATGAAAATATAGAGTAATCGCATCATTCCTAAAATTTAAAATTGTAACTAACCGATGGAATAACAGGAAACAAATATGTTTTTTCCGCATAGGTGACTGCAGGATTTTCATCATCCTGAATAAAGTTAAGCACCCAGGTATTTTTATGATTGTACGCATTGTAAACCGAGAACACCCATTCTCCTTTCCACTTTCTATGCTTATTCTTTCTTGATTGTAAGGTTAATGATAAATCCAGCCGATGATAATTTCCATAACGCGTTCCATTTCTTTGAGAATAATATGGGATAATGGTACCATTCAGTTCATACCGCTGAACTGGCATTGTTACCGGCTGACCAGTTGTATAGATCCAGTTCCCGGACAACGAAACCCGCTCACTTATTTCATAATTTAAAACGATACTTATATCGTGTGTTTTATCATAGGGAGCAAGATATGTTTTTCCATCATTGATTTCAGGAATCTTTCTTTCCGCTCTTGATAACGTATAACTTGCCCATCCTGTCAATAATCCCTCCGTCTTTTTTAACATCGTCTCCAAACCATAAGCTTTGCTATCACCAATGCGAAGCTCTCCTTCTATGTATTTATTTAGAAGTAAATCTGCATGATCAGCAAAGTCAATAGTATTTTGCATGTTTTTGTAGTACGCCTCCATGGATAACTGATAAACTCCACCTTTCAGATTTCGAAAAGCACCTAATGCCAATTGATCCGCTACCTGAGGTTTTACATTTGGACTTGCCGGAAACCAAACATCCAACGGACTACCGGCCATCGAATTAGAGGCCTGCTGTATATTTTGTCGGGTTCGAATGTAATTAAACTTCAACGACAAATCTTTAGCGACAATATAATTGATTCCAAACCGAGGTTCTAATCCCCAATAGCTTTGATAGATGTCACCTGCTTCATAAAAAGTTGAATCAGTTACCTGATGGACAGCATTATAATCATATACAACTCCTTCTCCAATATTTTGAAATAGTGATGCCCGAAGCCCATATTTAAGTACCAACTTGCTCCCCAAATTATGCTCGTGAGAAATATAGATAGCATGCTCCAATGCATTGTTATTATCGATTTCAAATTCTCCAAACACTGTTTCGCTACCCACTCCCCTGGCATATCCAGGATCAAATGCATGATGAAACGATTGCACACCAAATTTTACCGAATGTTTTGGAGAAATATAGTAGCCAAAATCCAATTTCAAACCTGCATCTCTCAGTTGAGATTCCCACCGCCAGGATTCAGGTTCGCCCTCAATAGTTCCTAATGAATAATCATATCTACTCCATACAGTTGTCAGGTTCATGAACAGCTTCCTGTTAAAAATATGATTCCACCGGGCAGTAAAAGTTTGATTTCCAAAGCCCATCGAAAAATCAGGACTTTTCATGACATCTCTTCCAAAATAACAACTCAAAAACAAGCGGTTATTTTCATTGAATCGATGCGTGACTTTCATGTTTGCATCGTAAAAATACAGGCGACTGCCTTTGACATCCTCATCATTTGCCAAAGGCAAAAACAAATCCATATACGTGCGTCTTCCCGAAAAAATAAAAGTGGTATTATCTTTCTCAATTGGCCCTTCCAGCGTCAAACGACTGGATATTAATCCAATCCCTCCCGAGCCCGAAAATTTCTTGGAATTGCCATCTTTCATTCGCACATCCAACAAAGACGACAACCTTCCACCAAACTGCGCAGGAACATCGCCTTTATACAATTTCAGATCATTAATAGCATCATTATTAAAAACCGAGAAGAAGCCCATCAGGTGAGAAGCATTATAAACTGATGCTTCATCCAGCAAAATCAGGTTTTGATCGGGACTTCCTCCACGCACACTAAATCCGGAACCACCTTCACTGGTTGATTGAACCCCTGGTAAAAGCTGAATCGCCTTAATCAAGTCAACCTCCCCCATCAGCGCAGGGATAGACTTTATAGTTTTGGTTTGAAGATTTTCAACCCCCATTTCAACCTGGGTGATATTTTTGTCTTTTCGCTCAGCCGAAACGCTAATTTCATCAATCAACTCTGTTTCCGGAACCAATTCAATTTCCAGAATCTGATTTTCATCCAGCGATACTGTTCTTTGCAAATTTTCGAATCCAATGTATGAGAACTCCAACGTATATTCTCCGGGAACAAGTGAAATTGAGTAAAATCCATAATTATTACTGATTGTTCCTACTCCTAATTCTTTCACATAAAGGGCTGCCCCAATTAAACTTTCCCCATTTGAAGCATCACAAATATGACCACTAATAATTTTTCGCTTTGCTTTGCTATCCTCCGAATAAGGATGAGCTGTAGAATAAATTGTCGAAGTAAAAACAGTTATAAAGATCAGTAAATTCCTGAGCATTCTCTAATTGTTTGATTTTGTTTGGTGTTTTCTGCCTTCCTTCCCAATTGACAATCCTTCCAGTTTTTGAATGCATTTTCTTTTCAACAAAAAAGAATTTTACAAACAAACTAACAAAAAGAGAATCAACAAACTAAAATGTGGTTAAATTTCTTTAAAATTCGATCTCCATGATTTACCTGCCAAATCGATAGCAAAGAGTGATTGTGAGCACATTGTTGTATTGATCATCCCACCAATACCAAAAGATATCTCCTTCCAACTCTCGAACTGGTAAAACTGAGTAGGCAAATCGAAGATCCAGAGTAATTTTTCGACTCAATTCAAAGCGGGTGCCAATTAGTCCCTGCACATCAATATCATTAAATGGTCGTTCATCAGCGGAAGGAAACTTCCCATAATTATCGTATTCATTACTATGCACTAAATATCCTGCTGAAAGACCTGCTATAAAAGATACAACTTCGCTGGTGCGTACTCCGATATACACAGGCACATCCATATAACCCAACCTCATGATATACTTGCTTTGGTCGCCAGTGTCAGCATCTGGATTTCTACGACTCCCTTTTTGAGCATATTTTATTTCCATACCTGCATAGAAAGACCTTGATAAATCCGTTTTCACAAACGCCCCCGCGGTAAAACCTGGTTTATGATATCCTCTCGTAAAATCACCATCAACCTGCGACGCACTTAAACCTCCGAGTATTCCTCCTTCAAAGCGCTGTGCTTTTACAGAAAAAGAAACCAGAAGGAAGAATAATATAATTGAGTAATTTTTCATCTGTTTAAAATTCATGTTCGTTTCATAAAAATGAATTTAGCTTTTCCCTTAAAACAGCTACTCCAGCTTCAGCTTTTTCTTCTATAAAAGAAACATCTCTCAGATAAACCGGCGGACGTTCCGGATCAATCACAAAAATGGGAACATCATCCTTTGTATAATGGACCAGGCCCGCAGCCGGATATACATTCAGCGAGGTGCCAACCACCACAAATATATCAGCAGATTCAACAATGGGGATGGCATCTATCATCGCTGGAACCTCTTCTCCAAACCACACAATATGCGGACGAAGCTGGTGTCCTTTTTCACATAAATCTCCAAACTTTAATTCCCATCCATCCAGTTCATAAACCAATTCAGGATAACGCACACTTCTAACTTTCTTCAATTCTCCATGCAAATGAAGCACCTTGGTGCTGCCAGCTCGTTCATGCAAATCATCAACATTTTGCGTGATAATTTGAACATCATAATTGTTCTCCAATTCGGCCAAACCAATATGCCCTGCATTTGGCTTACAATTTAACAACTGTTTTCGCCTGTCGTTATAAAATTTCATGACCAGTTCAGGGTTATTTTCCCATGCCTGCGGACTGGCAACTTCCATTACATCGTATTCTTCCCAAAGTCCACCCATGTCCCGAAAAGTCCGAATACCACTTTCCTGGCTCATACCTGCACCTGTTAATACGACGATCTTCTTCTTCATAATTTTTGATTTGGGATTAAAGATAAGTTGAAATCGGGGGTTTTGCAATTAACAAAATATGCATTCTCAACTAATTATTATTGATTCATTTCTAAGAAAAATATGAGTGATAAGTTGATTGTAAATGTATGAGAGAGTGACAAGAAATTTTGCGCGAACACGATTTATTTGCTGAAAACTGGGGCAAGAATCCATTAAACTAATTATCATGATTACCCAAATAAGTAAAAGAATACTTTTCAATTTACTGTTGTTGATGCTATTACAAATGTCGGTCTTTGCTCAGGACTGGCAACTTAAGCAGGCTCCATTGATGACCTCCTTTTCCGAAGATGTTGATCCAAATAATGTACTTCCTGAATACCCAAGGCCTCAATTGGTTCGCGAAGAGTGGATGAATCTTAATGGGCTTTGGCAATTTCAACCAGGATTAGGATTGTTGGAACCTGTTCCACAGGGAGATCTTGCAAGATCCATTCTTGTTCCTTTTGCAGTGGAATCTGCTATTTCAGGAGTTATGGAGCACCACTCACGTTTATGGTACAAACGAACGTTTACTATTCCTGAAAACTGGAATGGAAAAAATATCATCATACACTTTGGGGCAGTAGACTATGAATCTGAAGTTTATATTAATGGCACAAGTTTAGGTATTCATTACGGAGGTTATGATCCGTTCAGCTATGATATTACTGATTACCTGAATGCTTATGGCGAACAAGATATCATTGTTCGGGTATATGATCCAACAGATGCAGGTGGCTTTCCACGTGGCAAACAAACGCTCTACCCGGGAGGAATCATGTACACTTCGGTAACAGGAATCTGGCAGTCAGTATGGCTGGAACCCGTTTCTGAAACACACATTGAAAACATTAAAATGATCCCTGACATTGACGAATCAAGCTTAACATTAACGGTAAATGCTCCCGGAGGAGATAATTCAGTTTCATATACAGCAAAAGTTAAAGATGGTGAGAGCATTGTACAAACCATCACCGGAAATATAAATGAAGAAACTACGATCCCGATTTCCAATCAAAAATTGTGGTCTCCGGATTCTCCTTTCCTATACAATTTAGAAATCACGCTCAACCAAAATGAAGAACAACTTGATTCCATTGGCAGCTACTTTGGAATGAGAAAAATTGATGTGCAAGTAGAAGATGGCATTAAAAAACTCTTTCTGAATAATGAATTTCTATTTCAAATGGGACCGCTGGATCAAGGATATTGGCCAGATGGGTTGTATACTGCTCCGACTGACGAAGCCCTCCGATACGATATTGACATGATGAAAAATTTTGGCTACAACATGGTGCGGAAACACATTAAAGTGGAACCCTACCGTTGGTACTATTGGGCAGACAAACTGGGTTTAATGGTCTGGCAGGATATGCCTTCTGCAAATTCGTATACCAACAATCCTCAACCGCTTGACCAGGTTGCTTATGAACGGGAAATGACCAAGATGATTGAGCAACATTGGAATAGTCCCAGTATTGTAATGTGGGTTGTATTTAATGAAGCCCAGGGACAACATCGCACTCCTGAGTTAGTTACAAAAGTGAAAACTTTGGATCCAAACCGCCCCGTCAACCAGGCAAGTGGCTGGGAACATTTTGGAGTCGGCGACATTTTAGATATTCACAGTTATCCGGCACCAGCCTGTCCAAAAAGTACTTACCAGGTCTTAGCGTGTGGTGAATTTGGCGGTGTGGGATACAAAATTCCTGGTCATTTATGGAATGATGGATTTGGCTACGTAATGGCAAATAATGAAGAAGAGTACCTGAATTATTACGAAGACTTCATGGATCAGCTGACGATTTACAAATCCAATAAGGGAATGAGTGCAGCCGTATACACAGAAATTACTGATGTTGAAGTTGAAGTGAACGGATTGATGACTTATGATCGGATCGTAAAAGCAGACATTGATCGAATTAGAGAGGCCAACCAAAAAGTAATCAAGAAAGATATTTTTGTGACCGAGCTGGTACCTTCCTCTGAAAATCAGGAACATATTTGGAAGTACACGACCAACACCCCTTCAACAGACTGGTACCAAAGTAACTTTGATGATTCAAACTGGAATGCCGGAAATGCTGGGTTTGGAACAGTCGGCACCCCCGGGGGAATCATCCGAACTATCTGGAACACTTCAGACATCTGGCTTCGTCGGGAATTTGAGCTTGGAGATTTATCATCAACAAATAAAGATAACCTGGTATTAAGTATCCATCATGATGAAGATTGTGAAGTTTATTTCAATGGTGTACTTGCAGCAACAGCAACAGGTTGGACAACCGGCTACACGACCATGTCAATTACCACTGCTGCTAAAAATGCTTTAAAATCGAACGATACAAATGTAATTTCCATCCACTGTAAACAAACAGATGGAGGCCAGTATATCGATGCCGGAATTTCATATCTAAGTGGCGATGGAATCCCAACTGATATATCACAGTTCAATAAAAAATCAAAGACTGAAAACTATTTATACCCATTACCCGCAAACGATCAAATTCAATTTGCAATGCCTTTTGAAAACAATGTCAAAGCTTCTATTATTGACTCAAACGGGAACAATGTAAAACAACTCAAAGGAAGATTAAATAGTATCGATATTTCTGAATTACTTCCCGGAATGTATGTACTTAGAGTAATTAGTGGAACTGAAATTCAAAACTTTCGATTCATAAAAATAAAAAGCTAGTCTTGTCCATGAATTTTTAATAAAGCTCGTCACGGTTTTTTCCTACTTTTGTGGAATGATCGATCAAGCTACGATAGACCGAATTTTGGAAGCTGCTGAAATCACTGACGTGGTTTCTGAGTTTGTTACACTGAAAAAGCGTGGTGTCAATCAGCTTGGTAATTGCCCATTTCACAATGAAAAGACTCCATCATTTACAGTTTCCCCGGCAAAAGGCATTTTCAAATGCTTTGGTTGCGGTAAAGGTGGAAATTCCGTGAACTTCATCATGGAACATGAATCACTCAGCTACCCGGAAGCACTGAAATGGTTGGCAAAAAAATACCACATTGAAGTTTCGGAGGAAGAAGAAACAGAGGAACAAAAACAACTGAAGGACGAACGCGAAAGCATGATGATCGTATCATCTTTTGCACAAAAATATTTCACCAGATACTTGTGGGAAGAAAACGAAGGCCGCACTGTTGGACTTAGTTATTTGAGGGAACGAGGAATACGCGACGAAATAATCAAGAAGTTTGAGCTCGGATTTTGTCCCGATGCAAAAAATGCATTTACGCAGGCTGCCCAAAAGCAAGGATACAAAATTGAATTTCTCGAAAAAACCGGACTCACGATTAAACGTGATGATTGGATTGTTGACCGATTCGCTGCCAGGGTCATGTTTCCGATACACAATATAGCCGGACGGGTGATTGCTTTTGGAGGGCGCACTCTAAAGAATGACAAAAAAATAGCTAAATACTTAAATTCCCCGGAATCTGAGATTTATCACAAAAGTCGGGTTCTGTATGGCATCTATCAGGCAAAAAGAGAAATTACGAGGCAAGACCGTTGTTATTTGGTAGAAGGTTACACCGATGTACTTTCGTTCCACCAAACCGGAATTGAAAATGTAGTTGCATCGTCGGGAACGGCGCTCACAACGGATCAAATCCGGATTATCAAGCGATTTTCCAATAACATCACGATTATTTATGATGGTGACGAAGCAGGGATTAAAGCGTCCCTTCGAGGTATTGACCTGGTTCTTGAGGAAGGTGTCAATGTTAAAGTACTCCTGCTGCCACAAGGTGAAGATCCTGATTCATTTTCACGCTCGATGAGTTCTTCTCAGTTATTGGAATACATTCAGCAAAATGAAACTGACTTCATCCGTTTCAAAACAAAACTATTGCTTGAAAGCACGGAAAATGATCCAGTGAGCAAAGCACGTTTAATAAACGATATTGTACGTTCTATTTCTGTTGTTCCGGATGCGATTACGAGATCTGTATACATCAAAGAATGTAGCAACTTGATGGATGTGCAGGAAGACATTCTCTACACAGAGGTTCGAAAAATCAAACAAAAGGAATCAGAGGAAATCCGAAAAAAAGCTTTTCGGGAGCAAAATAATCCAAGAACCCAATCGCAGGTACCAACTCAAAAAACTCCTGCTATAAACTTGTGTGAGATTGAAGAACGTGAAATTCTTCGCATATTGATTAAATATTTTCACGAAGAGATTTTTGAAACGGAAGATGAAGAAGGAAATGTAGAACCTCTATCTGTTGGAAGTTATGTTTTGGATGAACTGGAAAATGACGGTCTTGTTTCGGACAATCAACTAATTAATGATTTTATTGATTTATTTCGCCAAAACGAAGAAAACCCGAATTTTAAGCCTGCTCCATTTTTCATCAACCACAGTAATATTAAAATCAGCCGATTGGCCAGCGATTTAGTTGCTGAGAAATATACAGAAAGCAAGCGTTGGAAAAAAGGAGGCGCTTTTGTTGAAGCTGAAAATGAAATTCTGGATTTGATTGTACCGAAAATTGTACAAGAATATAAACTTCGTAAAGTGAAAAACATGCTTCGCGAATTAGAAACACAAATTCAGGAAGCTGGCAAGCAAAATAATATGGAATTAGTCATGGACATTCAGAGCCAGCACATCAACTTGAAAAAAGTTGCAAACCATTTGTCCGTTCAGCTTGGTAACCGGACTATTATTTGAAATGAATTATTTATGAGAACACTTTTTATTGAGGATCGGGAAGAAATAAATAAAGTCATTAGGGCTTGCAAAACTTGTTATGTTGCGATGTCGGTGGATAACCAACCCTACGTGTTACCCATGAACTTTGCACTGGAGGGCGATACGGTAATTTTGCATTCTGCACAAAGTGGACGCATGTGGGAAAGTCTGCAAAAAAATCCAAATGTTTGCATAAACTGGACATTGGGTGAAGAATTAGCATGGCAAGATGTTCGCGTGGGTTGCAGTTACCGGGTAAAATCACAATCCGTAAATGTGGAAGGCCCTGTAGAGATTGTAGAAGATTATGATGAAAAATACAGACTTTTAGGAATGATCATGGGACAATACAGCAATCGCGAATTTAAATTTAACAAGCCTGCTGTGGCTAATGTTGGTATTATGAAAGTCCATATTAAAAATATTACCGGAAAAGTATTTGGCGCCAAAGCAATCGTTCCGGGTAGATCGTAATTATTTGACCTCCAATTTGGAGTGACGAAAAACAACGCATATGATTTTTGTTACAGGCAGCACTGGTTTAGTTGGGTCACACTTGCTTTTCGATTTAGTAAGTAAAGGTGAAAATGTCCGTGCCCTTAAAAGGTCATCCAGCAATTTAAATTGGCTAAAGAAAATTTTCAGCTACTATTCTGATCAACACGAAAAACTGTTTGGTCAAATTGAATGGGTTGAAGGTGATATTTTAGATTATCACAGCATGGAAGATCTTTTGTCCGGAGTAACAGAAATCTATCATTGTGCTGCGATGGTCTCCTTTCACTCCAATGATCACGACAGCATGCTCAACAATAATGTGAAAGGAACTGCCAACCTCATTAATGCGGCCATTCATAATAATGTGAAAAAGTTTTGCCACATAAGCTCGATTGCCGCACTTGGAAAAACCCAGGATGGAAGTGAAATCAATGAAGAAACTTACTGGATACCTTCCAAACAAAAATCATCTTACAGCCTTAGCAAGTTCTTCTCCGAAATGGAAGTATGGCGTGGTATTGAGGAAGGTTTAGAAGCGGTAATTGTAAATCCATCAATCATACTTGGTCCTGGTAATTGGGACATTGGCAGCCCAAAGCTCTTTCAGGCAATAGGAAAAGGCTTGAAATATTACACAAAAGGAGAAACTGGCTTTGTTGATGTTCGTGATGTGAGTCAGGCAATGATTCAGTTAATGGATGAAAAGAACTTCAGCATAACCCGCAACCAACGTTTTATATTGAATGCTGGAAATTTAAGCTACCAGGAATTCTTTAATAAAATTGCGGATGCCCTGCAAAAACCTCGCCCCCGAACTTTTGCATCCGATCTAATTTTGCAAGCTGCATGGAGAGCTGCCCGCCTGGCAAGCTTCTTTTCCCGCAAACGTCCAACCATCACTCGCGATACAGTATCAGGCTCCAACTCGATTTCTCATTATAATGGAAGGAAAATAACTAATGCAATTGACTTCCAATACAAAGATCTTGACGAAACGATCAACGATATTGCAAAGTTGTTTCAGAAAGATATTAGCTGATTATTCCCTAAAAAGACAGCATTTTTCCGTAAATTGGATTTCACAATTTGAATCTCAGATAAAATTAAAATTCTGAAATATGAATTCAGGCTTAAAAGCAATAATCACAGGTTCAACCGGAATGGTGGGAGAAGGTGTACTGCACGTTTGTCTAAAAAATCCCGCAATCGAAAAAGTATTAGTCATTAATAGGAAATCAATTGAAAAAAGCCATCCAAAACTGCAAGAAATCATTCATTCAAATTTTTTCGATTTATCTTCAATCGAAGATTCGCTTAAAGGATATGACAGCTGTTTTTTCTGTTTAGGGGTTTCCTCTGTTGGAATGAAAGAAGAGGATTACAACCGACTTACCTACTCATTGACAATGCATGTCGCCGAAACCTTGAGTAAATTGAATACCAATATGATTTTTGGTTATATATCCGGGGCAGGCACTGACAGCACCGAAAAAGGGAGAACCATGTGGGCCAGAGTAAAAGGTAAAACAGAGAATGACCTTCAGAAACTGCCGTTTAAAAAATCATATGGAATACGGCCTGGTTTCATAAAACCAATACCCGGATTAAACAATACTCATTCCTTTTACAAGTATATTAGCTGGCTATTCCCATTGGGCCGCTTACTTTTCCCAAAGGGATTTTGCACACTAACCGAACTTTCAAATTGCATGATTTATTTGGCATTAAACTGTCCGGATAAAGATATAATCGATGGTAAAGACATTATTCAATTTGCAAAACTTCAATTATAAGGTAAATTCAAACCTAGTTATAGTAATAGTTCATTTTAACAAATACATCCTTAAATTTGTTATTTGAAAAGCGCCATGAAAAAATTAGTAACCATATTACTGTTCGTACTGAGTCTCGGAATTTGCAAGGCACAGCAACCCGACAGTTTAAAAATTGAATCGGTTACCCCCGGTAAAATCGCTAACATTATTGACATCCAGGACTTAGCAGCCGAAGGTTATAATTACTGGGAACAGAAATTTAAAGGACATTGGTCTGGTATTCATTTTGGACTGAATGGTCTGGCAAATACTGATTACAATATGTATACTGAGGACCAAGAAGGTTTTCTGGACATTAATCTGCAACGATCGACATTACTGGATATTAACCTGATACAAATCTCGCAGGGCGTTCAACGAAACAGAAATACAATAGGATTAATTACAGGTGTCGGGCTCCAGGTACAAACGTTTCATTTAGACCAAAACACCAGCATCGAAGAAGGCCAAAACAGAATTGAACCTGTTCAGTTGATTTTTGACGCGAACCAAAAATCGAAGCTTTCATCAACCTATCTAACGATTCCTTTATTGGTTGAATTTCAAATACCCATAAAAACCTATACCAACCGACTATATTTAGCAACCGGAATAGTCGGTCAAAAAAGGCTGACCACGCATACCAAAATTAAATACAGAAAAAATAACCAAAAAGAAAAACTGAAAATTCCTGACGATTTTCACATGCACAATATTCGATACTCAGCCATGTTTAGAGTTGGTTACCGATGGATAAATCTTTTTGCAAGCTACGACTTCAGGCCGCTGTTCATCGAAGACAAAGGCCCTGAAATGTATCCTTTCTCTTTTGGAGTTACTTTGATCTCGCTATAACAAAAAGGAAACCTGACAAATTACCTGTCACGTTTTATCCTGATTTTTTATTTTAGCCCAATTAATCTGAAAATACAGAACAATGAAACTTCTTCTGATCAGCAATTCAACCATGCAAGGTGAAGCTTACCTGGATTATCCAAAACTTCATATTCGTGATTTCCTTGGTAGTAAACCAGTGAAGGCTTTATTCATCCCATTTGCCGCGGTTACTTTCCCTTTTGACGAATATGAGCAAAAAGTGAATGAACGTTTTCTTGAAATTGGTCACGAAGTGGTCGGAATCCATCATTTTGAAGATCCAATAAAAGCAGTTCAGGAGGCAGAAGCAATTGTTGTTGGTGGAGGAAACACCTGGCAATTAGTGAGAATGATGTATGATCAGGGACTTATGAAAGCGATTCGGGATAAAGTACTCAGTGGAACACCATACATTGGTTGGAGTGCAGGATCAAATGTAGCCTGCCCCACTTTACGAACGACCAATGATATGCCCATTATTGATCCGACCAGTTTCAACACGCTGAACTTGGTTCCTTTCCAAATCAATCCGCACTACTTGGATGCAAACCCGGATGGTCATGCGGGGGAAACGCGCGAGCAACGAATTCAGGAATTTATGGAAATCAATCCGGATACTTTTGTTGTAGGCTTAAGAGAAGGAACAATGCTCAAAATTGAATATTCAAAACTCGAATTAATCGGGGATCTGAGTGCTCGAATCTTAAAAAAGGACAGAGAACCAAAAGAGGTAAACACTAGTGACGACTTAAATTTCCTTATGCAATAGATGGTATTAATCCAATCTTAAATAGAATCCTGCCGTAGCAGGATTTTTTTTATTGTAGGGACAAGGGAGAAATTCTTTCCTAACTTTGCCAACTGAATGGAGGAGAAAATATGAGTTTGCTTTCAAATAGTTATTTCGCGTTGTTCCTAATCATTGCTATTGGGTTTCTAATTGGCAGAATTAAAATCAAAGGCATCTCTTTAGATGTGTCTGCTGTCATTTTTGTTGCCTTGGTGTTTGGCCATTTTGGAGTCATCATTCCAAAGGACTTCCAATATCTTGGCTTAGTGCTCTTTATATTTACTATTGGAATCCAGGCTGGT
This sequence comes from Sunxiuqinia sp. A32, assembly GCF_052690465.1. Lineage (NCBI taxonomy): Bacteria > Pseudomonadati > Bacteroidota > Bacteroidia > Marinilabiliales > Prolixibacteraceae > Sunxiuqinia > Sunxiuqinia sp. A32. The sequence continues at coordinate 48,623 of NZ_JBQYLI010000003.1, forward strand.
CCCGGATTCTTTGAATCCTTCAAAAAAAACGGCCGCCAACTTGCCATACTGGCTAGTCTAATTATATTGAGTGCCGCGGGCATTACTTTTCTATTCTTTCATTTTTTTGATATCGATAAAAGTTTAAGCATTGGCTTGCTTACCGGTGCTCTTACCAGTACTCCTGGTTTAGCTGCTGCTATTGATTCAACGAACTCCCCATTGGCTTCAATCGGTTATGGTATCGGATATCCTTTTGGAGTAATTGGCGTGATTCTATTTGCTAGTTTACTCCCAAAAATCTTCAGAATTAAAATTAAGGATGCTGAAGATCAGTATAAAAAAGATGTAAATGCCGGTTTCCCTGAAATCCTTAAGAAGAACTTTTTAGTTGAAAATGAAAATGTTGTTGGCAAAACAATCGGTGAATTACGCATCCGATATATGACCAAGGCTGTAGTTTCGAGAGTTATGCACGATGGAGCAGCCATAACACCTTCCCCTGAGACTGTTCTTCTAAAAGGGGATATTATTAAAGCTGTTGGTACGGAAGAAGCCTTAAGCAGGGTTAAATTGCTGATTGGTCAGGAAACTGATGCAGAGATTCCACTTAGCCAAAACTATGATGTGCGATCGGTACTGGTGACAAACAAGGAAATCGTCAATAAAACATTGGGACAATTAAATATACTGAATACATATAACGCAACCATTACAAGGATCAGACGTTCGGGAATTAATATTTCACCTTCACCCGCATCAAAACTTCAGTTTGGTGATAAACTAATAGTTGCCTGCCATAAAGAAAACATGGAACAGGTAAGCAGAATCTTTGGCGACGATGACAAGCGTTTATCTGATACTGATTTTATGCCAATTGCAATTGGTGTGATTCTAGGAATTCTAGTTGGAAAGATCAGTTTGAATTTTGGAAGTTTCACTTTCAGCCTCGGATTAACCGGAGGTATCCTTTTTACAGCACTCATTTTGGGGCGTACCGGAAAAACAGGTCCAATTTTATGGACCATGACAGGTGCCGCCAATCAGTTACTTCGCCAGCTTGGCTTGCTGTTTTTCCTTGCAGCTGTGGGTAGTAGCGCCGGATCAAGTTTGGTAGAAACATTTAATCAATACGGCTTCGAATTGTTTGGAATTGGATTGGCTATCACGCTTGTGCCAATGATCATTGCCGCAATAATAGGACATTACTTCTTAAAAATGAACATCCTTGTTTTATTAGGTACACTTACCGGAGGAATGACCAGTACACCTGGCTTAGCGGCTGTTGATAGCATGACTGATACTGATGCTCCATCGGTTGCTTATGCAACCGTTTATCCAATTGCGATGGTATTATTGATTGTCGTGGTACAATTGCTGGCTCTAATCTAGTTATTTTCCTGAGACAAACTTCGAACGGGATACCAGGCAGCGAAGAAACCAATTGCCAACACGATAAGAAAAGTTGCTAAAACATCCAGTGATTTAAGTTCTACCGGATAGGCAGAAAGTGCAAATGCACCATCACCGGGAAGCTTCACCAGCTCAAAACGGATTTGTGCCCAAACAAGAAAGATTCCCAATAACAATCCGCTAAGTACACCAGAAAGTGAAATCAACCATCCCTCCAATAAAAAGATGCGCCGAATCAATTTACGGTCAGCTCCCATACTTTCCAGAATCTTTATATCATCTTTCTTATCGATGATTATCATCGTAAGGGAACCCAGTAAATTAAAAGATGCAATAACCAGGATAAAGCTCAGGATTAAAAAGCTTGACCACTTCTCAGAACGCATTACACGATATAATAATTCATGCTGTTCAAATCGATCTTTAATGATAAACTTAGCGCCTAAAATTTGTTTTACCTGTTGCTTAATTTCATCAATATCCAGAGACTGATCCAACTTCAATTCTACCGAAGTAACACGCCCATCCAGCTCAAACAACTCACGTGCAAAACTAATTGGAACTATTGCATACTTGGTATCAATTTCTTGCTGAACGGAAAAAACTCCTGATGGAAACAGGTAAGCATGATTGTAGGCATTATCCAGGTTGATACGTGTTTTCTGCTCTTTTTTGGGAACAAAGAAATGGACAGGATCAACAAAACTTAAACCGACAGACATATCGTATGCAACTCCCTGCCCCAACACGGTAAACTGATGAGCTTCATTTTGCAACATGAATTCGCCATCTATGATCGTTGAATCCATCCCTGAGGTTGAGACATAGGTTTCATCAACACCCTTTACCGTAGCATAGCGCTGGCGATCATCATATCGAAGTAAGGCATTTTCCTCAACAACTTCCACAAATCCAATCACTCCGTCCAGCTTTTTTACAGACTCAAAATCTGCATCCGTCAGTTGAAAACTTTTACCTTCAGCAACTTCAATTTTCAAGTCAGGATCAAAATTGGATAACATGAATTGAATGAAACTGTCAATGCCGTTAAACGCTGATAAAACAACAATCAATGCCATCGATCCAATTACAACACCTGCAACTGAAATCATGGAAATGATATTAATAATATTGGCTGATTTTTTAGAAACCAGATAACGTTTCGCTATGTAGAACGCCAGTTTCAATTATTTGTATGCTTTTACAATTAAGCCAGTCCCTGTTGTATGCTTCCCCTTTACATCTGCAAAATTGAGAATTGCAGCGATTGGGAAAAAGAGTATATAGTAGAATGGAAGCAACACAAAAAACAGTTTACTCACCCCTAATAGCTGAATAGGGTATTTCATTGATAACCGCCAGGAAATTTTTCCCGGGGTACCGTAAGAATATCTGGCTTCAACTTTTGAGAAACCGGCAGATTTTAATTTTTCTTCGATCTCTTCAATATTGTACCCATCACGAACATGCTCATCAATGAAACCGTGAACACCATCTTGTTCATCATGATCATGTGCATCAGATCCACCTTGATCTGACGGAGTGGAAATTAATAAAACGCCTTCCTCTCCTAATGATTGATGAAAGTTTTTAAATACCTGCACATCTTCCTCAATATGCTCCATCACATCAATAGAAATAATCAAGTTGAATTTTGAAGGCTGTGTATATTTTGTGAGATCAGCAATTTCAAACTGAACCCTCTCTGACAAATCAATTTGTTTAAAAAAACGATTGCAATCTTCAATCTGTTCCTGCTTTACATCAACGGCTAATATTTCAGATTTCGGAAACAAACGACTCATTCGATAGGTATACTGCCCAAAACCAGAACCAGCATCAAGAATATCGATATTACCGGATGAAAATTTCAAACTACGCAGTTCTTTTCTGACATGCCATGCTCGCAATAGCAGCAAATCAAGAAGTCGGTAAAAAAGCTTTCTCAGTATTGGGGTTTGATTAAACACTTTTCCCAGTGAACGCTTGATCGGATCGTATTGCATGCTTATGAATTCAGGAGGTTGTCAATATTATCGATGTAATCCAGGCTATCATCAATATAAAACTCTAGTTCAGGAACAACCCGAAGTTGTTTTCCAACCCGTCGCCCCAGTAAACCTCTTATTTTTGGATTTGAAATACGAATATGTTTTAATACTTCTCTAGAATTATCTGACGGAAAAATACTGATGTATGCCTTTGCAAGCCCCAAGTCAGGTGATACCCGAACGACGGTAACACTGATCATTTTTCCCATAAACAGAGTTCTGCTTTCTTTTTGAAATATATCGGCTAATTCGCGCTGAATAAGACGACTTATTTTATTTTGACGTGTTGATTCCATTTTCTCTTGAATTTCAGGCAAAGTTACAGAAAATACCCAAACCTTTATCATGCATTTTAACTTCAGCGAACAAACGATTGAGCAGGTTTATAATTGCATAACATATTTTTATTCGTCCTAAATTAGCGATATCGAACTTCCAAAATCTGGAAAAATCATTTTAATTTCTAAATTTGTTCAGCCTGAATTTTTAAACTTTAATTCATCTACATAAACCAAAGTGATTTATATGGAACAAAGGAATAACAATCTCGTAGCAAGCAAATCAGTTTTAGGTACTATCTTCCCCATTTTTGACTACGTTACGGTATCCATTAAAACAATCATTTTATCATTTATAACAACCGCATATTTACCTGAAAATAATCACAATAAATAAATAATTATAAACTAAACTATTCTTAATAAACATTATTATGCAAGAGAATAAGAAGAATTATGTAGTGCCAATTTTCATGATGATTTTACTTTTCGGTATGATCTCATTTGTAACTAACCTGGCAGCTCCGATGGGAGTCGTAGTAAAATCTCAATTTCAGGCCTCAAACTTTTTAGGCATGTTAGGAAACTTTGCCAACTTTTTAGCTTATGCTTTCATGGGTATTCCCGGAGGAAAATTACTTGAAAAAATAGGTTATAAGAAAACCGCAATTATTGCAATTGTTGTTGGTTTTGTTGGTGTAGGAGTTATGTACTTATCAGGAATTGCTGAGAGCTTTTTCGTATACCTGTTAGGTGCCTTCATCGCTGGTTTCTCTATGTGTTTGTTGAACATGGTTGTTAACCCTATGTTGAACACACTTGGAGGTGGCGGAAACAAAGGAAACCAGTTAATCCAAGTTGGAGCAACATTTAACTCATTAATGGCAACAACAGTTCCAATGTTGGTGGGTGTGCTAGTTGGAGAAGTAACAAAAAATACTGCTATTAAAGACATCAATCCTGTAATGTTTATTGCAATGGGAATCTTTGCAGTTGCTGGTATTGCATTGTCTTTTGTTACAATCCCAGAACCACACATTAAAACTGCTGATGAAAAAGCTGCTGAAAAATCTGCTTACAGTGCATGGTCTTTCCGTCATTTCATTTTAGGCGCAGTTGGTATTTTTGTATATGTTGGTGTTGAAGTTGGTGTTCCTGGAACAATGATGTTATTTCTTGCCGATGCTAACGCAGGTGGTTTGGACGCTTCAACCGCAGGATTTGTTGCTGGTACTTATTGGTTCCTAATGTTGATTGGACGTTTTGTTGGCGCTTCAATTGGAGCAAAAGTTTCAAGCCGTAGTATGTTAATCGTTGCATCTGGTGTCGGTATGTTGTTAGTATTGATGGCAATCATTTCATCAGTTGGAACAACAGTTTCTATTCCAGTACTTCAAACTACTGCTACTGGAGGTCTTGCTTTTGGTGCAGCAAATGTCCCAATTAATGCCATGTATCTTGTTTTAGTTGGACTTTGTACTTCAGTAATGTGGGGTGGTATCTTTAACCTTGCTGTTGAAGGTTTGGGTAAATTTACAGCTTCAGCTTCTGGTATCTTCATGACCATGGTTGTTGGTGGTGGTATTTTACCATTAATCCAAAATGGTGTTGCTGATAACATGGGCTACATTGCTTCTTACTGGGTTCCATTCATAGGATTAGCTTATTTATTCTACTATTCACTTATTGGAAGTAAAAATGTGAATAAAGATATTCCTGTAGACTAATCAGGATTGAATTAACAAATTAAGAACAAATCAAATATTAAGATGAAAAAAGTAGCTATAGGCGTTGATATAGGTGGAACAAACACTGCCATTGGTGTTGTTGACAACGAAGGAAACGTAATGGTAAAAGATAATATATCAACACCTTCACACGGAGATATTAAAAAATATGTTGCTGATCTAAGTGCAGCTATCAAAGAACTCATTAAATCAGTAAAACTGTTAAATGAAGATTTGGAAATCCTCGGTATTGGTATCGGCGCTCCAAATGGTAACTATTATAATGGAACAATTGAATACGCTCCAAACTTGTCTTTCAAAGGAGTTATTCATTTAGTTGATCTACTAAAAGGTAGTTTCCCTGATATGCAGGCATTGGCTTTAACTAATGACGCAAATGCAGCAGCTATTGGTGAAATGATCTATGGTGGCGCAAAGGGAATGAAAAACTTTGTCATGTACACTCTAGGAACTGGTGTTGGTAGCGGTGTTGTTGTTGATGGTAACATGGTTTATGGACATGACGGTTTTGCCGGAGAGTGCGGACACACGACCCTGATTCCTGGCGGACGCCTTTGTGGATGTGGCGCAAAAGGACACCTGGAAGCATATTGTTCTGCACCAGGAATGAAACGTACAGCTTTTGAGATTATGGCCAGAGACAATGCAGGTGATAGCCTGTTAGCTGATAAATCATTCCAGGAGTTAGATTCAAAAATGATTTTCGATGCTGCCGAAAAAGGCGATAAAGTTGCATTGGAAGTTTTTGAGCAAACAGGTAAATGGCTTGGACAAGGTTTAGCTGATACAGTGCATCACTTAAGCCCTGAAGCTATTTTCTTGTTCGGTGGACCTACTGCTGCAGGTGACTACATCTTCAAACCAACTAAAGAAAGTTTGGAAAGTCATTTGTTGCCTATCTTTACAGATAAAATCAAAATTCTTCCATCTCAATTAAAGCCTGGTGATGCCGCTATTGTTGGTGCCAGTGCCTTGGTTTGGAAAGAAATTGAATAACAATCAGTCAATTCAATTATACAAAACGGGAATCTTCAAAGGTTCCCGTTTTTTTTATTCAAATTACACCATAAAAAAGCTTGCTGTAGTAGCAAGCCCTCATTCAATATTCTTTGATTCTATATGTTCACAAGGCTAATACCGATTGAAAATGGGACTAACTTCGGTCCTTTGTCTGTATCAAACAATGGAGAAAGATTATAGGTTGCATAAAGGCTTATATCTTTCAATCCTATCCTTGCAGTTGCCGCGTATTTAAATAGATTGACATTAAAACTACCGCGGTCTTTAGATTTGGAATGATCCATTTTTACTTTCGTATGTGAACCAATATTTATACCACCGATGATCCCTCCGGAAATATGTATCTTATTAGAGAAATCATTGACTGGGATTTGGAATTCAAGAAGAAGTGGAACGGTAATATACGAAACCATCAGTTTCGACTTTTTAATATTATCCCCATCCAGTGAAACCGGAACAAGCATACCATCTTCTTTATCAACTGTTATTGGATTATCAAATCGAAAATTATTCATTGAATAACCAACACCTGTCACAATTCCGATGTTTCCTCTCTCTTTTTGCAAGGCAATATTGTACTCCAAGAAGTTCACGTTTACTTCCATGGATTTTGGCTGATTAAGATCCATAAAGCCTTCATCAAAAGGATACATGGAGTAATCAGTTTCATCGAATCCATTAAAACCTAATTCAAAACCGGCCCAATGACCATTAAACCGTTTCTTCTTTTGCCAACCATTTTCACCGTCCCAATCATGATCTTTATGCACATCAATATGAGTTTTGTTTCCTTCTTCCACAATCTCAATATTGTGCCTGCCAACACGTACAAAAGTAGTGTCGCCATTATAATCATCCTTAACATGGATTTTGTCGTTGAAAAGGCTAACTTCTGTTTTCTCTGCATCTTCAGTTACTTCTGCAATTTTTGATTGAGCTTGAGCTGAGAATATGAATGCAAGTAGAATGGCTGATAATAATAATTGTTTCATCGTTTTCATGACTTTTTCAATTTGTTTTCAGCCCTATGACGAACAAGTATTTTGAAATGTTACAGGCCTACCGATTTTTTTTAATCGGAATGGAAAAAGCAAGCAATCCGGTTTTTAAATTAATCTCTGAAATCTTCCCATTGCTATTCTTTTGATAGCTGATTTTGTCATTGCTGTAATTCGACATTTTCTCCAAACCGACAGATGCAATTCTATTCAAATCAGAGGTTTTTTCCTCCGTTGTAAGATCCTTTAATTTTTGGGAAAGATACTCATCTAAGCGCATGTAGTTCTCCGGTGTTTTGCTTGCCGTGTTAACCTGATGCAATGAGACAACTGTAGCGTTTGAGTGAGTTACAAAATCAGGATAAATAGCTTGCAAACTATGAGGTGCAGGTTCTCTTACTATTCCAGTTAAATCTTCAATTTCTTTTAGTCGACCTTTCGCTTTTTCGCGAATGCTTTTTTCTTTAGTCGGAATTGAATCGGTTACTGCCTTCTTAATCTTATCAATTGATTTTTGTTTTTTTACTGGCTCATCTTTCTGAGGATCAGCTTCCTTATCTGCATGGATTATTGGAGGAAGTGCCTCCGTAAAAACAGACTCAGTTTCTGAATCGATTTTCCAGTTCTTCTGGAATATTGAACCAATTGCCAATAATAGGATTAAAACCGCAGCAATTCTTCCAAATATATAAAGTGCCCGTTTTTTGTCCTTTCGGTATAATGACTTCTTATCAGGGTAATTTATTTCTTCCTTTATCAATTTGGTACTCAATAAAAGATCGAACTCACGTTCTTTCTCAGCATCGCTTTCCATTTCCTCAAGAAACAGTTTTTGGTCTTCTTCTGAGAGATCATTTTCAATAAAAGCAATTGCCCGATAATCAAATGTATTTTCCTGAGCTTCGTTATTTCTTAAAAGTTCTTCTTTACCACTAAATTGATATTCTTCAGGTGCAAGTTTCAAATCCTCAACAGCTTTCAACTCCTCCTTTAATTGAGGGTTCTTTTTCAAAAAATCCAGAAACTCATCTACCTGATTGTCTGGTAATTTCCCATCCAGATAATCTAAAAAAAAGATCTCATAATTTGATTGGTTAATTTTCATAGTCATACCAGTACATCAATTTTTCCAATATAATTCTTCATAAACACCCGGGCTCTATAAATATAAACCTTAACCTGAGCTTCACTTAATTCCGTTATCTCAGCTATTTCTTTATATGAATAGCCTTCATAGTCTCTTAGCATTAACGCAGACCGCTGATCATTTGGCAGCAATTCTACCGCCTGATTCAGTATTTCCCCCAAATCGCTATATTGATTCCCATCGGTGAGTTCTCCTTCATAATTTTCACTCAGCGGATTTTGTCTTTTATCCTTTCGAACAACATCAATCATACGATGATAAGCAGTGGTATACAAATACGATTTTGCCTTCGCCGGACTAACTTCATCGGCATGCAACCAAAGCTTTTCAAAGCTATCCTGAACAATGTCCCTGGCTTGTTCTTCGCTCTTCATATTCTTAACGATGAAACGAAAAACACCATCAGCGAACTGATTCACAGCTTTATTATAATCCTCAACGGTCATGTGTTTTAATAGAATTCCTCTAATAAGACGACCGAAAGACTATTTTGTTACAGCTAAAAGTTGAGCAAGTGTATTTTTTGAGTGAGAAATTTTAATTGCCTGAAGTAAGGTTTTGTCAATTTCTTTAATAATTGGAAAGAAGCCTTCTTCCCCGATAATATTTCTGGCGATATATGCCTTAATCTGAGTCTCGATAATTTTTCCGGAAACATCAAGGCCTTTCTGATCTGCTGCAATGCCTTTTGTTGCAGCATACTTGGTAAACTCCTGAAGGATATTTTTGCTTTCCAGATAGCTACTAAATTCTGCTGCAGTCTTAAGTTTATTCAGCGCTTTCCGATTTTTATCAGTGTAATCAAAAGCGAAATGATATACCAGTGCTTTTTGAACTATTTTAGAATAATAGTCTGAATATCCGGTTGTATCTGCTGGCACAAAATAATCAGGCATAATACCTCCGCCACCAAATACGGTTCTTCCTGATTTAGTCACATATTTTAATGAATCGGCAAATTGAATACTGTCAGCTGCCTGAAATTCACCCTGGATAGCACGATTCATAATATCATGATAGTACTGATCAACACCTTCATCGTACGGTTTTTGAATGCATCGACCACTTGGAGTATAATAGCGCGCAACAGTCAATCGAAGTGCAGAACCATCAGTAAATGGAATTTGTTCCTGAACCAATCCTTTCCCGAAAGAACGTCGTCCAACTACAATGCCGCGATCATTGTCCTGAATAGCACCTGCAAATATCTCACTCGCCGAAGCTGAATATTCATCAATTAGTACAATCACCGATTTATCTAAACAACTGCCCTTTTCATTAGCGGTATAAGTTTTTCGAGCTTGTGAATGACCTTCCGTGTAAACTATCAATTCTCCTTCACCTAAAAATTCATTCACCATTCGAATCACTTGCATCAGGTACCCTCCAGGATTTCCACGCAAATCAATGATAATCTTTTGTGCACCTTTGCCATTCAGTTTATTTAGAGCCTGTAAAAACTCATCATAAGTGTGTTCTGCAAATCGTCCGATCTTCACAAAACCAGTTTCCTGATCAATCATATAACTTACATCTACACTGTATATTGGAATATCGCCCCTCACGATTTCATAATCAAGGAACTCCTTCATCCCATTTCTTTTAATTCCAACATTAACTTTCGTTCCTTTTTCTCCTCTAAGTAAGCTAAGTACTGTTTCGTTTTTAACTCCAATTCCTGCAATTACAGAATCATTGACGGAAACAATGCGATCACCAGGTAAAATTCCCAATTTCTGAGAAGGACCGCCCGAGATCACATCAATCACCTGAACAGTATCATTATGTATAGAAAACTGAACTCCAATTCCTCCAAAGTTACCTTGCATTTCTTCCGTAACTTCCTGCATATCGGTAGCAGCAATATATGTGGTATGAGGATCCAGATTTTTCAATAATTCAGGAATAGCTTCTTCAACCAACACGCTGGATGAGATCGAGTCAACATAAGCATTTGCAACCAGATCAACGATCGTCGATAATTTATTGGTCTGATTTGAACTGAAATTCTGGAATGCAGGCCGTTGTTCGTTGCTCAGATTATTCCCCAATAAAATGCCAATTACCACTGAAATGGCAATTAATATCGGTAAGTAAATGTTTATTTTTTTATTCATGACTAGTCCTCTGTTTCTACTTGAATTACTTCAATATTTGCTCGTTTTAACAATTCAATACCATCTTCGAGTCGATAATTGTCAGTAAATACCACTCGTTTTATTCCAGCTTGAATAATTAATTTAGCACATTCTAAACAAGGTGATGAAGTTACGTACATGGTACCGCCATCACTGCTGTTATTCGACTTGGCAACCTTGGAGATTGCATTTGCTTCGGCATGTAAAACGTACGGTTTTGTTTTATTGTTTTCGTCTTCACATATATTTTCAAATCCAGATGGAGTTCCATTATAACCATCCGATATAATCATCTGATCCTTGACCAAAATAGCGCCAACCTGCCTTCTCTTACAATATGAATTCTGCGCCCAAATCATGGCCATTTTCAAATATCGTTGATCCAATAATCGTTGTTTTTTTTCCATCCTATTTGTTTTGAAAAACCAAAAGTAATAAATGATCAGTCTTAAACGGCAAAATGCATTACAAAAAAACGTTCATCCCTTTTAGAAATGAACGCAGTACATATGTTTTATACAATTCCTCTAAACGAAAATATACTTACCGACGATGGTCAATAAATCTTTAGACTTGATTGGTTTTGCAAGATAATCATCGCATCCGGCTTCCAGTGCTTTCTCTCGATCATCAGACATCGCAAATGCAGTTTGAGCAATGATTGGTAATTCAGGTTTTATATCTTTAATAATCTTTGTTGCTTCGTAACCATTCATTTCTGGCATCTGCAAATCCATCAGAATTAAATCGATACCATCTTCATTTAAAAATATATCGACAGCTTCCTTTCCATTCTTCGCCCAAAATATTTTTGCACGAACCTTACTTAACACAGCACTCAAGTATAAATAATTGGATTCAACGTCTTCAGCAATTAATATTTTTGATCCCGTATTTTCTGACATTTTCTTAATTATTGTAACTAATGAACATACCAAATATATTGAAAGTTTGATATATAAACTATTTTTCGACTTTCTTTTTGAATTATTATTTTGTTCGATAGAACCTGATTTAGAATGAGATATTTACGTAAAAAAGCCTGGCAAATATCCCAGGCTGCGCGAACAGAAGTATTCTTATTCGAATTAATTGATTGATGCAAATGTAAATAATATTCGAATCAACTGTTCTATCTTTCTATTAAAATCTATGAACTACCCCATATTTTGCTAAAATCTGCAGTAAACTCACATGAACATATAAAATATGACGGTTAAAACTTTTTTAACCCAACTGTAAAGTGGCGCATAATTGGTGCTTCATATTCAATTGTATATCCATGCTTAACCTGATCTCGTCGATCAAAAATATTCTTTAAGCCTGCAGCCACTACATCCATATGATTGTTTGTGTAGGTTCGTCGAGGGATAGCCAAACGCAGAAATTCCAAAGTCGGATACCTATTTAAATGGGTGGCAGGATCTCTGTCTGCCAGTAATGTGCCAATCTCAACCCCGCGAATGCCAGCTTCCAGATATAACTCAATTGCCAGCGTTTGTGCCACGAACTCCTCAACCGGAACATGCGGAAAAAACCGCTTTGCATCAACAAATATCGCATGTCCCCCAATTGGCTTTTGAATTGGAATTCCATAGTCGATCAATTGCTCACCTAAATAATGAACCTGCTTAATGCGGGTTTCCAAATATTCCGACTCAGTCACCTCATCCAACCCAACCGACATAGCATTCATATCGCGTCCGGCCATGCCACCGTAGGTAACAAAGCCTTCATACATGATATTAAAAACGGTTGCCTTTTCATACCATTCGGCTCGGTTCATTGCCAAAATACCACCCATGTTTACAATACCATCCTTCTTACTGCTCATCGTCATTCCATCGGCACAACTATACATCTCACGAACAATCTCTTTAATTGTCTTTTCCTGATAACCTTTCTCACGCTGTTGAATAAACCAGGCATTTTCAGCAAATCGAGCCGAATCAAAAACCAACGGAACATCATATATATCAGCAAGTTCTTTGACCTTTCGAATATTCTCCATTGACACAGGCTGACCACCTGAACTATTGCATGTGATTGTCAAAACAATTAGCGGCACCTGTTCCCTTGGATAGGTTTCAAGAACTAACTTCAACTGATTGATATCGACATTCCCTTTAAACGGGAAATCATTCTCTGTATCAAAAGCCTGACTTACGGTACAGTCCAGAGCTTTGGCTTTTCTAAATTCAATGTGCCCTTTTGTGGTGTCGAAATGCGAATTGCCAGGCACCACATCACCTTCTTTTACCAACACGGAGAACAACACATTTTCTGCTGCTCTTCCTTGGTGAACAGGTAACATGTACTCAAAGCCAAACAAGTCTTTTACTTTTTCTTTCAAGTTAAAGAAAGATGATGATCCGGCATAACTTTCATCTCCGGTCATCATGGCTCCCCACTGCCGATCACTCATTGCTCCAGTTCCACTATCTGTAAGCAAATCAATATATACTTGAGAACTTTTTAGGTTGAATAGATTGTAACGGGCTTCTCGAATCCATTTTTCACGTTCTTCACGTGTACTTCTATAGATGGGCTCAACCATCTTAATTTTATAATTTTCTGCAAAAGGAATTTTCATCTCCAATCATTTTACGATTAATAAATCTGTTTACTAAAAATGTAAATGATTAGAAACGAAAAGAGTCGCGGTTTTTGATATTGATATATCGGTTATAAAAGGAAGGTTGTATGTAAAAGTAAAGCCACATAAGCTTGCATTTTATGCAACAAAGCTAGTGCCTTTTACGCATAAAAAATCTAAAATATATCAGGTTTTAAATAACCCTACAAATCCAGAAACCACTGAATCGATGCAAATCCAAAAGGCACTATGGATTCTGAATGCCCTTTGCCTGTAATAGGAACCATGACAACCGCGTCAGTACCTTCTTGTAAAAAAGCTTCATACATCTGGCTCGTGATATTAAAAGGAACAGTCATATCTGCGGTTCCATGCATCAATATGGTAGGAGTTTCAACATTCCAACTCTCAACGCTATTCTCAGCAAAAGCAGCCCGTACCGATTCATATGCCGGATCAGTCAACGATCCAGATCGATAACCTGAAGTTATTAAATCAGGAATACTGGTTGTTAATGATGAATTGATCTCCTGTGGAGTATGTTCGCCATCAAATAAATCGGGAATATCCAATGCATATGGTTCATTGAAAATATCATTGATATTTATGCCCGAACCAAACTGATCATATTCATTATAAGAATTGACGATATAGGCCAGAAAGTAAGGCTGTTCATACGTTTCACCGGAAACTATTTGTGTGCTGATACTACCTATATCGTATGGACCAGCCCCACAAGAACTTCCAACCAAATTAAATAATCCAAGACCATTCATCTCAATTTCACGCTGGAGTTGAAGCGTCGCCCAACCTCCTTGTGAATACCCAATCAGATACAAATCATTATTCAACGTAATATCGAAAATATTTTCCTGGGCAAATTCGACTGTTGCATTTAACACATCCTTCAATGCCCTCACTGTTAAATCTTTAATTAGGTATGGGTGTACTTCATTCTCTGAGGCACCAAAACCCGGATAATCCGGAACTACCACAATATACCCCATAGAGGCAATGCTTTCCAATAGCAGGAACAACTGATCCCCCAAATTTTTCGTCGGAGCTTTATCATACAGTACATTGGTTCCATTCTGAAAACAAAGCACCGGATAGGAACCGGCTTTTTCAGGAAAACAAACCAATGCTGATGCCTGAATTTTTTTAGTATCCAATTTGGTCTGATAGGTCATCTTATTAACTTCCACACTATACTTCAAATTCGCTCCCAATTCTTCGGCTTCCGGATAAAGAAGGGCCGCCTGACTATACATCGTTTGCAAAATTGGCAATTGAAGAGAGGTAAGTTTCGAACTATTTACATAGTAATCGTACACCGGCTCTTCCAAGCCAACAATCCCGTCATCTTTTGAACAGGAAAAGATTGCCAATAACAATAAAACCAGTAATGAGTATTTTTGGATTGAGAATTTCATCATGTATAAATTAAAGTAGACTACAAAGATAACTGGAACATTTAACTTTTAGTATGAATTAAAACCGAGTTCTTTAGCTGAATCCCTTAAAAAATCTCGGGTATAATAATCCTCATCAACAATCTGGTCATTAAAAATCAAAATATCCAGATCAATACAACGAGGACCAAATTTCGGTGCAGAACGATCTCTTCCCAATTTGTCCTCCAAATCTTTAAGGTATCTATTCAACTCTTCTTTTCCCAGCTTAGTTTTTATTTTAACCGCTCCATTGGTAAATTCCGCTTGATTCTCAATTCCAATAGGTTTGGTTTTTTTCATTTCAGACAATTGAATCAACTCAACATCGTTTCCAAGCAACTCGATTGTACGGGAAATGTTTTTTTCAGATTCGATATTTGAGCCGATGGCTACAATGGCAGTATTCATCTTCTTGCTTCCATTTCAAATGAAACCGACTCAGCAAAACGAAGGGCATGCGGTTTATCAACTTCCACTTTGGCCCAACTTACCCGCTCATCTTCCATGACCATGTCCAATAAATTTTTTGTAAGCACTTCGAGCAATTTAAAGCGACCATCCTGCACAAAAGCAATGACCTTTTTGGTAATCAATTTATAATCATAAATGTCTTTAGGCTCATCTTCCTCCAATGCATCCGTTGGAATATCTGCTTCAATTTTAAGGTTAATAATTACATCTTGCTTATTGACCAACTCTTCGGGGTTAAAGCCAATATATGTCCGTAACAATAGATTCTTAACGCGAATTCGTGCCATGTTCGTTTATTATTGATTTTTACCTAAATTTTCTCCACCGTCAGCAAATAATAACTGACCAGTCATATATTCATTATCCAGTATGTAATCCAAATTTCGCAGGATTGGTTCCACTCCACCCGGCCTTTTCATCGGTATTTGTTCGGCTAAATCCCACAGGTAATTTTCATCCTTATCCTCCGGAGGCAATATAGCACCAGGAGCAATTGCATTGATGCGAATATCAGGAGCAAATTCCAAAGCCGCCATTTTAGTTAATTCCCAAAGAACTTTTTTTGACAATGAATACGCAGCATAATTGGATTTATTACTTGTGATACGAGTATCAACTAAATTCACCACTACTCCTTCTTGTACCATCTTCGCAAAATCCCGAATTAGCAGAAACGGAGCTTGAAAATTAACTGCCATTTGTTCATTTAACAAATTAAAGTCCGTGTTTTTCAAATATGCAGATTCAAATACAGATGCATTATTAATCAACAAGTCAAGATGCCCCATTTTATCAAGCACTTCCTTTACCAAGTTCTCAACCTCCAACCTATTGGCAAGGTTTGCCTGAAAAAGCTGAAAATCACCATCAGGAAAACATTTCATCAATTCCTCCCTGAGCATGTTAGCTGGCTCTGCCGATGAATTGTAATGGATCGCAACATCCCATCCTTTTTGAGCTAAATGTTTAGCCATTTCCTTTCCCAATCGTTTTGCCGCACCTGTTATTAAAACCGTTTTTTTCATCTCAAAAAGTTACCATTTTATGTCAGAAATGACAACAGCACAGTACCTAATTTGTTTGTTGCTATTGAATTATTCAGTTTGTCCAACTAGAAACTATGTTAAAAAATAGTTTTAAGAAGATACCTGTTCAAATTTGAAACTAAATTGCCAGAATCCCGAAAAAACTAATAGAAACAATGTTCATTAATATATTAAGCTATGGAAGAGAAAATCATAACAATCGCATTGTTGCCTTATTCCAAAGCTGAAGTCTTGCGGTCGATGTTAGAGGCAAAAGGGATAAGTTGTTCACTTGAACATGTCAATCTGATTCAGGGAGCAGTTGCAACAGGCGTTAAAGTTCAGATTAACGCCAAAGATGTCCAAAAAGCTTTTCCTATTCTGGATAAGCTGCTCGGCAAACTTGAGAAAAATCCAATTAAAACAGAAAACATCATTCTAATTCCTGTTGATTTTTCTTCTTATTCACTCAAGGCAGCTGAAGTTGCTATTGAGATTTGCCAAAAACTGGAAGCCAGCCTGGTTTTTTACCATGTCATTTCACAACCAGATTATTTCACCATTCCATATTCTGATGTTATCCCGTTTGATGCCGGTTTATACAATCATTTAAAAGAACGAGAGGGAATTGTTCAGGAAGAATTTAAGATGTTTTTGAGAAAATTATCTGAAAAAACCGGTGAGAAAATCTGGAAAAGTTTGAAAATTGATCAGATTGTGAAAATGGGTTATCCCGAAGAAGATATTCTAAATTACACCGATGCCCACCCGCCGCGGTTAATAGTTATGGGAATTAGAGGCTTCGGGCAAGACGCGATTATGGGAAGTACAACTGCAGGAGTAATTTACAAAGCCAATGTTCCTGTATTAGTTCTTCCAGAGGACACTCCCGATATAAAGTTAAGCTCTGTAAAGAGTATAGTTTACGCCACTAACTTCGATGACAATGATTTCTTATCTATCAACAAATTACTTGGCTTGCTAAAGCCATTTGACACAGAAGTAACCTGCCTGCATATCGGCGTACAAAATGACAAAGAGTGGGATAAAGCAAAACTTAAAAGCATGAGTAACGCTTTAAAGAAAAACTATAAAGAGGCCAAGTTGAATTTTAAGATTGTAGAAGGAGAAGATGTATTATCAGCATTGGAAACTTACATTGAGAAAAACAAGGTTGATATTTTAGCTTTAACCACCCATAAACGAAACATGATCACTCGAATTTTCAATCCGAGTATTGCAAAAAAAATGGTGTTCCATTTAAAAACACCGCTATTTGTTTTCCATGCCTAACTCATGAAAAAGAGCAAAAAAACCGGGACTTGATCCCGGTTTTCTGTTATTTGAATGTCATTAATTTGCTCAGATATTTACCAATAATATCAAACTCCAAATTAATCACTGTTCCCACTTCAAAGGTGTGAAAATTGGTTTCATTATAGGTATAAGGAATAATGGCAACCTGAAATGAGTTATCTTTTGAATTCACCACCGTCAGGCTAACACCATTTACTGTAACCGATCCCTTTTCAACAGTCATGTAACCCTGCTGTGCTTTTTCTTTATCAAAGTTATATTCGAAGGTAAAATACCAACTACCATCAGCTTCCTCCACCTTAGTGCAAGTTGCAGTTTGATCCACGTGCCCTTGCACAATGTGACCATCCAAACGGCCATTCATCATCATGCTACGCTCCAGATTAACTTTTGAACCTACTTCCCAGTATCCTAAGTTGGTTTTCGAAAGCGTTTCCTTGATAGCAGTTACCACGTAAGTCTTAGCTTCTTTATCAACTTTAACGACAGTCAGGCAAACCCCATTATGGGACAGACTTTGATCCACTTTCAGTTCATCTACAAACGAACAAGTCAGGGTGAAATGATAATTCTCCTGCTCTTTTTCAATGGCTTTTACCACGCCAAATTCTTCAACTATTCCTGAAAACATGATGCTTAATTTTTAATTTGCTGCGAATTTACCTATTTCCACGGAAATGGGGAAATGATCACCATATCTAAATATTATTCGTAAACAATTCTATAGCGCCGTTCACTCTCTTTAAAAATCTGACAATTACGAGAATAAAGCTGGAGGCTACTATTTTTCATCCAAACATGGCTAACTGAAATACGATTAGGAAATGATAAAAATGACATCATTTGATCTTGTAAAATTTGTTTTTCATTTGAGCCATCAATGATATATAAGATTTCATTATCTGAAATTTGATATGCGTTTTCCTTATCAAAAAATCTTAAGCCTAATATTACCTCCTTAATTGCACTTGGATGGAACTTCTTTACCCTTTCCTCAGGGTATGCATCTCCAGACAAAATATCGGCTTTTAAACTAAAGATATAACGCCATTCACTCTCATGTTTCCAGATTTTCTTTTTTTGAGTCGACCATCTTAGAAACCTGACATATAAATCTTTTGTTTCTTTTATATCATCCAAGGAGAAAAAATCTAAATCCTCTTCTTCTAGATATTCTATTTCAAATGGATCTCCCAAATTATTTCTTAAACTTTGACAATCAAATTTAAGTGCGTATCCTTCTTGATTTGAGTAATATCCCCAAAGAGTATCAAGGATAACGTCTTTTGGGTTATTTAAACAAACAATCCCTAAAAAGCTTGGTAAGTAATATGACATAAATAAATCCCAATTATGCTTTTTATCAACAAAATGGTGAAAAATTTGACGAAAATCAGGATTAACAATCGATTCGATATTCTCTTTGGCAAACGAATCAATATTCCATAACTGTGGCGGACAATCGAAAGGATCATTAAATTTATCAAATCTTGAAGCCCAAAGATACGAGTTCAATAAAGCGTCTACGTTATAAGTAGAAATTTGATAAAACTTAACAAGTTCGTCTGGCATTTTTACACCTTCTGAATATTTAATCCTAAATGAAATATCCCTTTCCTCCTCATTCACTTCACACAAATGAATTCTTTGATTAGGACGTCCTTTCTGAGATATATACGGCAATGAATTTGATTGGTACATTATCTTATTTTTTATTTTCTTCTCTTAATCTTTTAGCTTTTGCATAAATCTCTCCAAATAAGTTTTCATTTTCATCTAGCATTACCGTCAAAAAATCATCAAGATGTTCATTCCCTGCATATTGCTGATCAGGAACAAGTTCTTTCATACAGACGTCAACTTTACGATTAATATGTTCTAAAAAATGAGCAATCTTTGCCTGATTTCTTATAATTTGAACTAACAAATCCCTGTTTTCGTTAAAGATTTCAAATTGGTTCATGACTTTTAAATTAATTGATTTATAGAACTAAATTTACTAACAAAAAATAACTTTGCTTCCTGCCCCTGCAAATCACAAATACCACATAATCAACACATAAAAACCACCTAAAAATCAAAAAAGGGTACAAGTCAAAGCCTATACCCTTCCATTCTTCTTATTCTGTAAAGCTATTTGCTAAACTTCGCTTTTTTAATCTCCTCCTTGATGAGTTTTCCCGGTGTGAAGATTACTTTAAGGTTTTTGATTTTGTTGGTGTGAAAATCCTTTTCATCTTCAACTCCATCACTACTAAAACCAATACGAAGAGTTCCCAGTTCGCCCAGGCTAACCGAGTTCCCTTCCAACAAATCCTTTGGAATCCGTTCAACCAAGTTCGTAATGACATTGCTAATATCTCCCCTGCTTAAAGAGGAAATGTCTGCGATATCTGTACTTAGTGAACTAATGGTTTTAGTCCCTTTTTTCACTGGTGAAGCATAAAGCTTTTTAGGCGCGGTTGGATCGCTTGGATTCCCGCGCTCAACTAATTTGTATGTTAACATTTTTAGGGTGAAATTAACTGTTAATAATATGATAATTAAGGGCAATTTAAAACATTACTTTCAATAAGACAATTTTAATTTATGAGGAAATCGACGGAATAAGAGTTTATTATAAACTTGCATCTAGACACAAAATTATTTTCTTCTATATGAAAATATTTTTTCTCCTAGTAGAAAATTTATTTGTAACTAAAATGAAACAATATATGGATATGATCAGAAACTAAGTTGATCATAATAACCAGGCAATCCAGATTTTTTCAACGTGCCTGCGATGTAGGCATGCAAGCTTTCTTTTATACTTGATTGGATAAATGGGTATCGGTTTTTGGTTCCAAATGTTAGATGCACATACATCTGGGAAAATGATTGTCCCATGGTGCTATATTTATTTTGTTTCAGGCTTTCAGCCTGTTCATATGATATTTGATCCAATCTTTGGGGCGTTGCCCCAAGTTTTGTTATTGAAGTCTTACAGGCTTATCCAGAATTCGACCTCTATCTGATTATACAAATAGATTATGAATAGTATATTACATTGCCTGCAAACAATCAAATCCTGATGTAAGCCTTAATTTACTTTAAGAAACTGCTTGCGATACCCTTTCTTATCCGTCTCCAATTGAAGGAAATAAGTACCACTGGCCAACTGACTTACATTTATTTTATTGGAAGGTAATTCTTTAAATTGTTCAATGATCTTCCCGTTTACATCACTGATAGCAACCGATTGTATTTTCTCTGATTGATCAAGTGAAATGTAAAGCTCGTTCGTTACCGGATTTGGATAGATCGTAATTTCAGCATCTTCATAAACCGGAGCTCCCGAAATTACAGTGCTATTCTTACTGATCAGCCAACGATCGGGATCAAATTCAATTGAATCAGGCTCTTCTTCTAACTCAAATTCCTGTTCGCTACTGATGTTATGCAAACGCAAATCTTTACTCGCTCCATCTTTCCATACACGAAGTGGCACGTGCATTTCGAAAAAATCAACAGAAGGATCAGAAGTATCCTGATTAATTTTCAAAAAGTATTTACCATTTGATGCATAAGACCGGTAATGCACAATATGGTATTCCGGATAACCTTCACCGTAATACCAGTCATTAAAAAACTCAGTTAAAGTGGTATCTCCGGCAGTTTCCATTTGATTGACAAACGATTGCTGTGATGCAAATCCATATTTTACGCCAGGATCATTAAAATATTCCTGCAGACCTTGAAAGAATACCTCATCTCCCAACTCCCACCTTAGCATGTGTAACAGATATCCACCTTTAGAATAAGACAATCGGCTATCAAAAATCCGACGAACACTGGTTGTATCATCCACATAAACCGATCCGTCGGGCCTTCCTGTAATTTGATTGATTCGATAATTCTTCCAGCCAAGCCATTCGCCCTCGCTTAAAAGGTTTTCAAATGTTAAACCCGTCATATATGTTGCAAATCCCTCATTCAGCCAGATGTCGTGCCAACTGTTTAGTGTTAGGCAATCGCCAAACCATTGATGAGCCATTTCATGAGCAACAAGAGCAAAACCAAGATTCACCATAAAACTCATAGTTTGATGCTCCATTCCACCACCCCATCCGAACTGGGCATGTCCATATTTTTCGTCAGCAAATGGATATTCACCAATAATTTCATTGAATAGCTCCATAATGTCCAGAACATAAGATGAAGTCGCACGCCAATTTTCCAAGTCTGCCGGATACACATAATTCAGTATTTCTATTTGACGACCGTCCTGTAACTCCAGGATATCGGTGTATTCCTCGTAATTGGAAACACCAATAGCAACCAAATAAGTTGCAATTGGATGATTGTGTTTCCAATGAACTGTGGTTTTCCCAACTGATGCGACCTGCGAAACAAGTTTCCCGTTGCTTGCCACTTTATTTCCGGCAGGACAAGTGACAATCACGTCGATTGAATCAATTTTATCCACCAAACTCTGTTTACATGGCCACCATTGCATAGCACCATACGGCTCCGAAAGCGTCCACAAAACGGGATCTCCCTCATCTGTTGTCGCAGTTACAAAAGAACCATCAGTATTATTAGGAACACCCTGATACCAAACTATCAATGAATCAGTTATACCAATAGGAGTTTCATTGGCGAAAGAGATGTTAATCCGATCATTTGTATGCTGAAAATCGACTTTCTTATTCCAATGATAGACCGAGTCAACCTGCATATTATCCGCGAGATCAAACGAAATAGTATTAAATCCATCAATTGTTGGTTTGTAGTAGGAAACAACTTCACCTTTTATAAAATGAACCGCTGGATCAACCTCCCATTCCATCCGCTGGTAAAATAAATCGTAATCCCCATAATTCTCACTTTCTTTAAATGTGGCCAACTTCAACCACGTTTCAGCTTCCCGTGCAGCTTTTTGTTCCTCAAAATCGAAGTTCTCTTGCTGAGCCTGTACAAAAACAGGAACCAATAAAAAAAAGGAGATTATATAGAAATAACGACTTCCCATTTTAACTGATTGTCTTTAGAAAATCAGGTGCTTTTCTATGTCTGGATGCTTGTTCGTATGCGTATGCAATTTTTAGCAAAACAGGTTCACTCCATGCCCTTCCAAAAAATGAAACACCAATAGGCAGCCCGTGTACATATCCTGCCGGCACAGTAATATTTGGATATCCGGAGATTGCCGCAGCATCACTACTACCTCCAATAAAATGATCACCATTAACAAGGTCAATTGGCCAGGCAGGCCCATTCGTCGGTGCAATCAAAGCATCCAACTGGTATTCATCCATAATTTTATCAATCCCCTCTTCCCTGGTTTTTAGTTTAGAAATTCGCAAAGCCTCCAAATATTCAGGATCATCTATGCCCATTGTTTTATCGGCTTCTTCAAATATTTCCTGCCCAAACCAAGGCATTTCACTATCTGCATTCCTATTGTTGAATTCAATAATATCTCCTAAAGTTTTAACCGAAACATCCTTTCGACTTGCCAAATAAGTTTCCATATCAGCCTTTAACTCATGAATCAACACTTTCCATTCAGCACCACCCCATTCACCTCTTCCTTGTAACATCAAACCATCAACTAGTTCAGCCCCGGCATCTTTCATCAATTGAATAGTTTGCATCATTAACTTATCAACCTCTTTATGAAACCCAAAAAAGTTTGTCACTATTCCGATACGGGCGCTATTCAAACCATCTTCAGTTAAAAACGGAGTATAATCTGAATAAATACGGCCTTCCCTCAAACCAGTAGGCGCATCATTGTGATCAAATTCAGCAAGCGCCCCCAGCAAAATGGCAGCATCTCTCACATTACGTGCCATAGGCCCTGCTGTATCCTGACTATGAGAAATAGGGACAATTCCATCCCGACTCCACATTCCCAGAGTGGGTTTAATTCCTACTATTCCATTTATTCCGGATGGGCAAACAATGGAACCATCCGTTTCCGTTCCAATTCCAATTGCGCATAAATTTGCAGAAACCGCAGCCCCTGTTCCTGAGCTAGAGCCGCACGGACTTCGATCCAAACAAAAGGGATTATGCACCTGACCACCACGTCCACTCCACCCACTGGAGCTTCGGGTTGATCGAATATTGGCCCACTCACTGAGATTAGCTTTTCCGAGTAAAACTGCCCCGGCATCACGAAGCTTTTTAACAACGAAGGCGTCATCCGGTGCCGACGTACCCGCTAAAGCAAGCGAACCAGCTGTGGTCATCATTTGATCGCCTGTATCAATATTGTCTTTGATTAAAACCGGAATCCCATGCATGAACCCACGAACTTTACCATCCTTACGCTCCTGATCCAATTTAGCAGCGATCGCCATTCCATCGGGGTTGAGTTCAATGACTGAATTCAAGAGAGAATCTACAGACTCAATTCTTTCAATATATTTTTTGCAAATAGCAACGGAAGTAAGTTCTCCATTTGCCATTTTCTGCTGAAGCTGATCAATGGTAATTTCATTGAGTTCAAAGGTTGAAGGATTAATTTCTGTTCCTTCTGATTCGGAAGTTTTACAGGCAGATATCCCAACCATTGATACGACAGAGCCACCAGCTAAAGCCGATTTCATAAAATGACGACGCTTCATAATTACCCTTTTCAAATTTCCACACAAGTTAAGGAAAGCATTTGATCAGGACAAAAACAAAGGGTTGGAGCAACTAGCGTTTCTGATATTGACCGTCGTAGTATTTTTGATATTCTCCGCTGGTAACGTTTTCCAACCATTCATCATTCTCAAGGTACCAATCTATGGTTTTTTCCAGTCCTTCTTCAAATTGAAGGCTTGGCACCCATCCCAATTCCTTTTGCAATTTTGTAGAGTCAATTGCATACCGTAAATCGTGTCCGGCACGATCTTTAACAAACGATATCAGTTTTTCTGAATTCCCAGATTCCCTGTCCAGTTTGCGATCCATTATTTGACACATCAACCGGATCAAATCAATATTTTTCCATTCATTATGACCACCAATATTATACGTTTCACCAGCTTTCCCCTGATGAAAAATTACATCAATTGCCCGCGCATGATCTTCCACCCACAACCAATCCCGAATATTTTCTCCCTTCCCATAAACCGGAAGTGGTTTGTTGTTCTTGATATTATTAATAAAAAGAGGAATCAACTTCTCTGGAAATTGAAAAGAGCCGTAATTATTAGAGCAATTAGAAACTAAAGCAGGTAATCCAAAGGTATCGTGATACGCTCGCACAAAATGGTCGGAACTGGCCTTTGAAGCCGAATAAGGACTATGAGGATCATATCCAGTTGTCTCGGTAAACATTCCTTCGTCTCCTAAGGAACCATAAACCTCATCAGTGGAAATATGATAAAACAGTTTGTCGGCTGGCTGATCTTTCCAAATGCTTCGGGCAGCATTCAACAAATTCACCGTACCAATAACGTTGGTAAATACAAACTCGGTAGGATTGGAAATGGATCGATCAACATGTGATTCAGCAGCCAGATGGATAACAGCATCAAACTTTCGTTCCTCAAATAACCTTAACATTTCCTCTCCGTCAACGATATCTGCCTTTATAAATTCATAGTTTGATTTGCCTTCAACATCCTTGAGATTAGCTAGATTTCCAGCATAAGTCAGTTTATCGAGGTTTACAATCTTGTATTCAGGATATTTGTTGACAAACAATCGAACAACATGAGAGCCAATAAAACCGGCACCACCGGTGATCAGTATTGTTTTCATTTTCGCTTCTTTATAATTGGGAATAAAAGTAGCGTATTATACGAAATTCTAAAAACCCAAGTGCATCTTAAGTAAAAGTAGTATTCCAGTTCAAACATATTTTAAAGCAGACTCTATTTGAGAAAAAAGCTTTAATAACTATCTTACCACGAAAAACCAACTGAACTTATGACAATTAAATGGGGACATTCAAAACCTAGTCTTCTACTGGGTTTTGTTTTAGGGATGATTATTCTTCTCGGACTATCTATTTTACAGCTTACTTTTATAAATGCAAATCCTTTTGAACTAAAAGCCATCATTGGTCCAATAATTATTGGTGGAATTTCAGGGATTGCCATTGCTTATTTACTTCAAAAAAATCATCGTCAAAACAATAAACTAAAAGAAAATGAATTAAAGTTCGAAGCCTTAATTAATCTTTCTCTTGACGGAATTTTTTTAGAAAATGATCGGGGAGATATCCTGGATTGCAATACGATGGGACATAAAATGTTTGGATATACCAAAGAGGAAATGTTGAATTTAAACCTCAGGGATCTGGTTCCTAATGAATTTGCTAGTTTACTTCCCGATATAATTACAGAGGAAATGGCCACCGGAGATGTTTACCTGGAAAGGGAAAATAAACACAGAAATGGTACCATTTTCCCAACTGAAATAAATACCAAATTTGTGTACCTCAATGGAAAGAAGCGTTTGATAGCTTATGTTAGAGATATCTCGGAGCGAAAAAGAGTAGAAGCTGAACTTAAAGAACTAATTGCTACAAAAGACAAGTTATTTTCGATTATTGGCCATGACCTGAGAGGAGCTTTTAATAATATTTTAGGCTTTAGTGGCTTGCTACTATCCAACATGAAAACACAAGATGATATTCCCCTAAATAAGGAATATTTACAGCTTATTCAAGATTCTGCCATTAATGCAAATCAACTACTTCAGAATTTACTTGATTGGGCCCTGGTTCAAACCAATAAATTGGAATTTGAAGCCATGCATCATGAACTGAATTCACTCGTTAACGATGTATTCGATCAAGTAAAGGAACGAGCTAAATTCAAATCCATTGAACTCGTCAATCAAACCAATCCTGATATCCAAGTTTGGACCGATAAAAAATTGCTCAGAACTATTATTCGAAACTTATTGGCCAATGCAGTCAAATATTCTTTCAATGAGGGAAAAATTACTGTTGATTCTCAATTTGGCAGCAACAAGGAACTGATCATTTCTGTCAAAGATGAAGGAATTGGCATGTCTTCTCACACGTTGGAAGGACTCTTTGATGTCAGTCAAACCAAAATAAAACCAGGCACAAACAAAGAAATTGGAACTGGTCTTGGACTAATTATTTGCAAAGATTTTATCGAAAAACTAAACGGTAAGATTTATGCCGATTCAATAAATGGCGAAGGAAGTACTTTCTACATTGAGCTACATTCAGCACCAAAATAAATTACCATCTAAAATAATTTCAAGAAGCTCCCGGGAATCGATGTCTCGAATCGTATCTTTTTCCCAGTAATCGGATGATTAAATGCCAATACTCTTGCATGCAATCCCAATCGACCAATCGGATTCGCTGTCGAACCATATTTTTTATCTCCAATAATTGGATGACCCAAATCCTGCATGTGAACCCGAATCTGGTTTTTTCGCCCAGTTTCCAGGTTTACTTTTAACATGGAGTAATTCTCATTACTCTTCACAGTTTTATAATGAGTGATTGCCAATTGTCCTTTTTCCGGATCTTGTCTGGAGTAAACGATAAACGCTGAGCTTTCAAATAAATAGGATGATATTTTTCCTTGTGGCTCTGGAAGCTGACCTTCAATTACCGCCAGGTAACTTCTTTCGAAAATGGTCTTTTCCCATGATTCCTGCAAAAGTCCCTGCATTTCCTCACTTTTTGCAAACATCATTAAACCAGAGGTTTCCCTATCCAAACGATGAACGATGAAGATTTTGTTGTTTTTATTCTTATCCTTCACATAGCTGCTCAAGATACTATAAACAGTTTCACGTTTTTCTTTGGCTGTTGCCATCGATAATAAACCGGCTTTTTTATTAACAATGATCAAATCTTTGTCTTCGTAAACAATCGAGATCCCGCGCATCTGTTTGGCTTCTGGTGCAGGAGCAGTTGCTAACTCAACCTTTTGACCCGGTTTGAGCAGATAATTATATTGAGTAACAGCTTTACCATCCACAACAATCTGCCGTTTCTTAAGCATCGTCTTGATGTTATTTCTGTTCTTATGCGGCAGTTGTTCAATTAGAAATACCATCAATTCTTCCTGCTTTTTCACTTTAAAGCTAAGAGTTTTAGGTTGTGAAGGACGTCTTGATCCAGTTTTCAAATTCTTATTTTTCATCGTTTTTCGTATCATTATGGAAGGAAGATGCTTTATATCCAGCCACTGCAAAGATAGTTGGAATCTTTATTCTTTTATCAAACTGAAAGCAATTCGTATTTCAAACAAAAAAAGCTTTATCCAGTGGACAAAGCTTTTCATATTTTATCAATTCAGAATTTACAGTTTTAACAGCCAACGATGGCTGATCATCGCAAACTACTCAATCCCTCTCACTTTCTTTTCCCAATTCCAGGCAGAAAGTAGAGTTTCCTCCAAACCAACTTCAGCCTTCCATCCAAGTTCTTCATTGGCGTATGTTGTGTCGGCCCAAATCTTCTCAATATCTCCGGCACGACGAGGAACAATTTTGTAATTTAATTTGACACCTGTTGCCTTTTCAAAGCCATTGACGATTTCCAACACTGAGAACCCGTTTCCTGTTCCGAGATTGAACACCTCATAGCCAGCCTTATTTTTATTTTCCAACAAGCGCTCAATGGCAATTACGTGTGCTTTTGCTAAATCAACCACATTGATGTAATCGCGAACAGCCGATCCATCAATGGTGTTATAATCATCTCCGAATACACTTAACTGCTCACGCAATCCGGCAGCAGTTTGGGTAATAAATGGAACCAGGTTTTGAGGAACTCCCAATGGTAATTCACCAATCAATGCCGATGGGTGCGCCCCAATTGGATTGAAATAACGGAGTGCGATCCCCTTAATCTCAGGATAAGCCTTCACGCTATCCTGTAAAATATCTTCATTCACCCGTTTAGTGTTTCCGTAGGGAGACTCTGCATCTTTACGAGGGGTACCCTCTGTTACTGGCAACTTATCAGGTTGTCCATAAACAGTACAAGACGATGAGAATACAATATTCGCGATCTTGTATTTACGTTGACACTCCAAAATATTCATCAAGGAAACCAAATTATTCCGGTAATAGTGAAGTGGAATATTTACCGACTCTCCAACTGCCTTTGAAGCAGCAAAATGAATAATCGCCGCAATATCCTGATTACGACTAAAGAATTCATCTGTCTTCTCGGCATCTGCCAAACTGAACTGCTCGAATGCCGGCATTTTGCCAGATATCTTCTCAATATTCTCTAGTACATCCGCACTGGAATTTGAAAGATCATCAACGACAACAACATCATAACCTGCACTTTGCAACTCAACTACGGTATGTGAACCAATATAACCGGTTCCTCCGGTAACTAATATTTTTGCTTTCATTATTGAACTATTTCTTCGGTAACTTGATAAATTTCTCTTTCAAAAAGATGCTCAAAGCTACAAATTTATCTGAAGTGGTTGACTGAATTATTTCGTTTCCTTGTTCATTGATTATCAGCAAATGCCCTAAATTGTTGAAAACTTTAGGTTGGCTCGCTGTTAATTTTTCCTTAATTTTGGTTGTTAAATCAAACAAACTACGTGGAATTACTTGCGCACATAAAAGACTTGCTATTATTGAATGATTGTGTGATCATTCCTGATTTTGGAGGTTTTATCACCAATTATCAATCTGCAAAAATCAGAACTTCAACTTTTTACCCTCCGAACAAAGCTGTTGGATTTAATCAAAAGCTAAAATTTAATGACGGACTTTTTGTCAACCATGTGGCTGAGAAAGAAGGTCTGAATTATATTGCAGCCAAACAAAAAGTTGACTTATTGGTAAAAGAGTTAAACTATCGATTAACCGATGGTGAACGAATTGGAATTGATGGAGTTGGTAAATTATATTACAACGAAAATGACCAATTGACTTTTGAATCAATTGCCGATGTAAATTATAATTTGGAGTCATACGGATTAAGTTCATTCCGTTTTGAAACGCTTTATGCCAAAAAGCTTGCACAAAAAAGCCTCAGTGCAGAAGAGCGGGAAGCCGTTAAAGTAATTTTCCAGAAACGTACCTTAAAGAAAGTAATGATAGGATTACCATTGGTTTTTGCCTTGGCTTTCTTCCCAATAAAAAATAACAAAGAGAATATCCTGAAGTCAGATTTGAGTGTATTGACTGAAATGACTCAAACGGCTGAACCTGCTAAAAAAATAGAAGTTGAGACTGTTGCTGTTATCGAAAAAGCAAACGTTGAAAACAAATATTTCTTAATTGGCGGTAGTTTTAGAAGCGATGCCAATGCTGCAAGGTTTCTGAAACAAAAACAGGATGAAGGATTTGAAGCACAAAATCTGGGTGTTATTAAAGGGCTGAACTACATTGCAATTGCAGGATTTCCAGACATTGAAAGTGCGAAAGCTAAAAAAATAGAACTCAAAGCTAAATCCCCCGAATCGGGAGTTTGGATTTACGCCATAAAATAATTGAGCCCCTCATCGAGGGGTTTTCTTTTTTATACCCAATACGCCTTGCTATTCACTCTATGCCTTCAACAACTTAAAGGCATGATTCCAGTCATTCTTTAACAATCCGGGGATACACCACAACATGCACAAAGGCTCAATCGCACGTGCTGCCTCAACAGCTCCCATATCTTCCCATTCCCATCCAAACATCGATAACACTTCGGTAACTTTCTTTTTAGACTCCTCGTCATCGCCACAAATAAACATGGTAGGTTTTCCTTCATCAAATTTAGGATCAACCATCAGGGCATTCCCAACGCAACTAAAAGCCTTTACAAAATGAATTTTGGAATACTTCTCCTGCAACCGCTCCATTAATGAATGATTGGGCTTCGTGAAGAATTTCAAAACGCCATTCACAGGCTCTTCCTCCTCAATAGGATTACAGGTGTCAATCACTGTTTTCCCATGAAGATTGGCCGCACCAGCTAAATCCAAGACAAATTCAGCTGCACTTCCTTTCACTGCTAAAACTACAAAATGACCAAAATTAGCAGCATCCTCAAAACTTCCCACCGAGGCATTCTCTCCTGCATTTTCATACCAATCAGCGAGCTGATTTTTATCGCGTGTTCCAATCATGACTTCGTAGCCATTTTTCAGGAATCCATTTGCCAATACCTGACCAACGACTCCAGAACCTAAAACTCCAACTCTTTTTACCATAACAGTATGTTTTAAATGAACGAATTAGCTTCAATACTAAAAGGATCAAACAGGCTTTTTTGTTCTGACTAACAGGCAGTTTAAAGAAAGATTTGTATCTTCAATTTAAATTATGAACGCATGACAACTCCACCATATTTACAAAAAGGCGATCGCATTCGGGTGGTTTCACCTGCTGGAAAAGTAAATCGAAACAAAGTTCTCCCCGGATTGGAATTAATTAGAAACGAAGGATTTGAGCTTATTTTAGGCGCGCACACCTTAGATTCGCATTTCCAATTTGCTGGTAATGACGAAGAACGCCTTGAAGATTTGCAACAAGCATTGGACGATCCGGAATGTAAAGCTATCATATGTTCTCGTGGAGGTTATGGAGTTATTCGTTTTGCTGATAAACTGGATTTCACAAATTTCAAAAAGCACCCAAAATGGCTGGTTGGCTTTAGCGACATTACCGTACTGCATTGCCTTCTCCAGAAACAAGGAATTTCAAGTATTCATGGTGCCATGCCAGCGTTTTATACGAAAGAAGACAATCCAACTGAAAGCTATACTGAACTCATTCGAGTACTAACAGGGGAGAAAACAAGTACAGAGGTTCCAGCCAATCCGAATAACAAAAAAGGAAATGCAACTGCACCAATCATCGGTGGAAACCTTTCGATTTTGTACAGTTTATTGGGAACTCCTTACGAACCAGACACGGTTGGAAAAATTCTTTTCATCGAAGATTTAAATGAATACCTGTACCACCTTGACAGAATCATGCACAGCCTTAAACTAGCAGGCAAGTTGAAAAATCTGGCAGGGCTGGTTGTTGGTGGTTTTTCAGATATGAAAGACAATGATTCCCCTTTTGGACAAAGCGTTGAAGAAATCATTCTAAACACCGTTAAAGATTACAATTTCCCGGTTTGTTTTGATTTTCCTGCCGGACATATCGACCGTAATTTGCCAATAGTTTTAGGAGAAAACTATCTGCTGAAAGTAAAAGAGAAAACAAGGCTAGTCAGAATCTAATCATGCTTTCTTCCTCCTCTTTTCCACCCATAAATAGATGGTTGGAAGAACCATTAGAGTTAAAAAAGTAGAAGTAATTAGTCCACCAATAACTACTGTTGCCAATGGTCGTTGAACCTCTGAACCGGGTCCGGTATTGAAAGCCATTGGGATAAAACCTAAGCTGGCAACCAAAGCAGTCATTAACACCGGACGAAGCCGGTCAACCGAACCTTCAACCACCATCCTTTTCAAGGATTTTTTATTGTCTTTTCGAAGTTCGTTAATGTGATCCAATAGGACAATTCCATTGAGCACGGCCACCCCAAACAAAGCAACAAAACCAATACTGGCTGAAACAGAAAGGTACATACCGCGAATCCAAAGCAGGAACACACCACCAGACAAGGCAAATGGTAAATTCAGCAATATGATCATGGCATAACGCATGCTTCCAAAGTTGAGATAAAGCAAACCAATAATGATAAAAAGAGACAATGGGACAACCAACAACAAATGGTTCATGGCTCGCTTTTGATTCTCAAATGCTCCACCATATTCAATGAAATAGCCCGGTGTAACATTCGCCTGCTCATCAATCGCTTGCTGGAGGCTGGCCACATAAGTACCAATATCTGTGTTTTTAATATTGATCCCCACAATCAATCGTCTCCATCCATTTTCACGCTGAATTTCACGAGGACCTTCCTGTGCAACAATATTGCTCACCCGTTTCAATGGGATAAACTGCCCGTTTGACAAATGAACGGGAATTTCCTGAATCTGCTCCAGTCGCGAACGAATATCTTCCGGATAGCGCACTTGAATATCGAAACGACGCTGTCCTTCGTAAACCTGACCGGCAATTTGCCCACCAATTCCAGCTTCAATTACTTGCTGAACATCGTCTACATTCAATCCAAAAGATGCAACAGCTTCCCGATCAATGGAAATAGTGAGGTAAGGCTGTCCAATAGGTTGTTCTACAAAATAATTATCAGTTCCCGGCAGCGTACTTGTAACCCTTGAAATTGATTCTCCAATTCTATTTAATTCATCCAAATCTTCACCATAAATTTTAACTGCCAAATCGGACTTCACGCCGCTGGTCAGTTCGTCTACCCTCATCGCTATTGGTTGCGTGAAATTATACGCCAAACCCGGTTCGGTTTGGAGGTAAGGTTCGATAGCCTCTGCAATCTTTTCCTTGGTCATACCATCACGCCACTCGCCGGGATCTTTCAATACGACCCAAACATCCGTTTGATGAACTCCCATCCAATCATTTGCCAAATCGGAACGCCCTGTTTTAGGAACAACCGTTTTTATTTCCGGAATATTCTTCATCAACTGTCCCCCCAGCCAATTGGCATTTTCAATAGATTCTTCCAAAGTTACCGATGGCATACGGACCTGTTCTACTAAAATAGAACCTTCATCCAGCTCTGGGAGAAACTCTGATCCGAGCCTCATCATAACCAATAAGGATAGAGCAAAAAGAAGCAATGCCACACTCAACACCATCGCTCTTCGCTCAATATGCCACTCTAAAAATCTTTTATAAATAGGTTGAAGCCAGGTAACCAACCAATTTTTACGGGGCTTGACACCACTTTTGAAAATCAAGGCAGACATGGCTGGAATAAAAACCAAAGCCAATACCAATGAACCTAATACTGCAGCAGCAACCGTTATTGCCATCGGCCGGAATAAAATGCCTTCCATGCCGCTAAACGTCATGATTGGCACATAAACCATCAGAATTATAAAAACCCCAAAGAAGATAGGACGCACCACTTGCTTGGCCGCAACAATGATTTCCTGTTCTGATTCTTCCTTTTTACTATCTCTCAGGCGATGAATGATATTCTCAACCATCACCACAGAACCATCTACCACCATTCCAAAGTCAATTGCCCCCAAACTCATGAGGTTTGCTGCCAGGCCAAATTCCCGCATCCCAATAAATGCAAAAAGCATGGATAACGGAATTACTAATGCTACTATAATTGCACCGGAAATTTCACCAAGCAACAACAATAAAACAACAATCACCAAAAAACCACCTTCCATTAAGTTGGTTGAGATGGTCCCGGTAGTTCGCTTTATTAAGTCTGATTGATCGTAAAATTTTTCAATATGGACTCCTTCCGGTAAATTTTTATTGACTGTCTCAATTTTATCCTCCACAGCTGAAATCACTTCCCGACCATTTCCTCCTCTAAGCATCATTACAATTCCGGTTACCACTTCCCCTTTTCCGTCACGAGTAACTCCTCCTTGGCGAATTTGTGTGCCCAGCTCAACATCAGCCAAATCTTTAATAAAGACAGGTTTGTTGTCCAGATTTGTAACTACTATATTTAAAATGTCTTCCTTTTTACTAATCTGTCCAAAACCACGAATGATGTATTGTTCCCGGTTGTGCTCCAAATAATTTCCTCCCGAAACTGAATTATTACTGGCAATGGCATCAATCACTTCTTTTACTCCAACCTCAAAAGTTCTCAGTTTTCCGGGTTGAAGAATCACTTCGTATTGCTTGACAAATCCCCCAAATGAATTGATCTCGGTAACACCTTTCACAATCTTCAATTGTGGAGCAATTAGCCAGTCCTGAATTTCACGCAACTCGGTTAATGAATAATTTTCGCCTTTTACTTCATATTGATAAATTTCACCTAAAGCAGTTGAGATTGGCCCCAATTGAGGAGACGAAACATCCATTGGCAATTCATCGGTAATAGACTGCAACCGCTGACTAACCATCTGGCGGGCAAAATAGATATCCGTATTCTCTTGAAATTCGACGGTTACAGCAGACAATCCAAATTGTGAAATAGAACGAACCTCTTTCACATCGGGCAAGCCATTCATGGCTGTTTCAATGGGGTAACTCACTAATTTCTCCACATCGTATGGAGAATACCTGCCTGCTTTTGTAATAACCAGAACCTGTATTGGCGTAACATCAGGCAGAGAATTGATGGGGATTTGAAGCAAGGAAAAAACTCCTCCAACTGCCATTAGCAACACCAATGAAAGAGCAACATATTTTTGACGAACGGAAAATTCAACGATTTTATGGAGCATGATGATTGATTTAGCGGGTTATTCTTCGGCGATCATTTCGTATCGGGAAAGTGCTTTCAAACTAAAAACCTGTGAAATAGCCAACTCTTCTCCAACTTTCAATCCACTTTCCACAATGGCCATTTGATCGCGAATTTCGGAAACTACCAACTTTCTTTTTTCATACGTTGAAATGTCTTTTTTGATAAAAACAACAGGAATATTTCCATCATACGTCAAAGCCTTTATCGGAATGGCATAAACCTCTCCGGAAGTATTGGTACTTATCTCAAGTCGAACATTTTCACCTGGTTTTGGCCAGCTATTTTGGGTTTCTACCTCTATATTAACGACCACCGAACGACTGGTTTCATCCAATCCCGGATTTACCGAACTGACTTTCCCTGAAATGGAAACCCCCTGCTCCTGTCGCCTGGTCACCAGCACTTCATCTCCACTTGCCACAAATCGGGCATCCTCCGGACTAAGATATCCCTTAATTAAAACTCTATTGATATCTATGATTCTTCCCAATTTCTGCAAAGCATCAACCGACTGCCCCAACTCAACATCCCGCTGGTCAAAACTTCCGCTAATGGGAGAATGTATTTTTAAACTTGGATCGATTTGCTCAGCATTTTTCAGCATTTCAATTTCATGATCGGGAACACCAATAGCTTTCAATTTTGATACTGCTGCAACAGAAGCAGCTGTTGCCCTTTGAAAATCGGACTGGGCTCGCTCCAGTTCTGATCGCGAGCTAATTGTTTTTTCCACCAATTGTTTCAGCCTTTCCAGACGGGTGGTTTGAAATCTTTCTTCTGCCAACGCCTGTAAATATTCAGCCAGCAAATTCCCAAACGCAAGGCTTTCAATCTTAAACAGCTCCTGCCCTTTTTGAATGACTTGTCCATCTTTTGCCAAAACAGCGCTTATTCTCCCATCAAGGGGCGTGCTGATTATACTAACATATCCAGGTGCCGGAAATACAACACCGGGAACCACCAATGTGTAATTTTGAATTTCACTTTTAACAACAAATGTTTCAATTTTTAATTCCTGCTGTTCTTTCTTCGATAGCTGAACAAGCAAGACACTTTCTTGAGAAGCTGTTACAGATGGAGGCGATTGATCTATTTCAGCATCGGACTTTTGAGTTTCTTGTTTACTATTGCAAGCCGAAATAAGAACTGAAATAATCAGAAACAGAAGAAATGAGATTTGTTTTGAAGGTATCATGGTGAATCAATTTTTCGTTAGTAAATAAGCTCCTTATTGAGAAACTTCTCTAAAAATGCCAGTTGCAGATAATAATCGCGCAGAGCTATAAGATAACTTTTCTGGTTTTTCAAGTAGGTTTGCTGTGCATTCAGTAGATTGAGCAAATCAAGCTCGCCCAATCGATAGGCTTCCAAGCTTAGCGATTGCAAGATTTGTGATTTTTCCTGGATTGTTTCATGATAGCGATCGATCGTTTGCTTGCTGGTTTGGTAATTATGCCATGCATGCTCAATTTGCCGCTTCATATCCAGCTCTATGGATTTTTGTTTCCATTGAATTTCACCCTGACGCGCTTCAGCAATTCTTATTCTTCCCTTCTGCTCAAACGGCAGCCAAATTGGAATACTCAATCCAACCTCGAATCCATTGTAGTCAAATCCGTCACCATAATTTTGCCGATACAGACTGAAGCTAATATCTGGCAGAATATTGCTTTTAGCCTCTTTCACTTGGTTGATAGCCGCTTGTTGCTCATATAAAGCCGCCAAATAGGTAGGCTGTTCTTCCAACACGGCCAAAGTCTCAATTTGTCGAATACCTATATCATTTGTTTGCAACGAATCGGAAAACTGTATTTGATAACTAATTTCAGATTTTTCCAAGCCCATCAAATAAAAGAGGCTGTATCTTGCTTGATGTAACAAGCGCTCAGCATCACTCAAATCATTTTTTGCCTGAGCGACCAATAACTCAGCATTTGCCAGATCCATGCCATTTCCCACTCCCGTTTCAAAACGGGTGTAAACCGCATTGTACAGATCTTCAGCTAATTTCTGCTGCTGCTTGCCCAGTTCTTGCAAATACAAGGCGTAAAGAACCTCAATATAGCGAGACTTTACCATTACTTTAATCTCGTTTTCCATTGCAACCACTTGATACTGGAATGATTCAAATGCTTGTTTTGAGGCTTTCACCCGATAATGGCTTGTTAAAGGAAAATCTACAGATTGAGAAATTGTCCATCGCCGTTCTTCAAAAGGCTTGGCTGCTTTGTTATTTACTCCTTCCTCGAAATAACTCACTTCAGGAGCTTCAATTCCAATGAGAGTTCTCCATTCATTCTCCTTTTGTTTTAGAATGGCTCGAGCCTGGTTAATTTCGGTATTACTTAATAATGATTTTTCAACTGCGTCCTTTAGAGTTAAAGGTTGAGCCCTTAATATTGCGGGAATTATTAATAACAAGATTAGTATCCGGTACATATTTTAGTTTTTTTTAGATGAACTAATGTTCACATGTAGAATACAATTATTGGAGAAAAATGTTTACTTATTCAAATTACGAAATTGTTATGGAAAATGCTTAATGCAAATGAACACATGTTTGTGTTTCGATAAGGGGATTTCTTCCACTCCTCAAAAAATTGAATCATCGTATCCTGAAACAGATTTAAAATTCCGCATAAAAAATGTTAGTAAAACACTTCCAACAAACTTACACACCACTTCCTTAGCACTTTTCACACAGCTATTTACCCTCAGCTTTTTTTATATCTTTGCCAACATTATAAAAGCTGTTGAAAGTGAAGATTGGATCGATTGAATTAGGAAAATTACCTCTTTTTTTAGCACCAATGGAAGATGTTACCTACAAGTCGTTTAGGTACATGTGTAAGAAATATGGTGCTGATGTGATGTACACAGAATTTGTTTCATCGGAAGCATTAATTCGCGACATTCAAAAGACGAAACAAAAGATGGAGCTTTTCGACTTTGACCGACCAGTAGCGATCCAAATTTATGGTTATGATATTGATTCAATGGTGAATGCTGCAAAAGTGGTCGAAGAAGCTCAACCAGATTTCATCGACATCAACTATGGTTGCCCAATGAAAAAGATTGTAAAAAAAGGAGCGGGCGCAGCCATGTTACAAGATTTGGTTAAAATGCAGGAAATGACAGCTGCTGTAGTAAAAGCAGTTTCTGTTCCGGTTACTGCAAAAACAAGATTGGGTTGGGACGAAGACTCGAAAGTAATCATAGAAGCAGCAGAACGACTTCAGGATACCGGTATTGCCGCATTGGCAATACATGGACGAACCCGGAAACAATTATATACCGGTGAAGCCGACTGGACGTTAATTGGAGAGGTGAAAAATAATCCGAAAATTCAAATTCCCATTATCGGGAATGGCGATATCAATGGTGCTGAGAAAGCAGCTGATTTTTTAAACAAAACAGGAGTAGATGCACTCATGATTGGACGCGGAGCTATTGGTCGTCCATGGATTTTCAAGGAAGTAAAACACTATTTTGAAACAGGTGAAATCCTTCCACCACCAACGGTATCAGAAATCGTGCAGAACGTGCGTGACCAACTGCAAATGTCAATCGAGTGGCGAGATAATGTGCGAACCGGCATTTTGCTAATGCGTCGTCATTTTGCAAAATACTTCCCTGGACTGGCAAACTTTCGAAATCATCGTATTAAACTACTCCGGGCAACAGAACTGGAAGAAGTGCATCAACTACTTGACGAAATTGTTGAACACTATGGCGATGAAAGGGTTGACTATACAAACATCAGCTTAAAATGAATGATCAATATCAGAAATATTACTCAGACGATTCGTTTAGAGAGAAACTTAAAAAATTTGCTAAAACCGCTGGATTGCAAGTTGTATACGCTGCATTGCTTTTGTATTTCCTAATAAAAGAACCGAAAGTTCCACTGAAAGCAAAAATTACTATCGGAGCTGCTCTGGGTTATTTCATATTACCAACTGATGCCATTCCTGACTTGGCTCCCTTCATTGGATTCAGTGATGATTTGGGAGTTTTGATCTTCGCACTCTCACAAATTAGTGACCACATTACTCCCGAAGTACAAACAAATGCGAAGCAACAACTGATAAACTGGTTTAAGCAAATTGACCAGGAAGAAATCGACAAACTGCACGATAAAATATTTTAGCCTCATTTGCCTGATGTGTAAAAACTTACACGCAAATTATATTATATAACAGGTTTTCCATCCATCCATTCTTTTATGTTCTGGCATTGTTTTTGGTTGAACATTCAGCAACCGATATGCTCAAGCCATGAGACGATTATTATTAATTATTATCGTAAGTTTTATTGTCACTGTTTTGAATGGTAATATTTCACTGGCTCAAGTTATTGTTGAAGTAAAACCTGTTCCGCCCAAGGTTAAGATGGTGATTTCGGATAAACCTGGAGAAGCGTATATTTTAATTCCGGGACATTGGATTTGGCATCGACCTACAAAGAATTATGTATGGGTTGGTCCAAACTGGACGCTTCAACGAGAAAATAAAAAATGGATTCCGGGACGTTGGCGTAAAATGTCAAAAGGCTGGAAATGGAACCCAGGACATTGGGAGAAAATTTATAAAAAAAGATATTTTTTCATATAAAAAGAAGCTGCTGCATCGCAAGATGCTTGTTTGTTTTTGTTTTAAGTGTTTAGTGTTTCAATAAGAAAGGAGCCCCAAAAGGCTCCTTTACTTTGTCAAATATGTTGGTAATTCAATTATCGTTTCATAATTCCGTAACACACAATTTTCAGAATATTGTCGACACTTTTCTCGAGGTTCGCAGAACCATAGTTACCAGCACTTAAAGGCATTTCCAAACCTTTAATCGCAGTAGTAATTCCAATCGCTGCCAAGGTGAAATCATAAATTTCAAATTCGTTTTTACGAACCCCTTCAATCAAAATTCGCTTGATCATTCGAATTTCTTCCTGATCATACTTATTCTTTACATTCTCAATGAATTCAATTGCAGTTACATCATTTTCCAAGGCATGGTAAAAATTAGCCAACC
Organism: Sunxiuqinia sp. A32; assembly: GCF_052690465.1. NCBI lineage: Bacteria > Pseudomonadati > Bacteroidota > Bacteroidia > Marinilabiliales > Prolixibacteraceae > Sunxiuqinia > Sunxiuqinia sp. A32. The sequence goes on from NZ_JBQYLI010000003.1 coordinate 88,549, forward strand.
CTCGGTAAGTTGTTAATTTGGTAAGAATATACTCGCGAAGTTTCCCAACTGGCTCTGTATTACGCATCACCACTTTTTCCAATTCCTTGCGCAACACATCAACCTCTCTCATGATCACTGCCTGAAAAAGATCTTCCTTGCTTTCAAAATAATAATATAATGAACTTTTACCTTTACGCACAGCATTGGCAATATCATCCAGAGTAGTCTTTTTATATCCATACTTACTGAAAATTTCCTGGGCTATTTTCAGAATACTTTCGCGGTTAGCATCCTTTTTATTGGTCCCATTCTCCAGATTCATCACCATGATTAGTTCGTTTTAATTAAAGCTGGGTAAATATAAATTAATTTTTCGAATAAATTTATAAAAAATTAAAAACACAGCTGACCTTACTCCACAACCAGCTTAAAATCAAGCTGCTTCCGCTCCAGATTGGCTCTAATTATTTCGACTTTCACCTCTTCTCCAAGCTGATATGTCCGTTTGCTATGTTTCCCAACCAGGCAATAGTTCTTCTCGTCAAATATGTAAAAGTCATCATCAAGTTCGCGAATTGGAACCATTCCCTCACATTTATTTTCAAGCTCAACATAGATCCCCCAATCAGTTACACCAGATATCACCCCAGGCAAAATTTCACCAATCTTGTCTTTCATAAACTCTACCTGCTTATATTTAATAGAAGATCGTTCTGCACTGGCTGCCCTTCCTTCCATTTCAGAAGAATGCTTACACATATCTTCATATTTTTGCGCGTTTGCAGATCTTCCACCTTCCAGGTAACGATCGAGCAACCGATGTACCATTACATCCGGATAGCGGCGAATTGGTGACGTAAAATGAGAATAGAACTCAAAGCCTAAACCATAATGCCCAATGTTTCGGGTAGAATATTCGGCTTTAGCCATGGAGCGAATTGCTAATGTTTCAATCACATTTTGTTCGCTTTTTCCTTTCACTTCATTCATCAAATTATTCATCGTTTTCGAAATCAGCTTGGAGCTGGTTGTCTGGATTCCGTATCCAAACTTTTTAATGAAGTGATTAAAATTCTCCAGTTTTTCCGGATCCGGCTTATCATGAATACGATAAACAAAAGTTTTTTCCTGTCGGCTATCTTTAACCTTTCCAATATATTCAGCTACTTTCTTATTTGCCAGCAACATGAATTCTTCAATCATCTTATTGCTATCCTTAGATTCTTTAAAATAGATTGAAAGTGGTTTCCCGGTCTCATCTATTTCAAACTTCACCTCGATGCGATCAAAAGCCAGTGAACCATATTTAAATCGCTGATCGCGTAATTTCTTTGCCAATGAATCCAACATTAAAACATCATCCTTTAGGTCGCCTTCTCCGGTTTCAATAATTTCTTGTGCTTCTTCATAGGTAAACCGTCGATTTGAATGAATAACCGTACGTCCAAACCACTGCTTTAACACATCAGCCTCACTGTTTAAATGAAACACTGCGGAATAGCAAAGCTTGTCTTCATTTGGACGAAGTGAACAAACCCCATTGGACAGCTTCTCTGGCAACATGGGAACAACCCGGTCGACCAAATAAACAGAGGTTGCCCGATTATAGGCTTCGTCATCTAGAATCGTATTTGGCCGGACATAGTAACTAACGTCTGCAATATGGATACCGACCTCCCATACATCCTCACTTACTTTTTTTAGTGACAAAGCATCATCAAAGTCCTTTGCATCATGTGGATCAACTGTGAAAGTTGTCACATCCCGCATATCGCGTCGATTTCTAATTTCTTCTTCCGGTATTTCAAGTGGTATCTTCTCAGCGGCTTTCAAAACATTCTCTGGAAAATGCAAGGGCAAATCAAACTCTGCAAGGATAGCATGCATTTCAGTTTCATTCTCACCAGCATTTCCAAGTACCTCGATGATTTCACCAAACGGACTTTTTGCTTTTGAGGGCCACTCTGTAATTTTTGCTATAGCCTTTTGCCCGTCTTTCGCTCCATTCAATTTTTCGGTTGGAATAAAAATGTCAAACCCAACTTTCCCAACCGGAATTAAAAAAGCAAAGTTTCGTGATCTCTCAATTGTTCCAACAAAAACAGATTTTGCCCTTTCAAGAATCTCTGAAACCTCACCCTCCAACTGATGTTTTTTGCGCCTGGCATAAAGGTAAACTCTTACTTTATCGCCCTCCATCGCATGATTCAGATTTCGCTGGGAAACAAGCACTGGCTGATTCACTTCCTCCGAAATAATATTGGCGAATCCCTGTCGCTGAAGTTCAACCTTGCCACAAATATATCCTCCCCTTGATTTGAGCTTAAACTTACCTCGTTGAACCTGTTCCAGGTTTTCATTTTCGGTAAGTTCCTCCAGTGCAACATTGATTAATTTGCGGGTTGCAGGATCTTTCACTCCAAGAAAGGCTGCTAATTGTTTATAGTTAAATGTCTTTTGCGGATCTTCATAAAATACGTTCAGAATGGCCTTTTTCAAACGCTTCTTATTAAACGATTGAAATATTTTCTTTTTACGTGGTTTTTTCTTTTTTGCCATTTGTTAAATTATTTTTTTTGAAGTTACTTCTTTCTGAAGAAAACAAAAAGGAGGAAAGCAATTGTTTACTCTCCTCCTGATCCAAATTATTTGATTGTTGTATAATTTATTCTACTCATAAATTGATTTCATTGGATAAACTTCCAATTGTTCGATATAAAGTTCACCGCCGGTGTTATATAAAACAACATTCTGCATATCCGGTTCAGCAGTAAATCCAGAAGTCATAACAACTTTACCATCATTGCCGAAAATTTCAATCGATGTCCGGTCCAGTAAAATTTCCAACTTTATTTTCCCATCTTCTGGTTGAAGAGGAGCAACCTGACCAAGACAGCTTAAAGCATTTTTAGTGGCATCATACCTAATTTCAGTTCCGGTACTCTTTTTTGAATGTCGAACCATGATGCCAAAACTATTAACCGTTTTCAGATCAAAAGTTCCAATAAAATGAAGGCAATCACCTTTAATTCCTCTCAGCAAGTTCTTATTTTCCAATCCGGGAATGAGGTTCTTTTCTTTAAAATGTTCTCCTTTCTCATGCAACAGCTCAATTTCCTTGATTGGATTACGAACCAATCGAATTCCTTCTTTATATTTTCGCAAGCTTAATTCACATGGAAAATTCATTTGACCGTTAAATGGCATCCCGGGAAACTCACATCCACGCATCCACGCAATTTGGATGGTACGTCCATCTTCCTCAGGTATGTTATTCCAGGTTTGGGTTGCATAGTAGTTTTTCCCATAATCACCTCTCATTTTCGAAGATTCAGGAGTAAATTCCTTTCCATCAAACTGTCCTATCATGTACGAACCATCTCCATCAATCAAAACCCAACGTTTATCATCTGGTCTCCGATTCACAGGCAATTCAATTAAATCAGGACATTCAAAATATCCCGGCACATGACTTTGATAAGTCCAATCAATTAGATTTTCAGAAGTATAAAAAGAAATCCCCTTAAATGCATCTTCCCCATCAGGCATTCTGTACAAAGCCATTACATAATTTTGGGTTGGTTCGTACCAGAAAACTTTTGGATCTCTTGCATCATCTTTTTCATCAAATGGAATAACCGGATTTTTATCTAGTTTCTCCCAGGTACGCCCCTTATCCGTGCTATAAGCGATACGCTGACCGCATTGATAGCTGGTATAAATAGCAACTAATGTTTTTATAGCTCCCTCTTGAAAACCTAAAATATTATTCTCGTCAACAATTGCACAACCAGAAAATTCAGTGCAAAATTTTTCATCAGTTGAGTTCTCATCCGGATACAAAGCAATTGGAAAGTGTTCCCAGTGAACCAGGTCTTTGCTGATAGCATGCCCCCAATGCATATAGCCCCATTCATTTCCAATTGGATTATGCTGGTAAAACAAATGATACTCACCATCATAATAAATCAATCCATTGGGATCATTATGCCAATTTTTTTCAGGGGTAAAATGAAATTGTGGACGATAGTCTTCGTTGAATGGTTTCTTTTCTGGCTTAGCTGCAATTAATAACAGTATGATACCAAATAAAATTAGACTTTTAACTGAACTTTGCATGCTTAAATTGTTTATTTCTGTTAGCTATACAAATAAAATAAAAAGAAAGCTATATTTATAGCGATTTTACAGAATAATATTCACTTATAGAATGCAACAATTATTAACGATACTCTTCTCTGTTTTAATTTCAATCTCAAGTTTTGGTCAAAGTGATTGGCAAAAGAAGGGCATCAAAATACCACCTCCCGTTTGTTACGGGTCCGGGCATTCTCATCAACATTATACTCCACCTCCTGAGGAATTCTTAAAACGACTGAAATCTACAGCAGGACTAAAATCAAATATCGAGGTAGAATATATCGGTTTTTCAGAGGAAGCACAAACTGCGTTTCAAAAAGCAGTGGAGATTTGGGAAAGCCTGATTTACTCACCAGTTACCATACACATGGTAGCTTATTGGAGTAGCCTGGACGAAGGAGTTTTAGGAAGTTGTGGCCCCTCAATTTATTACGAAAATTTTGATGCTGCTCAATATAAAGATTGCTACTACCCGGTTGCTCTTGTAGAAAAAATGCAGGGTGAAGAAATCACAGGGCCTGAAATCCCCGACATGATCGCTCAATTTAATAAAGACAATCAAGATTGGTATTTTGGAGTTGATGGAAACACACCTGCTGACAAATATGATTTTGTTTCCATCGTGTTGCATGAGATAGCACATGGTCTGGGATTTACCGGAATGTTTTATGCTCAAAGCAGACAGGGAGCTTATGGAGCAGAATTAGACTTCCCTGGAGTATTTGATGAACTTGTTGCTGATGCTAATAAAAATTTACTGCTTGATACCGTTTTATACAAAAATCCCTCTTCAGATTTATACGATGCATTCAGAGGCGACAGTCTTTTTCACCTGAGTGCAACAGCAAAAAACAAAGACGAGAATAATCGTTTTGCCAGACTATGGTCTCCAAATTTATTCGATGAAGGTTCAAGTATTTATCATCTGGATGAGTTTTATTACAGCGTTGAAGATACAAATGCCCTAATGACGCCCTATGCAGATGAGGGAGAAGCAATTCATAATCCAGGGCCCCTAACCTTAGGCATCTTTGCTGATATGGGGTGGAAATTTATTTCAATCAAACATGACGAAATACTGGATAGAGAAAATACCATTGACCCTATTTCAATACAAGCTACTGTTTTTAGCGATGAAGAACTGGACTCAACTTCTATTAGGATGATATACACCCGCACCGAATTTGAAGATGACAGTACCGTTTTAGATTTAGTTTATGATGAGGCAATTGAAAAATTTACAGTGGATTTTACTGATCTTGTGGATGGGCAAGTAAAATATTATCTGGAAGCAAAAGACATTAACGGCATAACATATCGGTTGCCGGGAGTAGCACCTGAAGAATTTCTTGATTTCAATTTAGGACCGGACACCGTAAAACCAACCATTGTCCATAGCCCAATTAAATCAATGCTTGAAAGCAATCTGAGTACAGAAGTAGTTGCTGATGTAAAAGATAATATTGGAGTTGAAACCGTTGAAGTTGAGTACTCAATAAATGATGGAAACACACAAGTTCTTGAATTAACTCTGGACAGTCTAAGTATTTATAGTACTGTGTTTAATTTTTCAGGATTGACGGATGGAGACTCTATTTCCTACAGAATTAAAGCCACAGACAATACTTCAAATTCCAACATAGCTTATCTCCCACAAGATGGATATTTCACCATCTATATCGATGGTACTTTTGAGCCAGTTGTATCGTATTTCAATAACTTCAATAGCTTTACTAGAGATTTTATTATTTCTGATTTCTTTATTGGCACCGAGCCCGGTTTTGACGATGGAGCGTTGCATAGTCCGCACCCATATCCAAGTCCCGATCAGGAAGAAACTACCTATGAATTTACAGCAATTCTCAAGTATCCTATAACAATCAGAAATAAGGGAGTTATTACTTTTAAAGAAGTTGTTTTGGTTGAGCCAGGCGAACCCAATACTGTTTATGGCGATGAAGAATTTTGGGACTATGTTGTCATAGAAGGCTCCAAAAATGGTATTGATGAATGGCATCCTTTAATAGATGGTTACGATTCGAGAGCAAATAGCTCCTGGCTACAATTATATAACCAAACTGTAAATGGTAATAACTCTGTTGCAATTGGAAATAAAAACCTTTACGTGCAAAGGAAATTCTATTTAAATGACAATGAATTCTTTGATGTTGGTGAATCCATATTCATACGCTTTAGATTGTTCTCTGATCCATTTGCACATGGCTGGGGATGGGCTATTGACGATCTCTCTATTCAAGACCCGTTGACTTCAACATTGAGTTTTGACTATTCGCCAAGGGAAATTACAATGTTTCCTAATCCATTTGATACAGAACTAAATATACAAGCGAATTTCAGAAAAAAGGTTGGGCAGCTAACTATAAAAGTGATGAATAGCTCAGGATTTGAAATGCGAAATAAAAACATTTCTGTAAACGAGAATATCCTGAATGAAAAGATGGATGTCCATTCTCTTTCTCCGGGATTATATTTGGTGATTTTAAGCTTTGATAATGGTCAGACCATCACACAGAAACTCATTAAGAAATAATTTAACACTAGAGCGCACAATCATAAACATCTGAATACTTGAATATTGACCAATCTGAAACGGTATTCAACCCTCAACCAATTAGTTTAAAATTTAAAATTTAAAAGAATTGTCTATCTTTGTTTCCAAATTATACGTGAAAAACTATGATTTTTAGCAATACATTTTATTACTGGTATTATTATTTCGGTTCTCATATCGGGTCCGCACAGTAGTGTATTGCAAAAATTTAAAGATATATTACAAGAAGGTCCCGAGTTAATCGGGACTTTTTTTTTGTCAAAAAAAATAGAAACTCAAACGAATTCACAGATAAAAAATGAGAATTACTGTCATCGGATTAGGTTTAATAGGAGGATCAATAGCCAAAGACCTTCGGAAAAGCAAATTTGCCAATCACATTATCGGGGTAGACAATAATATTGAACATGCAAATCAAGCATTGAAAATTAAATTGGTAGATGAAATCGAATCACTGGAAGCCGCTGTAAAAAAAGCAGACCTCGTGATTCTGACGATTCCTGTTAACAAGATTAAAGAACTTCTACCTACCGTTTTAGACAATATTAATGAAGGAACCACGGTAACTGATATGGGCTCGACCAAAAAGGATATCGTTGACTCCATCAAAGATCATCCGAAAAGAAGAAATTACATTGCTGCTCACCCGATGTCGGGAACAGAGAACTCCGGCCCGGATGCGGCCTTAGAAGGCTTATTTCGGGAAAAGATTGCCATTATCTGCGATCACGAGGACAGCGGGCCTCAACATCTTGCTTTAATTGAAAAAATGTTTCAGGTTCTGGGGATGGATATTGCGTACATGTCAGCTGATGAACAGGACCATAGCACAGCATTTATTTCTCATTTACCACATGCTGCTGCATATGCGTTAGCCAATGCCGTTCAAGACAAAGAAGATCGCTCAATTATATTTGATTTGGCAAGTGGAGGTTTTCGATCAACAGTTCGACTGGCCAAAAGTACACCAACCATGTGGGGTCCTATTTTTCAACAAAACAAAGACTACATCGTTGAATCACTGGAAGTTTACATTAAACATCTGAATGAGTTGAAAGAGAGTATTGAGCATGACGAAGAAAAAATGTACGCTTTAATGAACAATGCAAGTAAAATCAGGTCAATATTGGGTGGAGAAAATCCTTCGCTTATAAAAAATGAAGAAAAGATTGTTAAATTTTATACAAAATAGAAATGGGAATTGAACTAGACATCAGACCAATTAAGGATTGGTTACCACAGTTAAACAATCCTCTGTTAATCTCGGGACCATGTAGCCTTGAAACAGAAGAGCAAACCCTTGAAACTGCCAAGCAACTTGCAAAAGATCCTCGGGTTTTCATTTACCGTGGTGGAGTTTGGAAACCACGCACCCGACCAGGAAGTTTTGAAGGAGTTGGCTCTGTTGGTTTAAAATGGCTTCAGACAGTTAAAAAAGAAACTGGCCTTCCAGTTGGTACTGAAGTAGCAAATGCTCAGCATACAGAAGAAGCGTTAAAGGCTGGATTAGATGTTCTTTGGATTGGAGCGCGTTCGACAGCAAGTCCTTTTGTTGTGCAAGAAATTGCAGATGTAGTTAAAGGAACTGATGCCGTTGTAATGGTTAAAAATCCAGTGAATCCAGATGTTCAACTATGGATGGGAGCATTGGAACGATTGAATCAGGCTGGTATTAAAAATCTGGTAGGTATCCATCGTGGGTTTACACCTTTCAGAGAGACCAAATACCGCAACTACCCAAACTGGAAAACATTTATTGAATTAAGAAGATTGATGCCAAACTTACCTGTTATTTGTGATCCAAGTCATATTGCAGGTAAAAGAGAATATCTATACGAAGTGTCTCAAAAAGCTTTTGACATGGGTATGGAAGGCTTGATGCTTGAATCACATCGTGATCCTTCATGCGCTCTTAGTGATAAAGACCAGCAAGTGACTCCTGCAGAACTATTTGCCATACTGGACAAATTGGTAATTCGGTATTCATCATCTCCCAACAAGCAATTTGAGAACCAATTGGAATTATTACGTAGCAGAATTGATGCACTTGATGCCGAACTAATGGAAGTTCTTGCTTCCCGGGTTGAGATCGTTAAGCAAATTGGTCAATACAAAAAGGAAAATAACGTAACTGCATTACAGATCAATCGGTGGACTGAATTAATGAATAAGCGGATTGATACAGGCGAAAAAATGAATCTGAACAAGACTTTTGTACAGATTTTATTTCAGCTAATTCACGAAGATTCTGTTCGGATGCAAACCGAAATTATGGATCAGGAATAAAAATATCATTCACTCTCAGTGGAAGGTCTTTTGTCTGGTGACGAAAGACCTTTTTTAGTGACTCGTTGCGAAAGTTTTTTCAAACTTTTTATCATTCCAGTCTCTAATTGTTGATATTCTTCAATACTCTTTCCAGAATAAATAAACATGACAGCCATTTGAGAATCTGCGAGTGCCTTATAAATTATCGACTTATTCAATCGATAAACTTCTTTCATCCTTCGCTTTAGATAATTTCGATGGACTGCCTTTTTGAAATTTTTCTTGGACACAGTAAATGCGGCCTGAACGGGTGTTGATGTGAGCAAATCCGTTTCAAGAAATACGACCTTAAAGGGATATACAAAAAATGATTTCCCTTCGGCAAAAAGCTTATCAATTACTTTTTTACTCGATAATCGCTCTTTCTTTTTTAAACTGAATTCTTTCATACTCTTCACTAAAATACAATAAAAAAAGGGGAACTAATCCCCCCTTTAAAGCTCTTATTTCAAACTATCCGTTTACTTGGATTTGTTGTATTTTTTAATGAATTGTTCCAATGCCATAGTCATGGAAGGAGCCTGAACGGTAGGCGCTTCAATGTCTAATCTTAATCCGGCATCTTTAACGGCTTTTGCTGTTGTTGGACCAAATGAAGCAATCTTTGTATTATTTTGCTCAAAATCTGGGAAATTCTGCACCAACGACTTAATTCCTGATGGGCTGAAAAATACCAAGATATCGTAATTCACTTCTTTAAGGTCAGAAAGGTCACTACTTACCGTGCGATACAAAATAGCTTTTGTGTATTTGAAACCACCATCATCCAGTAGTTGAGGAATGTCCTGCTTATGAATATGTGAAAGCGGAACAAGATATTTCTCATCCTTGTGCTTTTTCATAATCTCAGTCAAGTCAGCAAACTTTCCATTTCCATAGAAAATTTTGCGTTTCCTGTACACAATGTATTTCTGCAGATAAAATGCCGCAGCTTCAGAAATACAGAAGTATTTCATCGAATCCGGCACAGTTATTCTCATTTCCTGACAAATTCGGAAATAGTGATCAATAGCAGTACGGCTTGTGAAAATTACCGCCGAGTGATCCAGAATCTGAATTCTGGTTTGTCTAAACTCTTTAGATGACACGCCTTCTACCTGAATAAAAGGTCGGAAGTCAACTTGTACATTCGTTTTTTCAGCTAAATCAAAATATGGTGATTTAACTGATTCAGGCTTTGGTTGCGAAACCAATATTTTCTTGATCTTCAAGATATAAATCTTTTAAAATTATTTGACCCCTTCTTAAACCAATAATAGTCTGTAGATAAATACTAATGGTAAAATTTCAAGGGTACAAAGGTATAAAATCAAATAAAAAATAGAAAAATGTTTCCTTAATAATATTTTTGAGCCCCTAAATAGTGCCATTATGTACATGACCAAAATTACAACTACTCCTGAAATGTAGAATACCCGCGGGTTTTCAAATGATGCGAAAGCAATTAATAAACTGACAGGTAATAGGATTAATCCCAACACTCGATTGTATAAATCAACATTATACACGTATTCTTGTGTCTCATTAACACTTTCGGCAGCGATTCCAATAATCAGATACGCAAGTCTTTTTGCGAGAAAATAGCCAATCACCGATGCCAGCAAAATTAAATAGCTGAGAAATGACAAATGATTGAATGAAACATTAAGTTCAGAGCCAAGTTGAAATAAAAACAAGCTAAAAACGATCATAAAAAGGATATCCAAACGAAATGCAGCATGCGTAAGGTTCAGGGTCTTCTCCCGAAAAAGCCGGGAAGCAGTACTGTAATTAATGGTCGCATAAAATAGTTGATTCAGATACTTGTTAAAGAATATCCTGACCGAGGCAAAAATGATAAAGACTAAAATGAAAATCCCAACTGCCCAATCTGGCCGACTCCGTTCAATCTTTTTTTCAGGTAAAATTATTTCCTCTTTGGCGATAATCTCAGTAACCATTTTGTCCAATGCCTGTGGCTCAATCCGCGCCACTGAATCCATACTGAAAGTATCTGTTGATTGATTGACGTCTCCCATTGTCACCTTCTTTCTATCGACAGCTTGCTTCACAACATTCTCTTTCAAAGAATCTCTCCTGCTGATTGAATCTACCATTCTTATTTTTGAAGGCTCCAAAAGTTTCCTGCCAACCTGAAGTTCATTAACCCCCTTCAAATCAACAGCTTGATCCAGTTGTTTTAGGATAGTGTCGTTTTGAATGGTCGTCTCTCTCATTTAGCAGGTTTTTCTCCGAACAAAAGTAAGTATTTCCCATCGTTAAAATAAGTTGAATGCTAACTTTGTATGCACATTTTTTGCACATATCATTTGAATTATGTCTAAAAAGGAAATCATCCATCTGGCACCTTTGCAGGGCTTCACCGATTATAGCTATCGAAGTTGTTTTCATCAGTTCTGGAATTCTATTGATTACTACTACATCCCATACTTATCGATTGGACCTGGCAGGAAGGTCAGAAATTCACAATTAAAAGATACATCCAAAATCAACAACCAGAATATTCCTGTTATTCCGCAGGTTTTGGTAGCCAACACGGATGAACTCGGGCAACTAATGACCATCATCAAATCAAATGAATACAAAGAGATTAATCTAAATCTGGGGTGTCCCTACTCCATGGCAACAAAAAAAGGCAGAGGCACAGGTTTGCTGGAAAATACAAAAGAATTGGAAGCTGTTTTGGATATGCTTTTTAGCGACAGTTCATTCAAAATTTCCATCAAACTGAGATCTGGACTAAACGAGCCTACAACTTGTTTTGACCGCATAGATCTAATCAACAGTTTTCCATTTGAGAAAGTTATTTTTCATCCCAGAACGGCCAAGCAAATGTACAAAGGGAAAGCTGATATGAACGTCTTTGAGGAATTTAAGGCAGCCTGCAATCATCCAATAGTTTATAATGGTGACATTTTTGAGCTGGATGATTTTAAACGGCTAAAACAGAAATTTCCTGAACAAAATGAATGGATGCTTGGTAGAGGTATTCTCATGAATCCATTTCTACCTGAGCAAATTAACAATGTCAATGTAAACGAGTCAGAAAAATATGATCGTCTTTTAAAATTTCACAATCTTTTATTTAAGCATTACTCCGATAGTTTAGATACCGGTGGTCATGTACTAAATAAAATGCAACAGTTTTGGATCTATTTCTCTGAAAGTTTTTCACAGCCCAGAAAGGCCTTAAAAATCATCAAGAAAACAAAAAACATCAACCAGTATTCAATTAATGTTCAACAAATATTTCAATCTGAATCCTAGTGCGCCTCCAACCAATTTGAAGCTGTATTTAATTCAACAGTCAACGGAATACCAATATCCAACGCATTTTCCATCTGCTCTTTAACAATCTTCTCGACCTTTGATATCTCATTCTTCGGTACATCAAAGTTCAATTCATCATGCACCTGGAGCGTCATTTTGGCCTGCAGTTTTTCTTTTTTCAGTTCTTTCCAAATGTTAATCATCGCCAGTTTAATAATGTCTGCAGCACTCCCCTGAATAGGTGCGTTAATAGCGTTTCGTTCAGCTACACCTCTCACCACCCCATTGGCCGAATTAATATCCCCTAAATACCTTCGCCTCCCTTTGATTGTTTCCACAAAACCTTTGTCCCGAGCAACTTTAATGCTTTCATCCATGTATGCTTTCACTTGCGGAAAGTTTTCAAAATAGCCATCAATTAATTGCTTCGCTTCGGTGCGTGAAATATTCAATCGTTCAGACAAACCAAAAGCTGAAATACCATAAATAATTCCGAAGTTGGCTGTTTTGGCTTTTCTCCTCATATCTGAACTCACTTCAGAAAGTGGAATCTTATAAATCTTTGACGCTGTTATTGAGTGGATATCCTCATTATTTTGAAAAGCCTGAATCATCGACTCATCTTTACTAAGTGCTGCCATAATCCGCAATTCTATTTGAGAATAGTCAGCAGAAACAAACATATGATTTTCATCCGAAGCAGTAAATGCCTTTCTAATCTCGCGACCATTTTCATCACGGATTGGAATATTTTGCAAGTTTGGATTCGTTGAACTCAATCGTCCGGTTGCAGCAATCGCCTGATTGTAACTGGTATGTATTTTATTGGTTTTACTATTAATCAGTTTTGGAAGAGCCTCAACATAGGTTGAAAGCAATTTTTTCAAACCACGAAATTCCAAGATCTTACCAACAATCGGATGCTTATCAACCAACTTTATTAAGACATCTTCGGAAGTTGAATATTGCTTGGTTTTTGTTTTCTTGGCTTTGGTGTCAATTTTCAATTTTTCAAATAAAATTGGCCCCATTTGTTTTGGAGATGAAATATTGAAATCCTCACCTGCCAGATCTTTTATTTCTTGTTCAAGATCAATCAACTGATGCCGTAATTTCTCTGCATAATCATCGAGATCTCTGGTATTTAAACTTACACCAGCCATTTCCATATCTGCCAATACAGGAATCAATGGCATCTCAATTTCTTCAAAAACTTTGCGAACTCCACTCTTATCCAATTCCGGGTCAATGGCTTCTTTTAATTGCAAGGTAAGATCTGCATCTTCGCAGGCATACTCATTCAGCTTTTCAACCGGAACCTGCCGCATTGTAATTTGACTCCTGCCTTTCTTGCCAATCAACGTGGTGGTTTCCACCTTTTGATAGCCCAAATAAGTCTCGCACAAATAATCCAGGTTGTGTCGCAATTCTGGCTGAATGAGATAATGAGCAATCATTGTATCGTACACAGGACCTCTAACTTCCACCCCATACTGCATCAGCATCAGCATATCATATTTGATGTTTTGACCAATTTTTTGAATCTTTTCATCTTCAAAAATCAATCGGAATTCCTCGATTACCTTTTTTGCTGCATCCCATTCTTTAGGCACAAGAACACAGTAGGCCTCATGCTTTTTAAATGAAAAAGACATGCAAACAATCTCTGAACTATGTGGATCAAGACCGGTGGTTTCCGTATCAAAACAAAACTCTGGCTGGATAGACAACTCAGCACGTAAACTTGCCCGCTGCATAGCATTCTCCACCAAAAAATATTGGTGAGGTGTATTTTCAATATTTATCAGATCTTTTCTTATCTGCTGCTCTTCTACGGCTCCGCCAAAAAGTGTTCCCTGCTCAAAACTTGCATCAGAAGGTGCTGCTGATTTGCTGGAAGCGGCACCTAACTTTTGCACCATGGAACGAAACTCCAACTCAATGAAGATTTCTTTGAGTTTTTCAGTATCTGCATCATCCTTGGTTAATGACTTCTCATCAAATTCAACTGGAACATCCTGTATAATCTCCACCAACTTTCGTGAAAGTCGAACTTGTTCTTCATGAGCCACGAGATTCTCCTTCTGTTTCCCTTTTAACTCATCAATATGCTGATAAAGCCCCTCAACAGTCTTGTATTTTGAAATCAACTTCATGGCTGTTTTAGGACCAATCCCCGGACAACCGGGTATATTATCTGCAGTATCTCCCATTAATCCCAACACATCAATAACCTGGTCCGGATCATCAACCATGAAATTTTCCTTTACTTCATCGATCCCCCAAATTTGCGCCTCATCCGATCCTCTTCCCGGTTTATACATGAATATATTTTCTGAAACCAACTGGGCATAATCTTTATCCGGGGTCATCATGAATACTTGGTATCCTTCTTTTTCGCCTTTCTTCGCCAAGGTCCCAATCACATCATCAGCTTCAAAACCTTCCTTCTCTATGATAGGGATGTTATATGCTTCAATAATTTTTCGAACCCATGGAATTGCCGTTCTTAAATCTTCCGGCATTTCTTCCCGATGAGCTTTGTATTCTTTATACATTTCATGCCTGAAAGTTGGCGCATGCACATCAAAAACAACTGCTATATGTGTAGGATTCTCTTTATTTAACAGCTGCTCCAATGTATTTGTAAAGCCCAGCATTGCCGAAGTATTTAACCCCTTCGAGTTAAATCTGGGATTACGGATAAATGCAAAGTATGATCGATAAATCAATGCATATGCATCTAATAAAAAAAGACGGTTGTTATTTTTGTTTTGTTCAGGCATGATGTTTTTTTAAGTATTATCTGATGCAAACCATTCTGCAAAAGAATTACTGGTTTCATATAAACGAACACTACAAAGATCGAGGTGTTCAGGCAAAATATCTTTTAACTTTTGCGCAATATAAATAACCAGGTTTTCGGAAGTTGGTTGAAAATTTACAATATGATGCCGATCATATAGTTCTCCGAGTTCAACCAATTTTTCATGTGCCGATAAATTATTTATCATCAACGAATGATCCAATGGCTCAATCAGCTTATCTTTTATCACTTTCTTCAGAATACTAAAATCAATTACCATCCCGTCTTTTGGATTTCCCGACTGCAACATGGGTTCTCCAATAACAGTTACCTGCAATTTATATGAATGTCCGTGAATATTCCGGCATAAACCATCATAATTCATCAGGGCATGAGACATTTCAAAACTGAACTGTTTTGTTACTCTAATTTTCGTCATTTGATTGTATTAAGAAACCGAAATTATAAAAACTTGAGGTCAATAAATGAAAAAAGCCGGTAAAAATTTACCGGCTTAAAATATTTGATCGAATATATTATTCACAAGTACAACGATGAAGACACTCAACAATCTGACTTAACATATCGTGCTTCATATAATAAAAAGTATTCTTCCCTTCACGTCGGGAACAAAGTACTCCCTTGTCTTTCAAAATTCCAAGGTGATGAGAAGTGGTAGATTGCTCAATGCCAAGAAGTTCGTGAATTTCAGTTACGGTTAATTTCTTACCTCCTTCTAAATGTTTCAAAATTGCAATCCTCATTGGATGTGCAATAGCTTTCAACATATTGGCTGCCATTTCAAGCCGATCGGCATCAAGTTCCTGTATTTGTATCATTTTTTCGAATCTTTTACAAATGCAAATATATAACTATTTACTTTTTTCTAAAAGTATTTAATTGAAGTTTAATTCATTTGAACATTATTTCAAATCGTTCAAAATAAAGCCAAAAATAATGTATTCTATTTGAATCCTTATCTAATAGTCGAGATAAAACTCAGATAAATTATTAATTTTGAGCCGTTCAAAAAAAGGACAAATGACTTCAACGGATATCATCAAAGCACCAATTAAGGATGAATTGAAAGAGTTTGAGAATTATTTCAAGAAAACTATTCAAAGTGATATCCCGTTGCTATCCCTGATAATCAACTACATTTTAAGAAAAAAAGGCAAGCAGATGCGCCCCATGTTTGTGTTTTTAACAGCCAAAATGTGTGGCGAATTTAACGAAACCAGTTACATGGCAGCATCCTCCATTGAACTATTGCATACTGCAACCTTGGTTCATGACGATGTAGTGGATGAATCGTATGAAAGACGAGGTAGTTTTTCAATCAATGCACTATGGAAAAATAAGCTGGCTGTTTTAGTTGGTGACTACATCTTGGCAAAAGGTTTATTGCTTAACCTAGATAATAATAAATACAGCTTTCTGCAGCTAATCAGCCGATCGGTGAAAGACATGAGTGAAGGTGAAATTCTTCAAATGCGCAAGAGCCGGAAGTTGGATATTGATTTTGACACCTATTTTGAAATTATCCAAAAGAAAACAGCCTCATTGATCGCCACCAGCATGGCAATTGGAGCTGCATCAGTCACCGAGGACCAGGAAATGGTGGAGCAAATGTTTCAAATTGGCTTGGATGTTGGCATCGCTTTCCAAATTAAAGATGATATTTTTGATTACCAGGCAAAAGGATTACTTGGTAAACCTACCGGAAACGACATCAAGGAAAAGAAAATTACACTCCCATTATTATACGTTCTCAGCAAATCTGATGAAAAAGAAAAGCGCAGAATTTTGAGGCAGGTTAAGCGGAAAAATAAAAATACCGCCAAAGTACAGGAATTGGTGAATTTGGTTGTTGATCGTGGTGGCCTTGACTATGCCAAAGAACAAATGAATTTTTATAAAGACAGGGCGTTAACCAAAATCATGCAACTTCCTGAATCTGATTCAAGAAATTCACTGGTGGAACTGGTTAATTATGTAACCACCCGAAAGAAGTAATCATCTGTCAATTTCTAAAAATATTTTAACTCTTCCCCCACTAAATCACTCAATAAACTGTTTGCTAATCGGCTGGCACCAATGCGAAATAATTCAGGATTCATCCAATCATTTCCCAAAATATCTTCAACAATCATTAAATAAAGTAAAGCATCATCGGTGGTTGAAATTCCCCCTGCTGGTTTAAATCCTATCTGCTTACCGGTTTTTATCCAATAATCTTTTATAGCCATACACATCACGATGGCAGCTTCAGGAGTTGCAGCGGGATTCATTTTCCCGGTAGATGTCTTTATAAAATCTGCACCAGATTCCATTGCTAACATTGATGCATTGTAAATTTTCTCGTTAGTAGCTAACGCACCGGTTTCCAAAATAACTTTCAAATGTGTTTCCCCAATTGCATCTTTTATACTCGATATTTCTTCCCGACAAGTCATGTCATCTCCATCCAAAAAAGCCCAAAGTGGCAATACAATATCAATTTCATTGGCTCCCTGATCAACCGCCATCCTTGCTTCCTTCACTTTCATTTCTATGAAACTCATTGAAGTTGGGAAACAGCCCGAAACAGCAGTGATATTCACCCGATCATCTAGTAAATTCTCCTTCACTGATCTTGACATATTAGGATATACACAAATAGAAGCGACATTGGGCAAATTGGGATAATCGTTTGAAAAATCATTGACCCTTTCGGTAAACGCTTTCACATGAGACTTTGTATCAGTTACATTTAGCGTAGTCAAATCAATACAGGAAAAAGCCAATTGTTTCATTTCCCGATTATTATTTTCACTTAATTTTTCCTGTATTCCCGAAATTTTATCCTGAATATCCATGACTGATTATTTTAGTTTTGGATTATTTTGATGACGGTTTTGGTCCCGTCTGGTTTTCTTTTCCATATTACGGAGGAAAGCTTCATTTAAATCAACTCCTGTTTGATTGGCAAGGCAAATTAACACCCAAAGTACATCTGCCATTTCATCAGCCAGATTATATTTCTCATCTGATTTTTTAAATGACTGATCACCATAGGTTCTCGCCATTATCCGGGCCAATTCGCCAACCTCTTCCGTTAAAATAGTCATATTGGTTAACTCACTAAAATAGCGTACTCCAATTGTTTGAACCCACTCATCAACCATTCGCTGCGCTTCCGAAATTCGTATTTCAGTCATACTAAAAGTCCTTATTTTTTGAATCGATGATAATAGTCACCGGTCCATCATTAATTAATTCAACATCCATCATTGCTCCAAACTCTCCAGTACCAACTTCTTTTCCTAAAACGGAAGATAAACTCACGACAAATTGTTCATACATTGGAATGGCAAAATCGGGTTTCGATGCCCGAATATATGATGGCCTGTTTCCTTTTTTAGTGCTTGCATGCAAGGTAAACTGGCTTACCACTAGCACATTTCCATCAACATCCAGTACCGACCGATTCATCACTCCATCCTCATCATCAAAAATCCGAAGCTGA
Organism: Sunxiuqinia sp. A32; assembly: GCF_052690465.1. Classification (NCBI taxonomy): domain Bacteria; kingdom Pseudomonadati; phylum Bacteroidota; class Bacteroidia; order Marinilabiliales; family Prolixibacteraceae; genus Sunxiuqinia; species Sunxiuqinia sp. A32. Next base: position 107,155 of record NZ_JBQYLI010000003.1, read on the forward strand.
CTGATTTTTTTCACCAACCAGTCAATATCATCTTTTTCGTCAGCATCCTCAATTCCCAACAGAATTAATAAACCTTGTTCGATTGCAGATTTAATTTTCCCTTCAATTGACACAGATGCTTTGCGAACACGCTGAAGAACGACTCTCATATGTTTTACTCTTTTTTTCTAAAAATAGTTTAGAACAACTGCCCTTATTTTTTGTTTAAGGATAATGCCTGCATAGCTAAACAATCAGAAGTTAAATAATAAATTTACGCAAAAATAGCAGGAGAATTGATAATATCAGCCCATTGAATATGAAACACTCTATAAAACTCATTCTCATTATTTCATTCTGCTTTCTGAATAACATTGCTTTCAGTCAAAAAGCGGTGGTGAAAGGAAAAGTAATCGACGAACTGAACAATAGCGGATTACCTTTTGTAAATGTGGTTGTATCCGGAACAACGATTGGGACGATCACTGGAGACAATGGTGAGTTTCAACTTTCAGGCTTGAATCCTGGATTCATCCGATTGGAAGTTTCTTTTATCGGTTATAAATCGACGATCAGCCCCGAAATGGAGATTAATAACTACAAACCAACCTATATCGATATTAAACTGGAAAAAACCAACCAGCAATTGGAAGAAGTACAAGTCATAGCCTCTCCATTTCGAAAAACTGTTGAAAGTCCGCTTTCCTTAAAAAATATTGGAATATCAGAAATTGAAAATAGTCCTGGTGCAAACCGTGATATTTCCAAGGTGATCCAGTCCTTCCCCGGTGTACAAAGTTCCCCATCTTTTAGAAATGATATCATCATTCGTGGAGGTGGTCCATCTGAAAGTCGTTTCTTTTTAGATGGCGTTGAAGTTCCAAACATCAATCATTTTGCGACTCAAGGAGCATCCGGAGGGGCAGTTGGAATTATCAATGCAGACTTACTTCGGGAAGTAAATTATTATTCAGGTGCTTTCCCTACCAATCGGGGAAATGCCTTAAGTGGGATATTCGAATTTTCGCAAGTTGATGGGAATAGTGATAAACTGAGATTTCGAACTTCCGTAGGTGCGTCTGAAATTACCGGAACATTTGATGGCCCAATTGGAGAGAATACAACCTTCATTCTTTCTGCCAGACGCTCATACTTGCAATTCTTATTCAGCCTTTTTGAACTTCCGTTTCTTCCAACGTTTAACGATCTTCAGTTTAAACTCCGCACCAAACTGGATGCAAGAAACGAACTGTCTTTTGTTGGACTTGGAGCCATTGATGACTTTGCCCTCAACCTCGATATTAAAGATCCGGATGACCAACAAAAGAGTATTTTAGCATCCATTCCACACAATGAACAATGGACCTACACAGTCGGAATGGTTTATAAACACTACAGAGATAATGGCTATCAAACTCTTGTGATTAGTCGAAATCATTTAAACAATTCGGCTTTCAAGTATTTGGATAACGACGATAGCACGGAAGCCAACAAGACCCTTGATTACCGTTCGGAAGAAATTGAAAATAAAATCCGTTTTGAAAGTACCACAAGACTTTCTGATTTTAAATTAAACTTTGGAGCAAATGCAGACTTTGTGAGATATACGAATTTCACACAGCAAAGACGGTATTACGAACAAGGAGTTCTGGATATCAATTACAATACCGAATTAAACCTGTTTAAATGGGGACTATTCGGTCAGTTCAGCCATGATTTTTTTGAGGACCGCCTAAGCCTTTCGTTAGGGATTCGATTAGATGCCAACAATTATTCTTCGAGCATGAAAAACATTTTTGAACAAGCGTCTCCCCGGTTTTCTGCCTCCTACCTGTTAACTGATAAGTGGAGCTTAAATTTCAATTCAGGCCGCTATTTTCAACTACCACCATACACTGCTCTGGGATTTAAAAAAGATGGAAAACTGATTAATAAATCAAACGGATTGAAATATATTCAGGCTGATCATTTGATTGCTGGAATCGAATTTCAACCGGTAAATAATGTGGAATTTACACTAGAAGGATTTCTGAAGAAATACAACCACTATCCTTATTCTGTCGAAGACTCAATTAGTCTGGCTAATCTGGGTGCTGATTTTGGTGTTGTAGGCAACGAAGAAGTTAGCTCAATTTCAAAAGGACATGCCTATGGGATGGAGTTTCAAACACGAATAAACGCATCCAATAAATTCAATTTCAACCTTTCATACACATTGGTCAGAAGCGAATTTGAAGACAATAACGGAAATCTAAAGGCATCAAGCTGGGACAGCAAACATTTATTGGTTCTGACGACGACTAAGAAATTGAAAAAAGATTGGCGTATTGGTGCCCGATGGCGATTTGTTGGCGGACTTCCATACACACCTTACGATTTGGAACGATCATCAATCGTTGAAGCCTGGAACCTGAACAACGGCCCTTTTCATGATCCAAAACAACTAAATTCAAAACGTTTTGACGCCTTCCATCAATTAGATGTAAGGATTGATAAAGCCTACTACTTGAATAAGATTACAGCAAAATTCTATATTGACATTCAAAACCTTTACAACTTCCTGAATCAGGATCAGGATATTTTGGTAAGAGAAGAAGATGCAAATGGAAATTTCATCACGATTGATGATGGAACCAGATATTCACTTAAACGGGTTGAAAACACATCTGGAAATGTATTGCCCACTATCGGAATCATTCTTGAGTTTTAACTATTTTTGTTGAATGAGCGTTATTTGCATCCATCACAAGGGTATGAATCCCTATTTCAATCTGGCAGCAGAAGAATATCTTTTAAAGAACTTCAATGAAGATATCTTTATGATTTGGCAAAGTGAGTCGTCCATTGTAGTTGGCAAACATCAAAATGCCTTAGCAGAAATAAACCACTCATTTGTGAAGAATAGTCAAATAAATGTTGCCCGTCGAATTTCAGGAGGTGGCACCGTTTTTCACGATTCCGGTAATCTCAACTTTACATTTATAAAAACAGTGGATCAAATTGATCAGGTGAACTTCAAATCGTTTACTCAGCCAATAGTTACAGTGCTCAAAGAACTTGGAATTGATGCTTACACTTCAGGACGAAATGACCTTTTGATAGATGGAAAAAAAATCTCCGGTAATGCGGAACATGTTTTCAAAAAACGAGTCTTGCACCACGGCACACTTTTGTTTGACAGCAAATTGGAGCATTTAAAAAAAGCTTTAAAAGTTGATTTATCCAGATTCACAGACAAGTCTGTTCAATCAAACAGAAGCGAGGTTACTAATATCTCAGAATATTTATCTGATGAGATGACTATTGATGAATTCGCAAGCTTCATCTTTCAAGGAATAAAATCTCAGTACAAAGACGCAAAAGAATATAATTTCTCAGAATCCGATCAAACAGAAATAAAAAAACTGGAGAAGGAAAAATATTCAACCTGGGAATGGATTTATGGCTATTCTCCAAAATATTCTTATTCCAACTTTATTGAAACAAAAACTGGCTCTATTGAATTTTCTTTTGAGGTTAGAAAAGGAATGATTACAACAACCTCTTGGGAAGGTATTATTTCAGAGAATCTTTGTGACGCACTAGATCAATTGCTTGTTGGCTGTAAGCATGATATTGACACAATCTCGACTCAGATTTTCAGGCTAAACCAGTCATTGAAAAATGAAGGAATATCAATGGAAAAGTTGCTTGAAAAAATAGTTTAATCCCAATGACAATCATCGGGATCAAACGCTAGTTTATCATTCTCTTAGTTGGTTACCCGAATTGTTTTAGTAGCCTTTCCTATTCTGCCTTGTTCGTCAATTGCCTCTACTTCAATCACAAAATCACCAATCACCTCACCTGTAGGAATTTCAATACTCATTTCTTCAGCAGACTTTATTGTTGTTGTCGGACTCCAATAAAGCGATGTAAGTTTTTGATTTTCTGCCCCTGCCCGTATCATCATAAAATCATTTGGCACACGTAACCCATTTTCATATTTATGTGGATTTGGCTCAGAACTTTCAACATTCAAATTTTCTCCCCGCTTCGTTTTAATTTCAATTACGCCCACAGAGTTTAACCCGGTGAATCGCTGAATATCGACAGGATTAGTTGATATCTCAATACTTTCAACATCTACTGGAGATATGGTATTCAAAGCTGCTATTGAAGTTCCCATTTGCTGCCCATCAATGACAATTAACGCTGCCCCTTGTGCGTTAATTGAATTTCTTGAGCCGGCAAAAAGAATTCCACCTGCTCCAACATCACAGGGTTTAATCATTTTTATTACATCAACAATTGAAGTTGCTGTTTGCAGGTAGGCCTTATACCTGGGTTCATTGTTTTTTCCAGCAACAGCCTTATTATACTTGGTAAACAAATCAGCATTATTTTCAAAAAATGCCTTATCAAATTTAGGTTGCTCCCTGAATGAAACTTGCACTGCAAACTGCTCAACCAACAACGATAACTTCTCATCAAAACTCTTTTCCAGTTCAATATCCAAATCTTCTCGTCCATTCTCATCTATTGCCTTAATCACATAATCGTTTGCATCTTTGGGTTCAAGACCTGAAAAGAAGAATACCCCCTTATCGTTAGTCGATTGGGTCAGCATTTGCATATTTGTACTATTGACCAAGCTCACTTTTGCATTAGAAACCGGATTATTATTGGTATCAAAAACATATCCTTTTATACCGTTTTTGTATTTCCCTAAATCTTCAGGAGTAAAATTCAATATATCATCCCAACAAAAGTTTTTAAAACTATTCGCGATCAATAAATAATTGAACGAACTTTCAAAAATTGATTCTTTATCCATTAATTCAGCAATTGGCATATTATGCTCCAATTCTGAGTTTATTATGAAACAGGAAGTAAAGTCGTCAAATTCAGGAAGTAAATCATCTTTAATGCTAATCGCAGTGTTTACTTTCCCATTTAGTTTCTCTCCATTTTGATCCTTTAATTCAACTTTTAGCATGAATGGGTTTCCTGCTGTAACTTCTTCATCAGAAACTTTAATTCCGACATTTATTGCTGTGTCTACATCAGCAAATACCAAGCGTCTCCCTAAAAGATCACCTTTTTCATCAAAAGCAGAAAGCATTGCCAATCCCTGCTGAAAGTTTTCCTTGGGAATTTTTGCCACTATTCCTTCTTTGATGAGCATATCAGACATCCACATTACCTCACTACCCTTGCTCAACATCACATAGACATGATGCTCATCTTGATCATTAAAATTCAGGCCTAGTTGAACAAAGTCGCTTCCAATTTTTTGCAAAGACATTAATAATCCACTTTCACTAAATGATGGCAAATCAAACAACTGACCATGTCCCAATTCACTAGTGATTTTGAATTTATATTTTTCAGAACTTTTTGTCTTGATAGGAATGATTCCATAACCCGGAATCAATGTATGTACCTGTGTAATAGCTATTCCAGCCTCATCCACAATTTCACCCTTAATCTCAATAAGATTACCAGATTCATCCGTAACCTTATATCCAATCATAGAAGAACCGGCCACAAAATTTCCACTTTCCGCAAAAAAATTAAGAAGAAGCTTTTGAGTATTTACGTGAAATGATTTTCGATAATTTAAATGACCTGCCTTATCAAACAACTTTAGGGCAATTGGCTGATCAAACGATTTATCGGGAACATTTACCTCAAGCAATAAACTTCCATCACTTTCGGTTTTCACTTTCCCTTCATCTATGACTTCCTTGCCTTCACGAAACTCAAAATTAACCCGATTGGATTTATATGGACTTCCGGATATCTCACTGAGCTGATATTTCAATACATTTATTCTTCCTGCCACCAAATTTTTGGGTATAGAAATGGTATCGACCTGAACCGCCTCGCTATCCATGTGATCGATATATATCATTTTTAGATTCGCATCATTTTCGTCTCTCACAATATTGGTAAATGCAGCCAGAAAGTACTTTCCTGACTCAATTTTAGCAGGTAAGGTAAAATCACCGGCTGCTCTCCCCTGATCAATCTTAAATTTATCAGATAAGATAAGTATCCCACTTTCATCGTATAGCCGAACCGTCAGCGTATTGGATAGATTATTTCTAACAGAACTTGTATAAAGTTTTACTACTGCACTAAACCAAACTGATTCGCCTGGCTTAAAAATATCCTTATTTGTTTTTAAATAGACTTTCTCCCCGGGATAATACTTATAATAAGTATTAAGCTGGGAAATCGTCTTTTCAAATTTTTCTTCCTGAGACATTGCAGCTAGAACTGCCACCAATAAAATAAAAGAAACAACTATTGTTTTCATGGTTTTAGGGGTTTTTGGTTATATAATCTTTAGAATTATGTAGTTGATTAGATTCAGATTCTTTACCCGATTTATTGGAGCTTATTGCATTTCGCAGGTTCTCATTTGGTTTTATCGTATTAAATTGTCCCCAAAATTCTTCATCATAATCAATTATCATCTCCGTAAAAATATCTGTTGAATTAATTGTTTCATCATGATTAAATCGTCTTAATTCAGTCACTTCATTCTGAGTAATTAATAAATCGGATACACTGTGAAAAATGGAATTGATTTTATCTTTTTTACTTCTGACTTTAAATTTAACAGAAGTTTGTGCTGTATTAAGTTGCCATTTACCGTCACTCATTTTGTAAGTAACCTGGTATTTCAAGTCAATAGGACGAACCTTAAAATCCTTCGGCTTTTTACGGATTAAGGATCTTCTGGCAGATTTCAATCCATCATTGCCTAACTCAAATTCCGCATGAACCAATGCATAAGACTCTCTATCAATAAACAGCTTTCCTTCGTAGCTAAGGAAATCCATTTTACCATGTGGCTTAAAACTAATAACATAAGTAGGCCTTCCAAGGTATTCAATCAATTCGTCGGTTCGATAATCGTACATATTACGGTACGCTTCGTCTAAAAAGGTGTCCATCGTTTTAATTACATCGAGCTTGGTAATGTAATAGGGCCCTCCTTGCATTTTAAATTCTACGTACTTAAAAGGGGAAACATCCGGACTCTTTCTGCCTTTTAAAAATTTGATCCTATCTTCACGAAACGAATTAAGATACGATGCCTTTAAAATCTTCATAACAGCTTCGGAAACATTCATATACTCACCATCCTGCAGTAGAACTTCGCGATAAAAAGCGGTCATTAAATACGGATCTCCAGGATAGTTATTTTTCCTGTTATCCAACAATTTATCAATTAAATCCAATGCCTTTACAGCTGTTACTTTTATCTCACTCAACCGAATATCAATAGGCTTCAAATCAATTTCAAGAATATTGGTTGTTAAAGTATCAATCTTTAAATACTCCTGTGCATATCCCATGCACGAAATGCACAACGTGTCATTTTTTAGAGAGCTGGGAATTTTAATTTCAAAATCACCATCAATATTTGTAATCGTCCCAAACGATCGACCCAAAATTGAAACACTTGCATATGGAATACTTTGTTTTTCAAGCTCATCACGCACATGACCTGATAGCTTCACGAACTGCTCAACTTTAACAGTATCAACAGAACTTACAGAGACAGTACCTGCTCGCAAACGGGTAATGATAACCTGATTTTGGAGTACCTGAAAATCATATTTCCCTCGAAAAAGATCAATCAAAATCGCATTCACAGTCCAATTTTCATAATGAACACTAACTAGTTCTTTCACATTTATAGCGACTGGATCATACGAGAAATAAAGGCGGGTTTCTGAAGATATTTTGTCCAGAATTTTAACTAATGGTTGATCATTTGTTGTAATACTTAATTCTTTATCCAATATAGATGTTGGCTCGTTTTGTGCTGTACAATAAATTGGAAAACACAGAACCAACATCCTAATAAGATAGAGAAATTTTGGCATCAGAAAACTTTTTTAAGTTGGAAACTGGTTTTTATTTCCTCACCATTCCTTAACACCTTCATATTAATTTTTCGATCTTCCTTACTTTGAAATATCAAATTAATATCATTCAAAGACAGCGACTTATGATGAGCATTATTCACAGAAAGAATTTGATCATTTTCCATTAACCCAGCCATATATCCCGGAGAATTTTTCCGAACCTTGTCGATCGTAAATATTGGTAATCCCGGCATCGGATTGCTTACATCCAAACCACTCATATTATAGTTAAAATCCTCTTTAACTTTACTAGTCGGGCGAAGCTTCATTTGCTTATTCGGATAGTCAATGGTTACAAAGAAACGTCGCAAAACTTCTGCACCCAATGTTCCGTTACGGTCGTTTGTAGTAATTAGTTGTTCGATCATCTCATCCTCAGGAAAAGCTACAATCGGCTCGTATAAAACCAATGGACCAACCCATATTCCGCCTATCCGCCCCTTTTTACCAAAAAGATCACCATTCAATCCCCGACCCAGAAATGTTTCTATATGATTTTCCGGCAATCCAATTCTTTCATCAGATAAAGTAGATAACCAAATTGCATCACTAGCCCCCGTGTCAACCAACAATTTTACAGGCACCTCCTCATTCTTATCTGTCATGATTGTAGTTCGAACGTAAGGTTTGTTATGCTCAAAATGGAGAGGCATTACAATGTCCTTGTTCCTCACCTTATTATTGTAATATTCTGGTTTTGTGAGAGTAATCTTATTACCAAAATAGTCAATCTCTACAACAAAGTCCTTAAACAAATCAAATCCAATTAACCCATGAACAGGCAATCCAAGAATTTGTGAAATCTGGAAATTATCATTGATAACCATTTGGATTTCCTGATTATAAGCAATCAACCCATCAATTTTAATGGTATTGTTTCCTGAACGATAGGCAGTGAGTGATTCTCCATCACCCAACCCATTAATACTTACAGGTTGCATAAAATTCAAATTCAATTTATTTACAAACGGCAACTCTGTAATAATTGGATACCGCACCCCGGTGTCTAAAATAAAGTTAAGCGTATCGGAATCATTCACTATCACAGGAATAATAATCAAGTTACTAGCTGATTTAAAATCAATAGTGACTGACTTATTCCGTTTGTCCTCCAATTCAAATCGATTTAAACTTGGATGAAACTTGACTTCATCTTCATAATTGACACTTTCAGACAATGGGACGTAATCGCGCACAACCAGAATATTATCCTCAATCTCAAAAATTAGAAAATAGTCTTTCATGAGTTTATCAAGAATAAATCGCATTGGTTTATTGGAGATATTCAGACTAATCTCTTTTCCTTCAACTAACTTCGAATTATATGAATAATCGAGATTATAATACCCACAAATTCTCTCAATCACATCTGCAAGTGACTCATTTTCTGCATAAATACTAATATTCTGATCTAATATAGGATTGCTCTGCTTTTCTTGGGAGTGCCCATTCAAAAAAGCAAAACACAACAATACTAACGTTATATAAAATATAACTCTGCCTTGTATTTTCTTATTTGCCTTCATGTCTTCAACCTTTAAAAATTAAGATTCTTTCCTTAACGTATAGCCCTCTTTGCTTTTAAGCACTTCTATTTCAAGAGTACGAGATATCACTTCAAGAATAAATTCTACAGACTGGTTCTCAAAATGTCCAGAGTATTTGACCTCTTCTAAATTCAAACCGGATACTTCTATTTGAATTCTATACAATTTACTCAATTGAGTAATAACTTCATTCAGGTTTGTTTCCCTGAATATCAGGTGATGAGTCCTCCAAGCCATGTAGTTCGGATCCTCGTTTGTCATTTTTAACAACTCCTTACTTGCATTTACAAAGATCCCCTTATCGCCCGGATCAAGGATCAACTTATTTTTAGTCAAATGCTCATCCAGTTCATTATATACCTGCACCTTTCCTGTTGAAACAACAACTTCAACCAATTCACTCTCAGGGTAGGCATTCACATTAAAACTGGTACCAAGAACTTCAATACTAGCGTCACCAGCATGAATAATAAATGGCTTTTTCGGATTTGGAGTAACTTCAAAGAAAGCCTCTCCTTCTATATACACCTCTCGCACATCCTGGGAAAATTCATCCGGATAGTTAATCTTTGTTTCTCGATTCAAAGTAACCGTCGTTCCATCAGGCAACTCAACCCTTGAGATACCAAAATCATCAACTGAAACTTCAGATAATTTGGCACTGATCAATGCCTGTGAGTCCGAAAAGTACCATACTGAACCTACCATAGCAACTAGCAACAACACCGCAGCAATTCTCAATAAATATGCTTTGTTCATCATCAATGCAAACACCTTGCCAGATTTATTATTCAATCTGGATTGTATATTATTATATGCTTTTGCTGAGTTAAACTTATTCAGTTTATAATGAAGCTCTATTTGCTCAACGGTTTTTTCAATTTCCGCCAGATCAGCATCTTTCGCGGAGGCTTTTAACTCCTCGTCAAAAACCTTTTCTTCTTCTGCACTCATATTCCCAAAATACTTTTTGGCGAGTACATTCCATTCTTCCTGACTGATATTTATATTTGTTTTCATCTGTTTATATGACATCGGATTCTAAAAATACCCTTAACGAACTAACCTATTTTATAGAAGATAAAAAGATCAATCATGTAATCCTGATAATCTTTCAGCATTTCGCGGAGTTGTTTCAAGGCCAAGCCCATCTGCACCTCCACCGTTTTAACAGAAATTCCTAATTTATCAGCAATCTCTCTATATTTTAACCCATCTTCCCGGCTCATTTTAAAAATTGCTTTTCTTTTCTCAGGAAGTGAATCAATACTATTTTCAATTTTTTCTGCCAAACCAAACTCCATATAAAAAGAAGGACTATCAGATTCTTGCTTTAGTTCATCTTTTACTTTCTGGGCATATTTCTGCCTGATTTTCAAGTGCTGGATATAATTTATGCACTGATTTTTAATCGATCGTAAAAGATATTGCTTAAATGAAGTTTCTATATTTAGCTCTTCCCTCTTTGTCCATATTTTCACAAACATGTCCTGAACAAATTCCTCTGCTTTTTCTTCATCTTCTAAAAACTGAAGTGCATACAAACAAAGCGAAGCATAATATTTATGAAATAGAATTTCAAGAGCATGTTCATCTCCACCTTTTAATTCAAAATAAAGTTCTTTATCAGTGCGTTTCTTCATAAGCTTAATGCATTCAACATCGAATGCATGCTAAGTTATTAAAAATATAAGATGCTTCCACCAAAGAAAACCCCTAAGACTAACATAAAATATTTTGAGAACACTTTAAAGCTGCTATTTTTGTGTTTCTCAAAAACAGTGATTATAAAAATTAAGGCAAGCAAATATGTTTTTAGCGGGATTTGGTTTTCTTATGATAATTGCAATTGTCACTTTTAACGTGTTTGCCACCCAAGTTGATGCTTATCAAAAACAATAAAAGTCGGCGAATACTGTTTAATAGCAATAGAAACAAAACATTAAATCATGAAAAAATTATTCATTACTACTTTACTTTTTATCACAATTATCTCTTATTCAAATGCTCAGGAATACAATACGGGTATTGGTATTCGTGGTGGATTTGCACAAGGACTGACAGTGAAACATTTTATTGGAGAATCAACCGCACTGGAAGGAATTTTATCTACCCGTTGGGGAGGTTTTAATATCACTGGATTATATGAAATCCACAATCCTGCATTTAACGTTGCGGGAATGTATTGGTATTACGGCTTTGGTGGACATATCGGTTTTTGGGATGGCCACCAGGTACATGACTGGTTTGATGATGACAATACATACACCGTAATAGGTATTGATGGTGTTCTGGGATTAGAATATAACATACCTGGTGCACCTATTAATTTGAGCTTAGATTGGAAACCGGCGATGAACATTATTGGTCATACTGGGTTCTGGGGTGATGGTGGAGCACTCTCAATTCGGTATATTTTCTAAAGAAATTAGAGCTTAACAGTCCTGATTATTAGACTAATATATTTAATCGGATTTAAAATTTTATTGAATTGTTTTGCCAAATAGAAATTTCCATTAATTTTGCATCGCAATTCACGCCCGGGTGGCGGAATTGGTAGACGCGCTGGATTCAAAATCCAGTTCTGGCAACAGAGTGCGGGTTCGATTCCCGCCCCGGGTACAAGAAACCCTCTCAAACGCTTATTTTGAGAGGGTTTCTTGTTTTTATTGATAGCAAATTGATAGCAAAATCTGCAACCTCCTGCATAAAAAATAACCCGCCTATAAGACGGGTTACATGAAAAAGAGAGTTTAATCAAAATTTCACCAATTTAAATATAAAACAACCTACAAAACTTATTTTTTTTTATTTCTGAACCTCCTTTCTTTCTTTATATGAACTCCGCAAATATGGGAGACCTATATAAAAAGACATGATAACTATAATGATTGAAATTTTTGCCGGTTTGCCTACTTTGAGTATGGATAAAACTATCCAGGTAGTTAGCAAACAAGTGTTAAAGATTTCAATTGATTGTAACTTTTTCATTCAAAACATCTTTGTATATATAATAGCCGATGCCGGCCAACATTGCGACTATGATCAGAATAATGATCCAATTGGAACCTTTAGAGCTACTTCCAACTGCATGCTCAAATGGATTAAATGCTTGTGAAATTGCCATAGCTATATTTGTATTGAGTGAATAATTGCAGTGAAAGTATCCTTCAGGTCATTGATTGTAACTTCAATCCTTTTTCCAGTCATCGTACTTCTGAATTTCAATGTTTGTCCTTTATTCTTGGTGAAAGCTTTGGTTAGAAACTCATTTTCGTAGTGTTTCAACCGTTCTGTTAGAACAGTATTTTCACTCTCAAACTTCTCTCTTTCTTCGGTTGTTGTTTGTAGCTGTTTAGAAAGCTCATTCTTTTCTTTTTCAATTTCAGCAGCTCTTTTCGAACCGGCTTCGTCCGGATTTAGATAATTTTCTAAAAGAATATTAAGAAATTCACTCTTAGAATTTGAGCCTGATTGCTGGTATGAATCATCAAAAAGTTCCATCAATTCATGCTTCGCCCGAATTTGAATATTTTTCCAACCTTCTATATTTACCATAACTATTTAAATAAAAAATATGCGATTAATACTACTAAACCTACTATGAAAGGAAACTCTAATTTGCTCTTTATTAATGGTTGATAAACAATAACTTCAGCCTTTGGATGTTCATCCATTTCCAGCCTTCGGTTTTGTTGCACATTATCTGCGACTATTTCAATACCTACTATGAAAGGTTCCTGTCCTCCAGCACCTAAGAAACTTTGAAACTCATTTTGTTTTTTGAGCATTTCTTCATTCATTGTTAAGCTCTGTTGCTTCCCTGAGCAAAACCAATTTTCAAAATGGGACTGTTCCATATCTATATTATTTTGTAAATTATAACGATAATAATAACTGCGCCAACGGCCATTCCAACATTTGTCCAGGGGAAAGAGTTCCTATCAGGATCAAATCTCTCATCTTGAATTTTATCAACCAAAGAAATCCCCTGCTCTTCACCCAATGCTTTTACAATAAAATCGTAATCTTTTTGAGCGTCTTCTTTTGCCTTCACAATTCTATTCCAGGCATCAAATTTTCCTGTTCTACTGGCCCATCCTTCCTTTTCAGCTTGCCAACGAATTATATTCGGATACCATTCGTCATAAACCGCTTTTGCTTCGTTTAGTCTAGCTTCAGCATCTATTAAATCATCGCCAGTAAAATTTGAGTATTTGTTTACAGTTTTCACTTTGCCGTTCTGTTTAATGTTAAAAGCAAAAAATCTATTGAATACATTGAGAATACATTACGTATACATTCCCTATTCACTATTTATACATGTTTACAAAAACATGTATTCATTCAATCGTTTAATGTATTCAAAGAACTTTTTTTTGAATAATATACTACCTTGAACATATGGGCTTGCAGTTTACTTCCGTTTGTGGCCAGATAAAGTAGACAAATGTAGTTTTCTCAAAAAATGCATGTCTTCTCATCAAGGTATTTAAACTGTAATGGAGTTATAAATTTTTGCTTTCTATTGTATCCCAATTCTTTCATTTCTTTGAAGTATTTTTCATTTAACCAATAGCTAAGGGTCCTTTGGGAAATATCCATTATTTTTGCTAAATCGTGTTTCATAATTATCTGGTACTTGTCTTCTGGTTCTCCTAATGTTCTAAGAACAAAATTTGCTTGCTTTGGTGTAAGAAATTTATTGTCCTTTTTATAATCCCTTTTTTGGAGATCTTCCAGCAAAGCACCATTTAATATCTTACGGAAAGTCCTGGGTGAATACCCAAGACTTTTGGCTAATTCATGTTTCTTGACAACCTTCGAATACATGCCAAATTGAAAAAGAAAAGTTAATCTGCAGTACCAGAACGTTTTTAGTTACTGGATCTGCAATGAGAGTTTTATATTCTTGAAGTCGTTTCTTAAACCGGCTAGGCTTGACATTGACCTTTCTATAGCTTCAATATCTTTTTCGGGGATATTTTCTTTATTTCCTAGAAGAAATAATAATACTTCGGCAATCGAATCTATATGTTCATCCAGAACTGAAAAATCTGGATCACTGATCATTTCTATAAAATCTGCAATTTGAGTGCTTACACTAATTTGAACAATCTTGTTTGATTTACGAGTTACTCTTTGCATAATCGATAGTTTTACTAGTTAATTATTAGGATCTAGTTCTGGCATTCTTAGTTTAGCAAATGCATCTTTTGTGTGTGCCAGTTGAATTAGTATGTGCGTGATCTTATCTTTAAATTCATCGAAATCCTCTAGGAAAAGATGCGAAAGAAAGAAATGAGTAGCCTTTTCGAGTTCGTCAATATAGCAGTTGACACCTCCACAGCTTTCTTCGTTGATATCGTGCAAGAAGTCAATTAATTCTTTTGACATGTTTTTCTTAACCAGGTTTTCTTTAGATAATTCTTTTGTTTTCATAGTCATTTGAGTTTAAAAATTGATTAAAATCTTTGTATTGAGGATATATGATAGTTGAGTAATTTGTGACTTTAGGATTGAGCTCTTTTACCCTTTCAACAGCTGTAATGCCTGAATCATCATTGTCAAGGTATAAGTTGATTTTTCGGGCTGATTTTAGAAGTGACTCAATGTAATTCAAGTTAACAACAGAGTTTAGGATTATCGTTTTATGGGCCGGCTTCTTAGTTTTGAAATAGACCATAGCAGAAAGAAAGTCCATGAAGCCCTCAAAAACATTTAGCGTATTGTTGTTGCCTGGGATCGTAGTTACATAGTTTGGGGTTGCTTTTACTTTGTATCCCTGGGGTTGTTTAGCCGTTTTGTTACCATTTCTAAGCTCATGACCTCCTTTGTCATTTTTGAAAGCTAATGCAAAAAATGCCTTTTCTTGATCTGGATAGGTCTTATAGTAAGCTTCCATTAAGTATCGTGAAGCGATATCTGCAGGGATTCCACGGTTTTCCACATACTCAATTAATGCACGGTTTTGAAGCGGCTGAATGTGATTGATTTTAATACCAGGAGATTTTTGCTTTTCAGAAAAAGAAAAAGAGTGTTTTGATAGTTCTGGTTTTTGCAGGATCATTAAAGCGCCAGTGACACTAGTTGAATTCATTGCCATTACCAGATCAAGTATATTACCACCCTCGCCGGTTGCAACATCAATCCATATATTTTTTGAGATATTGACTTTGAAGCTTGGATTACTATCATTCCGGAATGGAAGAGGCGAGTTATACCACGCATAATCACCATAGACCCGGGCTGGGTTTCTTCCGGTGCTGCTTAAAAAATCAACTATTTTTATTTGTTTAGCCTGTTCGCAATTCATATTTTTTCTTTTTTCTGATTAGCAAAAATTAAGGACACAATTTGGACAATTCTTCTTTAGGGTTCCAATTCTGGACGGACAACAGATATTATCTGTCCGTCCGTTTCTTATACCAGGACAAACCCGTCCAATTTTTATTAATTATTTTTTAATTATTACATTATCAAGACTTTGCGATATTTCAGATTTATAAAGTAAAATATAAGACTGAAATCATAGTCCAGACTGTCCAAGTTGTCCTCAGAGTCCACTGTGTCCATTGTGTCCTGTAGTTTTAGTTTTGTCCACAGTGTCCATTGTGTCCAATTCTTTACTTATATAATCTTTCCAATGAGGACTCTCTTTAAGCCATTCTGCTACTGTTGATTTGGATTTTCCAACCATTTGAGCAATTTTTCTAATACTTAGTGTGGGATCAGAATTCTTAAGAGAAAGTGCCATTAGTTTTGGATCATCCTGTGAGATATTAAGATTCTCTTTTTCTGTACCAGTTCCAATTTCAATAAACTGTAAAAACGAATCGTCCTTGTCAATTCCAAATTCAAGAACGTTCCCAGAGTGATAGATCAACTCTGAACTACGAGAAGGCTTAACTTGCTTAATATATCTGTTAGATGGACCTTTAGAACTTTTACCAATTGCAAAAACGGAATCCGCGAAGTTGGAAAGTTGCTTAGATCCTGAAAGGTCTGATATTGTAATTGGAATTTCATCGGATCGTTTTGGTGTGTGTGCTAACACTAGGATGCTAAGTCCATATTCTTTTTTTAACTCTACCAGCTTTCTCATTATATCAAGAGATGCTTGCTGATCTTGGGTCGTCTGAGTATTAAGGAAGGTGATATTATCAACAATTAATATTTTTACACCAACTTCGATAATATCTCTTTTAAACTTTTCAAAAATTAGTTCCAAAAAATTTTTCTTTGGATCTTGATCATACAGTTCAACGAAATCGACGTTATCAATGTAAAAGTTGTTCGAAAATTGATAGACCTGACCGGTCTTTTCATCGGAGTATCTTTTTTGAAATTGCTTGTCTGAAAGCTCGAAGTCGTAATATAGAACGTTTTGCGGTTCACATTCGTTCTTTAGCGAAAGAGTTACGTTTGTACCTTTGCTGAGTCCATTTCCAATTTGAATGCCGAAAATCGATTTTCCTATGCCTGTATCAGCGAATAAGATGATAATCTCTCCTGTAAACCAAATTGGCCCAAGAAGCTGAAACATATCTGGCTGTTTTTGTGCATCTTGTATTCTTTGGTTTGCTGTTCTGATAGGAGTATTCTTTTGTTTTTCTAATTGATTCATTAAGCATTGTTTTTCAGATCTTCGATAATTTCAGATTTCAAAAAGAAAATTTTACGACCGGTCCCGTGCTTTCTGAATATGCCATTTTCAACTCGTTTATTGAAGGTTGGAACTGACATACCAGCAAGCTTAGCTGCCTTTGCGATACTTAACTTATCATTCTCAAAATCTGAATTCCTTTGATCATCACCAATTAATACTTTCCTAATGGACGACTCGATTTTCCTTTCCAGAGTTTTTTCATCTGTGATGTAAATAAATTGTTTTTCCATAATCAAGGTTTGTGAAAATTAAACTATATATTATTAATTGGTGCTAATATACAACTTTGATTGATTTTAACTGAACTTTAGTGTATTTATTTTTAACATTTTTATCTTATGTTGAAAAATGCCAATCAATAGTTTATTTTTTTGTATTTTTGTAAACTATTAGTTTATATTTTTCTTTTATGGTAGATATAAGTTTAAAAATTTCAAGGCTCAGAAATGAGAAAGGACTAAAACAATCAGAGATGGCTCGTCAAATTGGCATCTCTCAAACGGCATATGCTAAGATTGAGAATGGTATAACTAAAAGCATATCAATAGATATTGGGAAAAATATTGCTAGAGCATTAGGCGAAAGTTTTAATAACTTATTTGAAATAGAGGACTCTAGTTTTAGATCACATACGCAAGCTATATCAGAGCTGGAAAAAGAAAACGACAAGTTAAAACAAGATTTGGATAATTATCGTACTCTTATCAAGATGATGAAAGAAAGGAATATGATTAGACCCCCAAAAGAAAAGAAGGAAGGTGAAAATGAATTTGAACCGGCTGGTGATGACTATCTTGATAATTGGCTCGAAAGTCTTCCTGCTGAAGAAGAAAAAATAAAAAAAGAAATTGAAACCATCCCTATACTTAGGGAGCAATTAGAAAACGGCAAAATAGACAACGTACGGTATCGTGAAGTGTATGAAAAATATTTTAAAAAATAACTCGGCTATGTCCAAGCAGTATCCTTAACCGGACTTGCTAATTAGCCGGCTTTTTTATGTAATTCATCAGAACTAAAGAATCAGACGATAGAGCACAGCACCACAATGAATGTCAACACGAGTGCTATTATTACAATCCCCTTCCATGATGGATTAATACACTTGATCTTGAAACCTTTGAATTGAATTTTGATCACTTCATTTTTTTGTCTTTGCTTCTTTGTAGCCATAGTTTGCGCATTTAGAATTTGCGCTTTCCACAAATCGCGATTCCCGCTCAAAATGTACAACCAGAATCCAGTTTTTGAAAGGACAGATTTAAACACACCTCTAAAATGCTTTATCCATAAGCATTTCAAGAGCTTACCATGTTTCTCATGAAAAATCATACTAGCAAGAGACACAAAAAAGCACATAAGTTTCCCCGCTGAAAAAAAGAATTTAAAACAGCTTTTCATCATTTCGTTTCTCTTAAAATATAAGAGTCAAAACTTTTTTCCTTGAGTACATGTAATAATCACACAGGCTTCCTTCTTATTCACAATTAAATGATGGGGGGATGAAATTCAAACACAAACCTAAACCACACTACAAACCTAACAGACAACTACATGCACTATAAACAAGACTGTTTTCTCCCAACTAAAAGTTTAATTTAGGTTTAATTTAGGTTTAATTTTTAAGTAGCATCCGGACAAAAACAGGAGTTTAAGTTTAATTACCAGGTACTATTTTTCTTTTTTCTGGCCGGCAGAAGAATTTTGTCAGGTATTCATCAATAGATCTGGTACAGATTTATTGATGAAGGCTTCAACTTGGGGAATTATTAGCTGTTATTATGGTCGCGAGACTCAATCTTGTTAACTAAACTCTCAATTATTGGCTCAATAGTTCTTTTCACTTTTTTAGAGACAAACGGACCATTATAAACACAATACAACAGATCACAGTATTCATCATCTGAAAGTTTGCACATTACTTCTATTTCATTGTGTGGATACTTTGCTTGTAATATTTGAATATCAAAATCTATAACGTTATGAAATAAGAATACAAACGTATCCTTTCTAAAGGAAAAGCCACAATCACTGATCACCTTACCCTTTGGAAAGTGATAGCAATGTTTTGTCTCTGTTTTAATGCAACCAGGTTTAATATCAGATTGGTTAATATAAGCCTGTGAAGTGGTAAATGAAGCCACTATTTTAGTAGATTCATTAATTTCAGCTATTACTATAAGAAACTTATCTTTTGTTATTCCAGAATTAAGTTCGAAATTTCTTATTAGCAATAGATTCCCAGCTGAAAACATACTCTACCCCATTAAAGACGCTTCGAATTCGAGCGAATCTCTTACTACACTATAATTTTCAAGCTTGTCAGGTTGATCCTTGATTAATTCAGATAAATCAACTAAGAATGGACTTATTCCTACTTCATCCTCATTAAATATTTTTGTCAAATTATGCTCTCTAACAACTTTATCCCAAGGACCGCCTTCTTTATGAGTAATTGAAATTAATTCTTCAGATGAGGCACGTCTATATTTTCTAGCAAGCTTTTTAACCAAATCAATTTCATAATCAGAAAATTCTGAATCATCAAATTCTGATGCAGGAACAATTTTTGTACCCCAGCTTGTCTGAACTAGTTCAACATATGGGTTTAATGTCCCTTCAAATTTTAGATTGTATATTGGTTCTGAAACAGGACCCAGCTTCCAAGCTTTATAGTCCAACCATGTAACAGGAATTCCTATTTTCTTAATAGATTCTTCATCTATCAAGTACAGTAGTTTTAGCAGTTTTGTGATGTATAAAGGCTTAATTTCTTCTGAAAGAAGAATTAAAAGATTGCCAATCTTATCTCGTTTATAATTGTAACCCAGACACATACACCATTCTTTTTATTGCTACCAACCGATACAAATTTCTAAAAAAAATATATAAAATCAAACTTATTAACAATGTTTTGTTTACTAAGTTCAGCTATTTAAAATTAATTTAAAAGTTTCTCCAAGCGTCTAACATTTTTTCTTTCTTTATTTCATCAGCAATTTTCAAGTATTTGTCAAATGTTGAATCTTTCTTGTGACCTGTAATTGATTTAATAACCTTTGTATCAATACCAAGAATAAAACCAATAGTAATGAAGGTTTTTCTGGCAGTATGGACTGTAATAAGTTTATATTTAGGGAGAACACTTTCAATAACCTGGTTTCGTTTGTATTTGTATTGAATCGTAGGAGTGTCTATTCTTGCAAGCTCACAACACTCTTTAATGTACTCATTTAGCTTTGGGTTCGATACCCGGGGTAATGGATAAATCGATCCATTGCTATATGTATTTAGGATCTCTTTAGCCTGGGGTAATATAGGAATTCGATCATCTTCCTTCGTCTTAGTAATATTTTTCACAATATATCCACTCTGAAAGTGCTCATGGCGCAATGTTGCAATATCGGAAAATCTTAACCCCGTATAACATCCAAAACAATACAAGTCCCTTGCTTTTTCTAATCGTTCGTTTTCAAAATCAAAATTGCTTAATATTTTAAGCTCATCCGGTGTTAAGCAAACAACGGCCTTATCTTTTTCTGAAAATGAGAACTTCTGGTATTCAAGATTAGTATGATATCCTTTATTTGCAGCCCATTTCATGAAAGATTTGAATTTTGCCACATAAGCGGCAAATGCATTATCCTCTAAATCCATTTCATCAAAAGCAAAATCAAAAAGACCATCAAAGAATTCCAGGTTAATGTCAGAGAATTGAAGCTTTATACATTTGAAATTCTCATATTTAAAAATGAAATTTTTAGCGGTATTTCTATTTCTTGTTGTGTTGTAAGCAATCTTTCCCCTATTCGATTCTATAAATTCTTCATATGCTTCATTGAAACTTTTCATTTTATCACCAACATGAAAAAAAACGCTCTTAACTTCGTTCCTTTGAGGTGGTTCATTGTAATTATTAAAGCGGTCAAATCGTTCCATATTCTTTGAGATTCTCTCGATTAATTCATTGATTTCCTCATGCCGGTTATCTGGTTCGTTCTCTCGATTTTTATTTACACGTTGTTTTGATGAGTTCCAAAACCTTGGCTTTACTTTTTCAATTTGAAAGGGATATTTTTTAGAATTAATAGAAACTTGTCCATAAATCGGAGCTAACCCTTTTTTACCAATTCTTTTTTTTGCGATGTAAAACGAAATATTTTTTTTCATTTTTGATAGTCATTTGATAGTCATTTTGGAGAAAACGAATACAAATATGATAAATTTAAAGAAAATAATTAGCCTTTTATATGCTGTTTTTCAGATACTAATGAAATATTATAAAAATTCAATAATATATCAAAGATTCCCGCCCCGGGTACTAAAAGCCTTTCGATAGTTCGGAAGGCTTTTTTGTATCACCCCAATCACGATCAAAACTCCTGTAAAATGAAAAAAGCCGACAAGGACTGCCGGCTTGAATTGCTTGTGCGCTTAAGAGTGGAATGAAAGAGAAAAATTAAACTGGTTTTAATTATGTATGAAAACTTCATTTGCTTGAAGTACTTCAAAGTTAAACCAATTCATGCTCTCAATTCAAATATTTCAGGGTCTAATACATGAACATACCTGTATTTTTGGTGAACCCCTATTTTTTTTTCATGAACGAATGTTTTTTAACATTATATTGTTAAAAAGAAACTACATCTAGAATTTTACATTAAATCCAACTCCAAACAATTCTTTAAATTGAACCCTAGGGCCCATTTCATCAATCACACCATCGTCATTATTATCAACTCCAATATCGATATCATCATCGTAGATGAGATTTGTAATTAAATTCGCTGATAAATAATCATTTATCTTCATATTTATTAAAACATCCCAATGAATATCGATATTCTCGGGATGATCTATATAATTGGAAAACAAATCAATTTTTGTCTCAAATGAAACATTTTTAACAAGCTCCTGCTTTAGCTGAGCCTTTAAAAATGCACCAAGCTCCGAACGACTTTTCTTACCCGGATCAACACCAAATGCTCCTGCATCCGCTAAATCCTGATCTGTAACAACAGTCATTTTTCCCGTTAAAGGTGAAAGAAATAGTGAGAACTTGTCATTGGGTTTATAATCTGCACCGAGAGCCAAAGTAAAATAGGCAGGAGCCATCAATTTAGAAATAGCATTCTCCCGATCGGGATAATTATAACCGCTTGCAAATTGAGATCGGAAGTTAAACAGGGCTGTGTAGTATATTTTCCCTTTTGATTTTAATCCAAGTTTTGAACTAAGATCAATCTTATCATCCGTTTTTACCACCTCATCTCCATTTTCTTTTAACAAACCATATCCGATATCGAGGGCGTTTTCCCAGCTGATTTTTCCTTTTTCATAATTTGCGAAACTATTAAACAATAGCGTCCCTGATGCGGAGCTTTTTCCACCAGCTACCCAGTTCGTTAATGATACTTGCGAGAAGTTTATGGAACTTGATCCTCCAAATTTCCAAACCTTTGTGCTATCTGCCTCATCTTGAGCAGCAGATATCATAGGGATAATTAAAAGTAGAATAATCAATTTTTTCATTCGTTCTATTTTTGAAGATGGACATCTAATTGTGGGAACGGTATATTTAAATTGGCTTTTGGGAATTCCTTGTAAACCCTTTCGTTCATGTCAAAATAAACTCCCCAATAATTGGAAGCTTGAACCCAAACCCGAACAGTAATATTTACAGAGCTATCAGCCAATTGCCCAAGAGCAATAAAAGGAACAGGATCTTTTAAAATACGTTCATCCGCTTCAATCAATTTCAACAGTAAAGCTTTTGCTTCGTCATAATTATCTCCATAAGCAATACCAAAAGAAAAGTCAACTCTTCTTCGTTCTTCAGCAGAATAGTTAATCATTGAACCTGTGGACAATCCACCATTTGGTATAATAATCGTCTTGTTGTCAGGAGTTTTTAATATTGTATTGAAAATTTGAATCTCAGAAACAGATCCGGCATATCCCTGTGCTTCAATATAATCTCCTACTTTAAATGGTTTAAAAATGAGAATCATTACGCCACCTGCAAAGTTTTGGAGTGTTCCGGACAAAGCCATACCAACCGCCAAACCGGCAGCACCTAAAATTGCAACGAAAGATGTCATCTGCACCCCCATCATACCTATCACAGAGATGAACAGCATGATTTTTAGCAAAATTCCAACTAAACTATTCAAAAAACCTCTTAGAGAAGTATCCCATTCTCTTTTCTCCATTAATCGGGAAAAACTTCGAACTATAATTTTAATTATCCAGAGGCCAATTACAAGAGTAATCAAAGCCGCTAAAATCTTTAATCCATAAGTAACGACCATCTCTGTTATCCATGTTGTGAAATTTTCAAATGTTTCCATAATTATTTGTTAAGTTATTTTCAAAGTTAAACAGATCGAGATAAATTCAGTTTGTGAAATTCTTTTTTTTAATAACAAAAGCATCCTCACGGATGCTTTTGTTCAATCACAACAAGGCCTTTTTTAAAGTCTATGCCATATTTTCTACTAATTGTAGTGAATCTTTTACCTGATTGAGTTGAGATATTTCTTCGTCTTTAACTGAAATATTAAACGAACTTTCCAGAAAAAAGAGAAATAAAGCCCAATCTACGCTATCAAACCGAAGATCTTCCTTGAAAGATGCATTCATTTGAATGTCGTTTCTGGGTACACCAGTTTTCCTAAAAACACGGTAAAGTGTTCTTCTAATTGTTTTGTTTTTCATGCTTTAATTGTTTTCATGTTTACCATTGATTAAAATTAATCGCGGTAAATTCGTCCGCTAAAATAAAAATTTCGAACAAATAATTAAACGATTCTAATCGCAAATTGTTTTATTAACCCTCTGTATTAACAGGAATTAAACTTCGAGATGTATGTTGGATTAGAAATAAGAAAAGATCAGGCGAATCTGGAATGCTCCCATTCGTCTTTAAGCATACTATATATCTCCAAATCAAGATAACCTTGCCGGTGTTTTTCACCCGCACGCTCAATGCCCTCAAAGTGAAATCCCAGTCGCTTAGGAATAGCGGCACTCTTTTGGTTACCAATGGCGCATTTTACTTGAATTCGATTCATATTCATTTGAGAAAACGCAAAATTACATAGCTCTTTTACCGATAGTGTCACAATTCCTTTTCCACACATGCTCTTGATCAACCAATACCCAATCTCTGTTTTCCAATTAACTCTATCAGTATCTTTGTAGCCTATTAAACCGGCAAAATAATTCTTAACCCAAATTACAAATACTTCATCTCGATCGGCATTTGACTTATTGGTAACAGTTTGTATGAAAGATTCTGTATCTTCCTGTGTACTGGTATCCTGAACAAAAGGTAGCCACGGAGACAAAAATTCACGGTTTTGATCAATTGCCTGAAAAACCTGAAAGGCGTGATTCATATTTAGTCTTTCCAGACGAATATTATTATTTACCTGTAGCATTATAACTTTTAAAAGTGGCTTAAATATTCAGAATAATTAAATGAAAATACCTGCTGCACAAAATAATTTGTTGCTTCTGTGGATATTACCAGCTGATTGCCATCAATAAATGAAATTCCTTCAAGCTGAGTATTCACCAACGCTGGCATATCAAAATAAAGATATTTATCGCTAAATGGTATGCTTGGTGAAAATTGAAACAAATACACGAATGGACGCTTATTCGATTGATACCCCAGTAATGCCAAATAATTTCCACGAATATCGGCACCAGTGACCAACCCATTCACCTGAAAACTATCAACTGGATAGAGTTCATACTCTCCAGGATCATTACTTAATTCGTAAACTTTCGTTTGACCATGAACCCAATCCTTCGAAAAAAGATATAAATTGTTTCCGTAAGCAATCATCGCCCCACAATCATATTCCGTATTGTTTTGATTTAATGAATAATCCTCCTGATCTGCATAAAAAAACTTAATCACATCTGAATCTACAGATGTTTCATTCTCAGCTAAATTTAAATCTTCTTTGGAAACCCGATAAACCTTCAGTTCAGTTCGATTCCCATTCTTGTTGCCAAAATCACCAAAGTAGATATAATCCTCATCCTGAGCAATTGACTCCCAATCGGTATTGCGGGCATCGTCAATCGTTACAGCCACCTCAATTTCACCATTACTCCCAATGCCATATAATTGATTTTCCCCACCGCTATCGTTTATAATCCACATTCTATTTTGAAACCACATTAACCCCGAACAATCAAACAATTCAGCATCTAGCTCTTCCACATACTTATCAGGAGTAATTGTTATCTCCTTTCTACCAGATATTTCCTCATCACCGTCTGGTGACACATTGCAAGCAATGATAAATATTAGGGATAATATCATAACATACTTGGTCATACGAACTCAAAAATAAACTTATATTAATCAAAATGAGTGAGATAATCAGCAATGTCAATTGTAAATGCTTGCTGCAAATAGGAATCAGTTAATTCAGTGGTAAAGACCAACTGATGATCATTCAAAAAAACAATGCCTTCTGTTTGAGCTCCGGCAATCGCGATTAAGTTAATATAAACAGATTTTTTACTGAAGAAATCATCTCCTCCAGATTCAAATAGATAAATAAAAGGAATAACAAAATTATATCCTGCAAGCTGATATCCCAGCAATGCAAAATAATTACCATCAGAACTGATATCAGCTCCTGAAATTAATCCACCTACGTTATAACTGTTTTCCTCAGTCAGAGAGTAAATTCCAGGTTCTTTTGGCAACTTATAAACTGTTGTTTTAAATGAGCTCCAATCTTTTGAAAACAAATAGAGATAATTACCACTGGAGAACATTGCTGCACAATCAAATTCATGTGTATATTCGCGAACTGTAAAATCATCCTGCGCTGCATACGAAAATTCAATTTTTTCCGGTGAAGCCATTAGGTCAGATCCTTGCGCAGACAGCTCGCTTTTCATAATTTTATACACTGCCAGATCAGTCCTACTGCCTTTATTATTTCCAAAATCACCAACATAAATGTAATTCTCATCTTGAGTTAAGGCTTCCCAATCATTATTAAGAACTCCACTAAGTTCAACTGTCAAAACAATTTCACCTTGGTCATTGACTGCATAAATTTCATTCTTACCGCCCCCATCGTTTAAAGTCCATAGTTTATCATCGAACTGAATAAGCGCAGATGTCTCTTTCAGGTTCTCATTCAATTGTTGTATATAAACTTGTGGTGTAAGCTTTACTTCTTTTCGGTCAGAGTCCGTTTCATCATAACCGGGAGAGAGATTACAGGAAATGAAAAATAATACGAAAAATATATTGGCCAGGTACTTCATAATATCCAATTTGATGCAAATTAAGACTTTTGTTTCACTTATGCCTTAACTAAAGATTATCAATTTCATTCGCCTTTCAGAATGATTATATTTGTGCAAAAGCATAAAAATGAAAAAAAGCATATCACTACTACTAGTTGCAATCCTGTTCATCGGCTTTTCGTGCGGCCAAACAGAAAAATCAACCAATGGAGCCGACGTAAAAATAGAAACAGAATTTGGGGACATTTTGATCAAACTTTATGACGAAACTCCCAAGCATCGCGATAATTTCATCAAACTGGTCAAAGACGGGTTTTATGATGACTTACTTTTCCACCGGGTTATTCAAGGTTTCATGATTCAGGGAGGTGATCCCGATTCAAAAGATGCTGAATTTGGGCAACGATTAGGCAGTGGTGATCCAGAATATACAATTCCTGCTGAGTTTAACTCAACTCTATTCCATAAAAAAGGGGCATTGGCTGCGGCCCGTGAACCTGATCAGGTAAACCCGGAAAAACGTTCTTCCGGCTCACAATTTTACCTGGTTCAAGGTCGCACATTTTCCAATGATGAAATTGATGATATGATCTACAAGATGGAAAGTCAGCGAGCACAGGCAATCATGCGCAAGCATTTTACAAGTTTCCAGGAAGAGCTGAATCAATTACGAACCGATGGAAAGCAGGAAGAACTATCCATCCGAATTGCTGAGATCAGGGAAGATGCTGATGCTGAAGTAGCACAACTTGACCCAATTACGATTAGCAAGCAACAACGTGAAGCATATTCTACCATTGGGGGCTACCCATCATTAGATGGCAACTATACTGTTTTTGGTGAAATTGTGGAAGGTCTTGATGTGCTCGATAAGATTGCAGCGGTTGAAACTGATAATTTTGACCGCCCGGTAGCAGATGTTAAAATGAAAGTGAAAGTATTGGATTAATGCATAGATTTTTATTATCAATTATATTATCAGTTTGTATTTTCTCGGCAGCAGCCCAAAACCGAATTGTGGAAGTAAAAACCAATCTTGGATCCATGAAATTTCGGTTGTACAATGACACTCCCAAACACAGGGATGCTTTTATCAAACTTGCCAACCAGGGATATTACGATGAAACTCTTTTTTACCGGGTGATTCAAAATTTCTTAATTCAGGGAGGTTCAAAATCATCGCGAAATGCTCCTCCTGGGAAAAGAATTGGATATGGAGATCCTGAGCACACTGTTGATGATGAAATAATTTCCCACTACCACCACAAAAAGGGGGCTTTGTGTGCTCCGCGCCAACCCGATGAAGTGAATCCTTTTAAACAATCAGATATATCACAATTCTATATTGTGAAAGGTAAAGTTTTTACTAATGGAGAGCTGGATACAATGGAAATGGCAGTGAACCGACCTATCCGTAAAGAAATTACCAGTCAGGTCTATACTTCGGATATTCGGGAAAAACTGAAGCAACTAAAAGAAGAGAAAAAGGTAAAAGAGTTTCGCGAAATTGCCGGCAAAGTTAAAAAGGATATTGAAAGCCGTTTTAACCTCCACCCTGGAGTTCTTAAATTCAGTGAGGAGCAAAGAAAGTCGTACACAACTGTTGGTGGTTATCCGGATCTGGATGGGAAATACACGATTTTTGGCGAATGTATCTCTGGCTTTGATGTGATTGACAAAATTGCTGCGTTAAAAACAGATAGTAATAGTCGACCCTTTACAGATGTTAAAATCACAGTAAACGTCATTCAATAATGATAAAAAAAGCATACATATTCCTAACAATTTTGCTCGCAATTGGTGTTTCATGCTCATCGCCCTCGAAAAAAGAAGCACCCCAAACACAAGAAAAATCATCCGAATCCAATCAAAATGAGCAAGGTGGTTCCTATGCTGATTTTATTCCCTCCATTGTTAAAATTGAAAGTTATAATAACGGTAGATTTTTAGAAAGTGAAACTGCCTTTTTCATTGAAAAAGACGTGGTTGTTTGTCGCCTTTCAATGCTGGATGATGCAACTGATGCCCGAATTACACCTTTCAATGAAAACAAAAAATATCCAGTCGCTGGATTTTTATCGGTAGATCGGATCAATGATTTAGTTCTTCTTAAAGTTGAAGGCATTGAAAGAACACCCATTCAACTTTATCATGGAATTGCTCCTGAATCGTCAAAAACCATTTATCTAACCAAACCTCAAAACAACACACTCCCTCTTCATCAGGGAAAAATTCTTAACTACTCCACTATTGGTGGGACTAAACGGTATAAAGTCACCAACCAATTTCGATCAAAAAGTTATGGAACTCCCGTGTTTGTATCCACTCAAAAATCCATTGGCTTGGCTTATTCTGAAGTAATCGACTATGAAAATCAACATTTTGTGATCCCATCAAATTTTGTAGTTGATTTGCTACGTAAAAAAGCTGAAAGTCCCAAAACACTTGATAACCTTCAGACCAAAACAAGCAAAGCCATTTCTGAAGCAAATAGCAAAATAAAAGGATTGCTCATTCAAACAGATATGGGCAATATTAAAATTCGTCTATTCAATGAAACGCCTGAATACCGTGACAATTTTATCCAATTGATTCGTGAAAATTATTACGATAGTCTGCTCATACATCGCGTGATTAAAGGATTTTGCATACAAAGTGGAGCCGCAGACACCCGTTACGCCGGCCCAAATGATATCGTTGGATGGAAAGGTCCCGGATATAGTCTACCGGCACATATTGTTCCTAAATTTTACCACAAACGGGGAATGATTGGTTCACCCCGCAAGCCAGATCGTGGAAATAGCAAAAAACGATCAGACGGATCACAGTTCTACATTGTAACCGGACGTAAATATTCTGATGCTGAATTGAATGACATCGAAAAAGAAACTGGCTATCGATTCAGTTCACAACAGCGGCAGATTTATAAAACGATTGGTGGCGCTCCCCACATTGATGGCACATATACTATTTTTGGAGAAGTGACTGATGGAATGGACATTGCCGACCAAATTGCAGCAATAAATGTAGACAGTGATTTTCGTCCTTTAAAAGACATTCGCATTACCGAAATTACCATTATTGAATAAAAGCTTTTGAAGTTTACGTTTTTCACGTGAATGATTATCTTTGTGCTTCCATTTAACAGCCTATAAAGATGTTAGAAAAAATAGAACAGCTTAAACGTGAGATTGAAGCCCTAAGTGTTTCAGCAAAAGAGGAAGTAGAGGATTTGCGGATCAAATACATCAGCAAAAAAGGATTGGTTAGCCAGCTTTTTGCTGACTTTAAAAATGTACCTGCAGAGCAGAAGAAAGCTGTTGGACAAGCTATAAACGACTTAAAAACTTTCGCACTTGATACCATCAATGGATTAAAAGAGAGTTTTGAAAATGCAGATCAAGGAGCTACCGGACAGGATTTGACCATGCCCGGAGAACCTATGAAATTAGGTACCCGTCATCCGCTTTCAATCGTGCGAAACGAAATCAATGAGATATTTGCCCGCTTGGGATTCAGTGTTGCTGAAGGACCGGAAATTGAGGATGACTGGCATGTATTTTCTGCCTTAAATTTTCCACCGGAACACCCTGCACGCGACATGCAAGATACGTTCTTCATTCAAAAAGATCCTGATGTATTGTTGCGCACGCACACGTCAAGCGTTCAGGCTCGGGTGATGGAAAAAACCCAACCACCGATTCGCGCTATTTTCCCGGGACGTGTATTTAGAAATGAAGCGATTTCAGCAAGGGCACACTGTATTTTCCATCAGGTTGAAGGCTTGTATGTAGATGAAAATGTTTCATTTGCTGATTTAAAACAAACCTTGCTTTATTTCTCAAGAGAATTATTTGGCGAAAAAACCGAAATCCGGTTACGACCATCATATTTCCCATTCACCGAGCCATCTGCCGAAATGGATGTTAGCTGTTCCATTTGTGGTGGAAAAGGTTGTAATGTATGCAAGTACACCGGATGGCTGGAGATCTTAGGATGCGGAATGGTCGATCCAAACGTATTGGAAGCTTGTAACATCGACTCAAAAAAATATACCGGATTTGCTTTTGGAATGGGCATTGAACGGATTACCATGTTGAAATACGGAATCAAAGATATTCGACACTTTTTTGAAAACGATGTGCGCTTTTTGCGACAATTTGACTCAGCTTATTAATAACAATAAGGCTGATTTGAGAGGGGAACATGTATACAACTTTATTTATCTTTTTATCTGCTGGATTTATCTACAGCGTATTTGCAGCTTATAAATCTGCCTATCGAGGTGCGACCCATCATTGGGGGGTAAAACTTGCCAGTAATATAAATCTGCCCGATTCAAAACGTAAAAATAAACACATCTCACAAGCTTTTAATGCCATCGATGTACATGGTTTGCGAGATGCACTTACAACCCGTGGAGAAAGAGTGAAACAATACACTTCTGTAATTCTGAATTTTGTATTTTTTATTGTCGGATTATTACTTTTCAACTTCCCAGTTGCAATTGTCATGTTGCTGGGAATTTTAATTGTAAAGACCTTGATCCGCCATTTACTCCCCGAACCAGAATCTGAAATATATCGGAGCAGAATTATCCGTAAGCTTGAAAATGAAGCTGATTATTATAAATCCATTGGAATGAAAGCAAAAAAAGAATGCGCCCTGTTTTTTGCCAGCCAGATGAAAGCAATTGATTAGTACTCTACTATCCGCAAAGCCGATAAACGGCTAAGCGGTTAAGCGGTTAACTGCCTTCAAACCAACAATTCAAATAACTCTTCTACTTCTTTTGCAAAATACGTAGGATTTAGTCTCTGAATTTCTTCTGATTTTCCAAAGCCATAGCCAACACCAATCGTACTAATTTCATTGGCCTGCCCGCCAATAATATCATAAATGGTATCGCCGATCATCACCACTTTTTCAGAAGGATTTATCTGGTTTCGATCCATTAGTTTGGTGATTAACTCTGCTTTGGTGTGCTTGCCACCATTACCTGCACCTTGCACATCATCCAAATAGCGATCCAATTCAAAATGCCTGATAACTGTGCTTACAAATTGATCCCTCTTTGAAGTAGCCAGATAAATTTGTTTCCCTTGTGTTTGAAGTTCCTCCAATAAATCGAGAATGCCAGGGAACAATTCACCTTCATACAATCCACGGGTACTGTAATATTCCCGAAACAACCGAACTCCCAACTCAACCTGTTTTTCCCTAAATCCCAGCACATTTTTCAAGCCATCCTGAATAGGAGGCCCAATCAATTGATCAACAAAATCTGTACTATCCAGATGATTGATTCCCATTTGCTGAAGCATGTAATTGGTCGAATTTAACAAGCCCAATTTTGAATTAATTATTGTTCCGTCCAGATCGAAAATAAGGTGAGTAAAAGTTGGCATAACCGAATTGTTTTATGACAAAGAAAGCAGAAAAAAATGAAACAGATATTAAGCAGATCCTAATTCTGCAAAGCCAAAAACAGTCTCCTTCAAATCGCCAAAAACGAATTGCTATCTTTGGCGATCATATTTTGAGGAACGACAGTATTTTATGATTGACAAACATTTTCAGGAGATTATCCGAAAAGCATGCGAGGCAAAAGATGTTTTTGAAATCGAGACGATTCAAGAACTTTGGAGTGGATATGGTAGCATTGTCAGATATGGGCTTGAAGGGTCAACACACCAAACAGTGGTAGTAAAACATGTTCGATATCCGAAAGGTAGTTCTCACCCACGTGGGTGGAATACCGATTTATCTCATGAGAGAAAGCTTAAATCATACCAAGTGGAAACGGCCTGGTATAAACAATGGAGCCACCTTTGTGATGAAAATTGTCGAATTCCAAAATGCCTGGCAATAGAAACCAAAGGAGATGAAGTCCTCATGGTTATGGAAGATATGGACGAAGCTGGTTTTCCGGCCAGAAAATCTTCGGTTAACTGGATAAATATGGAAACCTGCATTCGCTGGTTAGCAAATTTCCATGCTACTTTCTTACACGAAAAACCCTCCAACCTATGGGACGTTGGAACTTACTGGCATTTGGAAACCCGTCCGGATGAATGGAAAATACTAACGGATACAGCATTGAAACATGCGGCAAAAGAAATTGACCAAATCCTACAGAATTCTCCCTATCAGACGTTCGTTCATGGTGATGCAAAACTGGCAAACTTCTGTTTTTCACCAGATGGGAAAAATGTGGCAGCTGTTGATTTTCAATACGTAGGAGGAGGCTGTGGCATGAAAGATTTGGCCTATTTTGTTGGAAGTTGTTTATATGAAGAAGACTGCGAACAACTTGAAAATCAAATATTGGATACCTATTTTAATCAATTTCGAATTGCTGCAAAACAAAAGAATTTACAGGTAAATGTTGATACTCTTGAAAAAGATTGGCGTAATTTGTATCCGGTAGCATGGACAGACTTTCATCGTTTTTTGAAAGGATGGAGTCCCGGACACTGGAAAATTAACAGCTACAGCGAACGTTTAGCTAGAGAGGTTGTTAAACAGTTGAACAGTTAAAAGATACCCATGAAATTAACGGATCAGGATCTAACTATCATTTGCAATCATGCAATTCAGGCTGCTGAAAAGGCAGGCCAATTCATTGCCGAGTACTCAAAACACGATGTTGAAGTAAAAAACAAAGTCGGTGACGACACGCTGGCCTCCCAGGTGGTAACGGAAGTTGATGTAAAAAGTCAGGGCATTATTCTGGAAGAGTTGAATGCTGTCAGCAGAAAATACGATCTGGCTGTGCTAACAGAAGAAACACCTGATGATCACAGCCGTTTTCAGAAAGATTATTTCTGGTGCATTGATCCACTCGATGGAACCTTAGCCTTTATTCAATCTAAACCCGGATTCTCCGTTTCAATTGGCTTAGTATCGCAATCCGGAGAACCTCAAATTGGAGTGATTTATGATCCGGCTGAAAAAACACTTTACCATGCCATTAAAGGCCAGGGAATTTTCAAAAATAAAAAAAGTTGGAATCCGCAACCAGCGCAAGATAAATCAAATATACTCACCTTTGTTAATGACGAAGGATTTCTTCAAAATGAATTGTACCAGCCTATTATCCATGAATTAGAGCTTATTGCTGAAGATATGGGATTTGATAAACTAGCACAAGTAATTGATGGCGGTGCTGCCATTGATGCCTGCTGGATGTTGGAAAATCAACCTGCCTGCTATTTCAAGTTTCCTAAGAAACAAGATGGAGGCGGAAGCTTATGGGATTTTGCAGCAAGTGCCTGCATCGTAAAAGAGGCCGGATCCTGGACTGGTAATTTCTATGGAAATCAATTGGATCTCAACCGGAAAGATTCCACCTTTATGAATCTTGAAGGGGTTCTTTACACCAGCAACAAGGAATTAGCCCTTCGTATCCAAAAAATATATCATAAACTTCATTAATGATTAAAGAATCCTGCATAGAGAATTTCAGCGATGCATTGAATGCACAAAAGTCAGGTGCCGACCGAATTGAACTTTGCGAAAACCTGGCGGTCGGTGGAACAACCCCATCTTACGGCACCATAAAAACATGTACCGAAAAATTAAATATCCCCGTATTTGTAATGATCCGTCCACGTGGTGGCAACTTTGTGTACACACCAGAAGAATTGGAGATCATGAAAATGGATATTGATTGCTGTAAACAACTGGGAATTCAGGGAGTAGTTTTTGGCTTGTTGACAGAAAACGATGAAATTGATCTGGAAAACACCCAAATGCTTATCGAATATGCACGTCCCATGCAGGTCACCTTTCACAAAGCTTTTGATGAATTAAGTGATCTGACAAAAGGTTTGGATCAACTAATCGGAATGGGTGTAGATCGAATCCTCACCTCTGGAACCAAAGCGACTGCTCAAGAAGGAAGCGAAATTTTAAATCAGCTGATTTCATATTCAAAAGGCAGAACAATCATTGTAGCCGCCGGGAAGGTGACAAAAAGTAACTTACCAACACTGAGTAAAGCAATCAACACCAATGAATTTCATGGAAAACAGATTGTATAAATCAATTGAAATTCAACCCGATTTTTTGCGTTCGAAACAAAAGAAAGATTTTCAATAGTTTTTATTTCTATGAATTGTCTTTAACTTGTTCGAATAAATTCTGTCCACTTTAGCCATGACTTCAACTGAGAACCCCCAATTAGACCTCGCATTAGAATTCGTTAGAAGTACCAACCAAAACCTTTTTTTAACCGGAAAGGCCGGAACTGGTAAAACAACTTTCCTGCGAAATTTAAAACACGAATCTCCTAAACGAATGGTCGTTGTTGCTCCAACTGGCGTGGCTGCTATCAATGCCGGAGGTGTGACCATCCATTCATTTTTTCAAATGTCATTCGGACCGCAGATTCCTCAAGCCAATCCTGATTTCTCAGGTCAAAATTCAGCAACACCCATCAAGCGGTTTAGTAAAGAAAAAATCAATATAATCCGAAGTCTGGATTTACTCGTAATCGATGAGATTAGTATGGTACGTGCCGATTTACTGGATGGTATTGATGAAACACTCCGCCGCTTCCGGGATCGATACAAGCCTTTTGGCGGTGTTCAACTACTAATGATTGGGGATTTGCAGCAATTAGCTCCGGTAGTTAAAGAAGATGAGTGGAACATGCTGAAAAGCTATTACGATTCCTGTTATTTCTTCAGTAGCCGGGCACTAAAAAAGGCTTCATTTATTAGCATTGAGTTAAAACAAATCTATCGTCAACGAGACGAAAAGTTCATTAAACTATTAAACCAAATACGAGAGAATAAGGCTGATGAAGTGACTCTAACTGAATTGAATAAACGCTATCAACCGAACTTCTCCCCTGAAAAAAATGATGAATACATTACGCTGACCACGCATAATTATCAGGCTCAACAAATCAACCAATCGAAATTGCAAGAGATTGCTGCATCCTCCAGCTTCTTTGAAGCGAATGTGTACGATGAATTCCCCGAATATATGTACCCAACTGATTTTGAGCTAACGCTTAAAATTGGAGCACAGGTGATGTTTGTCAAAAACGATAGCTCGCCGGAGAAACGCTACTACAATGGGAAAATTGGTAAAGTCATTGGTATTGACGAAGACTACATTGAAGTTGAATGCAGGGAAGACCATGAATCAATTGTCGTTCAGCGCGAAAAATGGCAAAATGCCAAATATGGAATTAACCAAAAAACTCAGGAGATTGAAGAAAAGATAATTGGAGAGTTCGAGCAATTTCCGCTGAAACTGGCCTGGGCAATCACTATCCACAAAAGCCAGGGATTAACCTTTGAAAAAGCCATTATTAATGCGCAACAATCATTTGCGCACGGACAGGTTTACGTGGCTCTTAGCCGATGTAAATCACTGGAAGGATTGGTATTGAGCACACCCATTGCCGATCATAGCATAAAAAATGACCACACTGTTCTTTCTTTTACCAATCAGGTTGAAGAAAACGAACCGGGTGAAAAAGAATTACTGGAATCAAAGAAAAAATTTCAGCAACAGCTACTCACCGATTTGTTTGATTTCAAACCAATCCTTTGGCAAATTCAGTATATCCTTAAACTTTGCAATGAGCACGGTGCCTTACTATTGGGCAATCTTCAAACTGAATTACAATCCATCATTCCCCTCCTGAATTCAGAATTGCTAGCTGTTTCTGCCAAATTTGAAAAACAAATCGAACAACTATTGATGTTGACAGTAAATGCTGAGCAAAACGAGCAGCTTCAGGAGCGAGTGAAAAAAGCTAGTGACTATTTTTTGGAGAAACTTGAACAGGTATTGATTCAACCACTCAATTCAATCGGCTTTGAAACGGATAATAAGGCAGTTCGCAAGAGCTTTCAGGGAGGCTTTGAAAAGCTTCACCAACAACTAAATAGTAAGAAAAAGGAACTGGAAAGCTGTCAATCCGGATTCAATATGAACACCTTTTTGGAAGTGAAAGCAAAAGCAGCCATGGATACAACGGGCAAAGCAGCGGTAAATGGCGCCAGCAAAACGCATATTTCCAAACATCCTGAATTCTTTAAAACAATGCTTAGCTGGAGAATCCAAAAGGCGGAATCCAAAGGCGTTTCAATATCGAAAATTGTTCCTCAAAAGACTTTGGTTGAGATTGCAGAAAAGCTTCCTTCAACCATTAACGAATTGAAATTGATAAAGGGCATGGGAGGCAAAAAGATGCAACAATTTGGGAAAGATATTTTGCAAATGACCATTGCCTATCGTCGCGAAAAAGGGATGGAACTGCCTGTAAATGCGGATAAAGAACCAGCCAAAGCACTGCTCGATTCGAAACACATCAGCTATGCCCTTTTTAAAACGGGCATGTCCATCACCGATATTGTTCGCGAACGCCAACTGGCAGTCACAACGATTGAGAGTCATTTGGCCCATTTTGTGAGTCAGGGAGAATTATCGCTTGATGGCTTGGTGGGAGAAAAAGCACAACAAGCTATTTTTGAAGCCTATGAAAAAAGCAATAATAAATCCATTGGAGCAGTAAAAGCAGCCGTTGGCGACCAATGCAGCTTTTCAGAAATTCGGTATGTTTTAAGCTATATAGCCGCAAAAAATAAAACAGAGGAATAACTTTCACCAGTATCACCCAATAATCACATTTAACTGCGAAGGAAGAATTTCAATATCAAACTGATGATTTCCCAATGTTTCTCCATCCACCTCTCCGGGAATGCTTTTTTCAGAAGTTATAGAAACGTGCTTCGCTTGAAAAGAGGAAACTCTTCGGTCTTTTATATAGCTTCCATTGAATAGGCCGGGAAGGTTTCTCACAATCCCCCAAAAGCCAATTTTATGGATGATAGTTACTTCGAAGATTCCATTATTCGGAACTGCGTTGGGAGCCTGCATCATCCCCCCTCCATTGTATTTGCCAATGCCAATACTTGCAGAAAAAACGAAATCCTCCACTTCCTGACCATCAACTGCAATCCTCACTTTTCGGGTTTGATATTGCAAATAGCTAGCTCCCAGGCTCTGTAAATAAACCAGCAAACCAGAACGACCTTTATTCTTTAACCGATTGGCTTTCTCCGCAACCATCGCATCGAAACCAAAGCCGGCCATGTTTGCAAAAATTCGCGTCTTCTTATTCCCGCTTTCCTCGTAAGTGATTCTGCCAACATCTTGTTGAATGGTCTTCCCTTTTAGCAGTTTTTTTATGGCGCTTTTATAATTGTTTGGTATTTGAAAAGTTTTGATCCAATCATTTCCGGTTCCAACAGGAATCATTCCAACGACTATTTCATCGGGAGAACATTCATCCTGCTGAAATACGCCATTCACAACTTCATTCAGCGTTCCATCGCCACCGGCAACAATTAACTTTCGATAACCGGTTTTAATAGCCGCAACGGTCAATGGAATTGCATGAGTGGGATACGATGAAACTAACAAATCGAAATGGATATCCTTTTTGCGGAGTAGATGAATGATTTTGTCCTTATCTTTTTTCCCCCTTCCAACACCTGCATGAGGATTTAGGATTAACATCCATTTGTCACTAAAAATATTGCTCATTATAACAATTCATTCAACTATCCTGCAAGATAATGAATATCGCCCTTGAAAAATCGACGAATAACCTGCTTTATAAAAGCCTTTGGAATAAAGTATAAACGTAATCTCTTGGATTCCCTCCCGGAGTGGTATATATAAAATCAAAATCACGAAGCAATTGAAATTCACTTCCCAGTTGTTCTCGCAACATCTCTGTACTATAATTCTTCACCGGAAGACCACTGCATTTTTTGGCACCCGTGAGCGAAAATGCTGCAATAATTACGAATCCGCCTGGTTTAACCAGTTTTCTCAGTAAGTTGAAATACGATTGTTGATCATTTGCCTGAGTGAAAAAATGCAGAACAGCCCGATCATACCATAAATCAATCGGTTTTATATTGTGTAAAATTGTGGACTGCGTCAGATCGTCAACGATCCATTCTACATTTGATCGCTTCTCTCCCAGCCGCTCTTTTAGCTGCTCAATCGCTGTAGAACTGATATCAGTAGCTAAAATTTGCTGGAAACCTTCCTCTAACAAATAATCGATAAAACTGCTCGTTCCTGCACCAACGCTCAATATTCTGGCGCTCCGGGGTAAAGAGCAAGCTTGAATCAATTCAATAGTTGGTTGTGGAGATTCTTCAAACCAACCGAGCTGCTCAGTTGGAGTTTTCCGATAAACTTCTTCCCAATGATCTTTCAACGAATCCATAAACCTAGATATATGGATACAAATATAATGGAAGATTTCAGAAACGCACACCTCGGAAGAAAATCCATTCCAAGTAACTAATCAGTCTTCAAAACTGAGTACAAATAATCCATATCCACACACGCACGCACATGATCTGCCAGCTTGTTGTATTGCTCTTCTTTAAACGCATTGTAATCGAAATCAGCTACGTCTGCCGACAATTGATTGGCCTCTAGAATCTCTTCAATCACTACTTTATTATCGAGAATTCCATGCAGGTAGGTTCCCCACAACTTGGGAGAAATGAGGCATCCATCTTCTGTACCGTCTTCCAATTTACAAAGTGCCTTTCCACTCATCAGCCTGGTTTGTCCCATATGAATCTCGTATCCGGAACAGCTTTCCTTCTGATTCTGAAAATTGAAATTGGTTTGTTCGGTTCGCTTATCTTTGCTCAAGGTTGTAACAACGGGCAATAAGCCTAGTCCGGGCATGGTTTCAACATCACCTTCCACATGGTCGGGATCACGGATTTCTTCACCCATAATCTGGTAGCCACCACAAATCCCATACACACCTTTTCCGGCTGCAGAAGCTTCTAAAATGGCCTTTGCCAAACCGAGTTCGCGCAAGTGCATCAAATCCGAAATCGTATTTTTTGAGCCTGGAATTAGAACAATATCTGCCTTAGCAATTTCAGCTGGATTAGCTGAATAATATAGATTCACATCGGGCATCCGCTCCAGCATGTTGAAATCGGTAAAGTTGCTCATGTGCCTCAACAATACCACAGCCACATTGATTTTGCCATCCTTTACGCTTCCTCGTTTGTAGTCGATGACCACACTATCTTCTTGCTCAACATGAATATCGGTGAAATAAGGAACCACACCAATTACAGGAATACCCGTTAATTCTTCCAGCATTTTACGACCTTCATCAAACAAACTGATATCACCACGAAACTTGTTGATGAGAATACCCCTAATCAATTTTCGCTCCGCTTCAGGTAATAATTTGATCGTTCCATACACGCTGCCAAACACGCCTCCCCGATCAATATCAGCAATTAAAATGGTTGGCGAGCCTGTTTCCAGCGCCACCCGCATGTTGGTAATATCCTTGTCCCAAAGGTTCACTTCCGAAATACTTCCAGCTCCTTCCATCACAATGGGATTGTATGTTGAATCCAGCGAGCGCCATGCTTTCATAGCCTCGGCAAACAAAAAGTCGCGGTCGGTTTTCATGAAGTATTCCCGGGCAGACTGGTCTCCCATTGGTTTGCCGTTTAAAACAATCTGCGCACTTTTATGGCTTGTTGGTTTTAGCAAGATTGGATTCATCGCACTCAGACAGGGAATGCCACACGCTTCAGCCTGCACTGCTTGCGCCCTCCCAAGCTCCAATCCTTCGACACTCGCAAACGAATTCAACGACATGTTTTGAGCCTTGAATGGCGCCGGAGAATAACCATCTTGTAAGAAGATTCGGCAAAAAGCAGCGTTAATCACTGACTTTCCAACATCAGAGCCAGTTCCAACAAATAGTATCGGTTTGAGTTTTTCAGTTTGTTTCATCATTTCAAATTTCAAAAGAACAGTTCGAAGTCGCAAACCAGAAATTATAAGTTTTCAAACACTCTACATTACCTGGTTTCGCGAAGATGCATGCAGAATCGTCCTATCATTTAATCCTTTTGTACCATTTCCTAAAATATCAATAAGTAGATTTTATTCTTTTAACCTATTTCTTAAAAACTACGTTCGTATATTTAATAAAGTAGGTCTATTTCATTAAATATACAGATCTACTTTTTATCTTTTTGTGCACTTTCATAAAATCTCAAGACAGACATTTTATGAAAATGTTGAATTTTATAAAAAATCGTCTTAACTTGATTGAAAAACAAGCTAAAATCAACCAGATGACCCCCGTTCACTACCCTCCAATTACCCCGGAAACGGTATACGCAGGTCTTGCTGAGATCACTGCGCAAAAAGGCAATCGACTGTCGGTTGTCACTCTTGAAAACACGCCAAGCAACAACAGTTACATGGACTTGTTTGCCAATCTGGTACGCCAGCATGGCAAGCACCCGGCACCCTACTACGCGAAGATATTGGGAGCCAGTCCGCGAGCGTTTGACGGAGCTATCCGTTGCATGTCGGGCATTAGTGCGCACGATTGGATTAATGAATATTTGCGCCTGGTTGCATGTGATTTGCTCGAACATACAAAGCTTACTTTTAAGGAAATTGGACATATTCTCGGCTTTTCGTCCAGCAGTTTCTCGCAGTTCTTCCAGGCTTACCAGCACATGCAACCTTATCAATATCGCAGCATCAAACAAAATAATTGGAACAGGGGCTATCATTTTGACTAGTTTATGTTTCCTGCAACTGATTGGGTAATTCAAATTCATAAATACCGCCGAATTCTGTTTTGGATGTTGAAAAAACTTCATCAATGGAAGTATTTTCCAAAATCGATTTCATGATAAGAATTACGCCACCATGCGTTACCAGTGCAACGTCAGAAACTGAAGTCGACTTCAGTTCTTCCAAAAAAGAAGCTACCCGATCCCTGAACTCACGATAAGATTCCCCACCATCGCAAGAAACTTCCAGGTAATTGTCCATCCAGAACTTGCCATTTTCAGCTTCATATATTTCATCCCAGCTCTTCATTTCCCAGTTCCCAAAGTTCAGCTCTTTTAACCGATCATCATACACAATCTGGTTCTCCTGAAAAAGATCGACTGCGAGTTGTTTACACCTCGTCAGCGGACTAGCGTACACTTTTTGAAAATTCGCATCCCCAAGCCTTTCCCTGACCGCTTCCTTTTCAAAAGGATAGGATTTTGCAAGTGGAACATCCGTTTGTCCGTAACAGACATCTTTCCTCACAGCCAGGCTTGTATGTCGAATGCACGTAAGTTTCATGAGATTGATAGTAGACAGAGATAAAACAACACTTCGAT
Source organism: Sunxiuqinia sp. A32 (assembly GCF_052690465.1). NCBI lineage: Bacteria > Pseudomonadati > Bacteroidota > Bacteroidia > Marinilabiliales > Prolixibacteraceae > Sunxiuqinia > Sunxiuqinia sp. A32. Next base: position 148,796 of record NZ_JBQYLI010000003.1, read on the forward strand.
GATTTGCTGTAATGCTCCTAAACAATCACCGGTATAACCGCCAATTTTTCGTTCGATGTATTTCTTAAACAGAAAAGTGACTAATAAAGAAAGTGGTACAAGCAGTGCCAGAAATTGCCATGGGAAAAAAACAGTCGGTACCAATCCAAATAACACTGCAAAAATCAAGTCGGACGATTTGCCTTTTTTGCCAATCGGTTTGACCTTGCTTAACTCATCTTCGCGGGAATACCAACTGGTGAAAATGATCATAACGGGCATCAGCCGGCTATATGCATGACCTGCTATTAATGCGAAGGGAATTACTATTGACGGAAATGCCTGCAATGCCAGAAACTTGGTTCCCAACATACCGACTAACCCAACGGTTCCGTAGGTTCCGATACGGCTGTCTTTCATGATGGTGAAGATTTTCTCGCGGGTATAGCCGCCTCCAAAACCATCGCAAAAATCTGCAAAGCCGTCTTCGTGAAAAGCTCCTGTTGTGAAAATAGTGGCAAGCATACTCAGAAATACGGCCACTTCAACTGGCAGTAAAAAATTCAACCCATAAAAAACAGCAGCACCAATACCGCCAACAATCCACCCAATCAACGGGAAATACCGTGTTGATCGGTTCAGCCGTTCATTGGAAAAGCCAAGTGAGCGAGGTACCGGGATGCGCGTATAAAACATCACCGCTGTTAAAAATAAGTTGAGTTGCTCTTTCATATTTTTGAAGATTCAAGATCAAAGAACCAAGATTCAAGACCTCCTGTAAATTTGCTGTAACTTTAAACTTCTACGCTTTCTTCCTCTTTGTTGGAAACACCAGCATCTTCAAAGCTAGCCATTTCGTTGAGAAATGTCGCAGCAGCCTGTATAACCGGATAGGCAACAGCAGCACCAGACCCTTCCCCCAGACGCATTCCCAGGTTCAACACTGGTTTTGCTTGTAAATGGTCCAACATCATTTGATGCCCTTTTTCTTCAGAAGTATGGCAGAAAATACAGTTTTCGCGCACCGACTCATCAAATTGAATAGCTGTAAGCGTTGCCGCAGTTGCAATAAATCCATCAATCAGGATAACCATTCCTTGTTTTCTGGCTTCCAAAATGGCACCAACCATCATTGCAATTTCCAAGCCACCAAAAGTCGCCAATGTTTCCTCGGCCGTTTGCGGGTTGTACTTTTCAGAAACTGCCTTTAAAATACTTGTTTTATGATCCAACTTTTCACCAACTGCTCCGGCACCTTTTCCGGTACATTCTTCAATCGGTAAATTCATAAATCGATGCATCAGCAAGGAAGAGGGCGAAGTATTTCCAATTCCCATCTCTCCAAAACCAATGGTATTACAGCCTGCTTCAGCTTCTTTCTGAACAAATTCTGCACCGCGCTGCATGGCTAATTTACATTCTTCCACCGTCATTGCTGGTTCAAACATCATGTTTCTCGAACCACGGGCAATTTTCGCATCAATGATTGGACTATCTGCCGGAAAATCAAAATCCACACCGGCATCAATCACTTTTAAATCAATTCTGTTTTGTTTGCAAAAAACGCTGATTGCAGCACCCCCCGCACAAAAATTCATCGCCATTTGCCAGGTCACATCCTTTGGATACGGGCTCACTCCCTCATCGGCAATGCCGTGATCGGCAGCAAAAACCAGTAAAGTCGGCTTTTCCAATTTTGGTGACAGCGTATTTTGGATCATTCCCAGTTGCAGCGCAATTTCTTCAAGTTGTCCAAGTGCCCCGGTTGGTTTTGTTTTAAAGTCTATTTTGTGTTGTAGTTGTTCTATTAATGAATTAGTCATTGGTTGTCATTTATGGTCATTAAATTGTCATTTGGTTGTTCTCTTTAACGCGAAACTCGAAACTCGTAACCCGTATCCCGTCAACCTTTTATTTTCACCTCAATTCCGGCAACCATCAGGTAAACAGTATCAGCTTGTTTCGCGATAAATTGGTTCATCCAGCCTTGCAGATCAGCAAACTTCCGTGCACTTTCATTTTCAGGATGAACACCCATTCCAAGTTCATTGCTCACTACAATCAGGTTCATGTCCTGCTTTATAAATTTAGTCCATTCGGCCTTAGCTGCTTCCAGGGCTTCATCGATTTGATAGTTACAATCGTAAAAGAAATTAGTCAGCCAAAGGGTAATACAATCGAGCAAAACAGTTTGTCCTGCAAAATCGTGCTTTGAAAGCTCCTTTTCTTCTTCCAAAGTTGTCCAGCGCTCATCACGGTCGGCCTGGTGTCGCTTGATCCGGTTGGCAAAATCCTCATCCCAAATGCGGGCAGTTGCAAGGTAAACCGGGTTTTCCGATTGCTGCTCAGCCAACCGCTGTGCAAAGCTACTTTTCCCTGAACGGGCTCCTCCGGTGATGAACGTGATGGTTGCCATATCGTTTTAAAAATTCAAAGGTTCAAAATACAAAATTGTCAAGTATTAACTTCTGCAGTTTTTCCGAATTTCTAGCATTGATTAATTATCGGTTATTCATCAAAATGAAACAAGAGGTCAACCGAATTGTCGGCTGCCTCTTGAAAAACTAACTATCTGATTTTACTTAACGAGTTTCATGTTTTTTAATTCTGAAAGACTGCCATTGTAGGCGAAGCACCAACTGTTTTTTGGTCAAGTAATTCACCAGTGGTGTCGTATATTTTCATAAGACCTGCTCCCACTACGCTTTCTGCAACAAAAACATAAATATTGTCATTAACAGGATTTACTGTCACTCCTTTTGCCCCGGAAATATTGCTAATTAGAGGTTCGGCACCAAAAGTCTTTCCGGCAACATCAAATTCTGATATAGCACCAGACAGGTTCCAGTTTCCCTCCTGATCCTGAACATAGGAAGCAGCAGTCACATAAATCTTACTAAAATCTGAATTAGCTGCCATGATAGAAGCATATTCAGTACTAATACCAGATAAAGGATAAACAGTTTCCAACTCATCAGTTGCGGTGTTAATATATCCCAGACCAGTATCATTGGACGGTTTGGTATAAGTGTTTAGCAAGGAAACGTATAGATTACCGGTTTTATCTTTCAAGAAATAAGAGGAAACTGCTGGTGTAACAATATATGAAACGGCCTGATCATCTAGATTGATTACTGCCACGCTATCTCTGAAATTTAAAGCTGCATATAATTTTCCATTGGCAATCTCGACGCCTTCAGGTCCTCCGGGTAAATCGATCTTTTCTTCTACAGTTGAAGTTTTCAGGTTGTATTTTGCAATGTAAGAATCAGGCATCACATCCCAGTCTGCATTTTCACCCCAGCATGAGATATACAAATAGTCTCCATTCGCAATACAAGCTCGTGGCTTTTCAATTTGATCTGTTACTCCATTCAACGTTTGTACAAACAATGGATCGACTGTAATAAGCTGATCTGGAGCATTGCCCAATAAGAAGATCTGCTCATCTTTTTTGTAGGCATACTGCACATTGGAAAGTAACTCAAATCCCGGATTTTGATTTTGATAGTAAAGGTTTGTTAAAGCATCAGCATCGTAGTCATACTTTGAGATACTTGCACCGCCAGCATCATAATTCCCAAAATTTATCACGTAACATCCTTTGATGAATTCACTTGAATATGGATTCGGCTCCGGATCTTCTTCATTACAAGAACTTAATACGGCAAGAGCAAAAAACAGAATTGTAAAATATTTCAAAAACTTTTTCATGAGGTTATAATTTGGATTTTAAATAATATTCAAATTGGTTGAAATGCTAACTCGGAAATTTCTTCCGGGCATCGCGTAATATCGTTCGTTTTGATAATTGACATCCAACAGGTTATTGATTGATAATGACAACCGGAATTGGTGTTTGTTAATCTTCAATTGACGAACAAACCCACAATTTGTCAGGAAATATGAATCAAGCTCATAACCGATATCATCTGAAAAGCGACTTCCGGTATAACTTCCGTCAGCATAAATTTGCCATTCCTTGTATTTCATCATCAAAAAGGCATTTGCCATATGTTTAGGCACATAAATTAGCTGTTGTCCGGTTACTCCAGTTTGTGAGTTTGTTTCGACTGCTTCCACCGGATTATAGTTGTAATTAGCACGTAAGTTGTATTCAATTGCGCCTTTCGTAATGGTAGTGTTTGACTGGAATTCGATTCCCTTACTAACTACTTCCATTAGATTTTGAGCTTGCCAAACGCCAAAGTTCCGCCATTCAATCCAGTTTTTAATATCCATATAAAAGGCATTCAGCTTAAGGTTTGACTGAAAATTATCGTTACAAAATGTGTAGTCTAATCCAAGTTCATAATTCGTCCCTTCTTCAGGTTTCAGATTTGGATTTCCCTGTGTTCCCCAATAACGGTCGTTAAAAGTTGGAATACGATAACTTCTGGAAATATTCCCGTTCAATTTAAATACAGAAACATCATTGGTATAAAGCCGGTATTCAGCTCCAAGAGACGGTGTAAATGGGGCTGAAAAATCAGTCACAAACATTTGACGCAAATTGATAGTCAATTTGAGTTTGTTCCATGCCGTAAAAAACGAGGAAGCAAAAACATCAAGCTGCTGTTCAAAATCTATATTCTCTGATGAATAAGCGTATACTTCCGGTACAATGTACTTGTATTTGATACCACCACGGTAACCAAAATTGCTATTAAAATCCTGTTTTAATTCCAGATCAGCAATCAAACGGTCAGTTCCAATCTGCTGAGAATTATCTTTGTTATACACCTGTTTATCGTGAACATATCCCAAACTAGCCAGGTAACGAAGTTCATTCTTATCATTCCGATACTGCACCCATGCTCTTACATGCTTATTGTCAAGATCTTCAGTAGTAGTGTAATCTATGTTAGATTGCATATTTGGCTGAATTTGATTCCAATTATGCTCAAGCCAAATTGCAGATTTTAGATACTCATTTTGATGAAAACGATAGTTCAATTCCTGCACGATTCCCATATTTTCGACGCTCGCCCCATGTTGAGTATCATCAATTGGGTTCCTGTTCTCAATATCTCCTGTATATATATTTTGAAAAGGGAAATTATTTTCTTTGAAGTAATAATAAGCCCTGGTTACCGCTTCAAATTTTCCGTTTCCAGTAAAGATTTTAGTCCCATAAAGTTGCTCACCAAACGATCCCTGAGAAACTGTTGCTTTCACCTTTAATCCATCAGTCCAATTTCCATTCATCCCTAAATAGATTGAACCACCAATAGACCCCGAGCCATTTACTGCAGAAGAACTTCCATATTGCAAACTCAGGCCATCAAACAAATAAGTTGGAATAGAAGACATGTTGGAATGCCCCAAAGTGAGTGAATTAATATTGATGCCTCCAAAATTGATGGAAGTATGATCTGGAGCAGTTCCTCGTATACGAATGGTTGATAATCCACCCGCATTGGATTTGATATATATCGGAGTGAATCGCATCAAAACATGATCCAGTCCACCCTCCTGTGAAAATTGTAATTGCTCATTCGAGATAGACTCCAGCTTGGCACCAGCCTGATACTTTTTAACAGCAGCATATGAAGTAACCTCGTCCAACATAATAGTATCCGAGATACTCGTGTGCTGGGCAAACAGACCACAAACTGATAGGACACCTAGTCCCGATAAAATTAACCTTCTCATTTCTAATTCAGTAGAATGAGCTTAGGATTAAGATTGTGAAAAATAGTAGATATTATTCACTAGCTTTATACCCGAAGCTTTTGTTCATATTCAAATTGGACTTTGGCAGGTCTTCTGGCTCACCTTTCTTTCTGATGCCTTCCCGTTCGTCAGATGACGGACAGTGGCTGGAGTTTCAGAAAGATGTTTTAAGGCTTACAGCTGCGGGTACAGCTCCGGATTCTAACCGGATTCCCTATTCATCCTGATCCGGCAGTCGCCGAATCGTTGGAACCAAATCCGTGACAAATGTAGAAATAATTTTGCTTTGAAAAATATGTTTTATGAAAATCAATAGCTAAAATTAATCCGCAACCCAACCAAAAAGTGTTCTTTCTGATCAAGCCCAACAGGATCAATCCACTGAAGATGAGGCGAAAGATAAACCCACCGATTGAACTGATTGCTAATGTAAAGTTCAGCTAACTTTTCATGTTCACTTTGAGCAAATGGCTTGGTTTCTCCAAAAGCCAGTCCAATATTAAACTCCCGGGTTAGAAACAATTGCTTAAAACCAACACCCGCAGACCAGGCTTGTTCAATTCCAAACCACTCAGCCAACTCCTTCTCATTTTTAGCATATCGACCAAAAACAGTGAATGATCCGGCAATTAATTCATCAGCTGAAATGCCAAACCCACGGCTGTCCCCGGCAGCCGGATGTTCAAATCCATAAATTCGAAAGTTGGCCTCCCAACCTGTTTGTGGAAAAAGCATAAAGCCTGTTTCTGCAATTTTGAAATGATCATGCATCAAATCATTGCCAGAGTTATCCAAACTATTTAACCCGAATTGAAAGTAGAAACGACTCAAAAATGAAGTACGCAATCTGATTCCTGGCGAATTTATGGGGGCAGGCAAGGCTGCACTATTTACAAAAGCACCGCTTAAAAATTGGGAGGTTTCATCATTGGCATGCAGATTATTATCAAAGTAATTAGTGACGTCTATTTTGCCAATATTAACTGTAAATATATCTTTCATTGCCCGAAATTCTGCCCATGCCTCCAACACCACCAAATGATCAATCCCTTCCGGACTTTGGGTGGTACCACCGTCCGCATTTAATCCGGTTAAATTAGGGATGAGCTGATCAGGACCATTCCCTCCAACTGCCTCCAAATCAAAAAATAAAATAGTATGCTGCCCAAAACTGGTGAACGCAAAAATATCAAAAGACCCTACTCCTTGGTAATTGGCATCTTTCATCGGTTCTACCTGAAAACTAGCTGTTGCCACTCCATTAAATTGAAGCTGTCCATCGCGTCTGGTAAGCGCCTTAAGCAACTCATCAACCTGCTTTCGTTTTGAGCGCTGAGCCTCTGGAATATCTGCATTTTCATCCGCTTCAAATAATCCAAAAAACTGATTGATTAAGGTACTATCATTTTCGTCGGTATCGCCTTCAAACACAATCGACGATCGCCCGGAAAAAGGCAGGAAAAGAATTAAAATCAGTATGATCAAATTTGACCGAAATCGCATAATCTCTGCTTTATTTTGAAAACAATCTTCATGCAATTTAGATCATTCTTCCTCAAAGTACACCGTTTTTCATAGTCTCTTTTAATCTATATCTTTATGCAAGATAATTATCAATCTGTTATCTTAATTCGTATTCCTGAAGATGAATTTAAGTCAATCAGAATTTAAGCAAATCTATTTCGAATATTTTAAAGTGCTGTGTCTGGTATCGTATCGGTGCATAAATGATATGGATAAAGCTCAGGATATTGTCCAGGAAGTTTTTATGAATCTTTATGAAAACATTGACAAGAAAGAGATATCGGGTGAAATATTCACCTACCTCAAAAAGGCAGTCTTCTATAAAAGCATTGACCTGATCAAAAAAGAACAAGCTCAAAACAAATACCTCGAATCGCTTCGATCAGAATATCATTTAATCGAAATGGAAAACTTGTTTGATCAAGCCAAACTCGAGCAAACTATCTATGAAATCGTAGGTAGTTTACCTGAACAATGCCAGCAAATTTTCTTAAAAAGTAGGCAGGAGAAAAAAACAAATAAAGAAATCGCAATAGAATTAAATATTTCAGTACGAACCGTAGAGTCGCATATTTTCAAAGCAATAAAGAAATTAAAAGCAGGATTGAAAGAACATTTAACCAAGATAATTTTCACTTTTATTTAAAAAATTCACATTTCGGGTAAGTAGTCCTCATGGTTTAATCGACTAATAAATGAACGCATGAATAAGAAGAAGAAAAATGTTAGTGACCAGCAGCTATTCCACTTTTTAAATAATACAGCTAATGAAGAGGATATCCAGCAAGTAAAAAACTGGATTAGGGCATGTCGTGAACATAAAGCTTACTTCGACAAGTTTAAACAAGCTTTTGATACTGCAGACTCATACGAGCTGTATAAATCAATAAATGTTGATAACCAATGGGAATCTTTTAATCAAAACACAATGAATAAAACCGAAAAACGTGGATTATTTTATTTGAAAGCAAATTTGGTAAAAATTGCCGCAGCTTTCATTCTCATCTTTGGAGCAAGCTTTTTAGTCTATTATTTATCATCACCAAAACTCCTCGTCTACGAATTTTCGGAGGCAAACCCTTTTGTCCATTTACCTGATTCCTCAATCATCTATTTGAAACCAGATGCAAAAGTCACCACACATCAACAATTTGACCGTGGAGTTTCTTTGGAAGGAGAAGCATTCTTTTTTGTCAAATCCAATCCAGAGCAAATATTTACTGTCAATTTAAAAAACTCGAAAATTCAGGTACATGGGACTACATTCCGTGTGAACACTGGAATAAAAACGAAAGTAGAACTTTACGAAGGAAATATCAGCTTTATAACCCCCGTTGACACCGTAGATTTAAAAGTTGGAAATGGGTTGACTTACAATCCAAAAACGAATGAGATTGATCTTGAACAATCCACTGATACTGCAACTTTTATTCATCTTCGAGACGCCGACCTGAAAGAAGTTTGTAAAGTGTTAGAGCAACGATATCAGTATAAAATTACTATTTCCCCTGGCATCAGAAATATTAAGTTTACATTTTCAATCACCCCTACAACTACATTAACAGAAATTTTAAAAATTCTAAGGTTAGCATCTCCATTAGACTTTACAATAGAAGATCGGCATATTACTATAAAACCCAAAGAAGAAGAAGTTAATCCATTCAGGATGTAGCATCAAGCAAACTACTTTGACTTTTTCATCATCTTCTCACTCACCAGAAAGATCACTGGTTTATTGGAAAATGGATTAGTTCGCGTGATAACCGGCGTTTCATAAACTGCTTCAATGATTTCAAAATTCAAGACTTCTTCCGGTGAACCCTGTGTGAAAATTTTACCCTGATTAAAAAGGATAAGTTGGTCACAATACTCCGATGCCAGGTTCAAATCATGAATAACCATCAGCACGGTAAGTCCCATCTCCTGGTTGAGACGGTGCAATAAATCGAGAATCTTCACCTGGTGAGTGATATCCAAATGAGACGTAGGTTCATCCAATAAAAGTAATTCGGGTTGTTGAGTAAGCGCACGGGCAATGGCTGCACGTTGTTGCTCGCCACCACTGAGTTCAGTCATCAATTTATCCTTGTACTGAATGACGTCCGTGAGTTCCATATACTTTTGAGCAAGCGAGATATCTTCTTTGGTTTCAAAAAAACGGAACCGTCCATGATAGGGAAGCCTACCCATCAACACATAATCTTCGACTGTGATTTGATCCAAATCGGTGAACTGACTAACTACCGCAATGCTTTGCGCACGCTTACGAAGCGACAACGATTGAATGTTATTTTCTTGAAGTGAAACCTGACCTGACAGCGTTGGAAGCGCTCCGGTTATTCCTCGAAATAAGGTCGTTTTTCCAGAACCGTTGGGCCCAATAATGCCGGCAAAAGTACCCTTCGATAACTCAAACCCGATTCCCGAAAGTTTAAAACCTGAATAACCACAGGAAAAATCTGCTATGTCGAAAAATATATTTTTCATGTCAGTTTTTCCTTTTTTGATGACTCATTAAAAAGATGAAAACAATGCCACCAACAATCCCGGTGATCACACCAATTGGCAATTCGTTTGGTGAGATAATGGTTCGAGCTACCACATCAGAAAGTACCAAAAACGAGCCACCCAATAAAAAGGAACTGGCAAGCAAAATTCGGTAATCGGTACCAAAAAACAACCTCAACAAATGAGGAATAATTAAGCCCACAAAACCAATCACCCCGGAAACCGATACACAAATTCCAGCCAACAAAGAGGCAAGCACAAAAAGCACCTTTACCGCAACATTGGTATTAATCCCCAAGTGCAATGCCTTTTCTTCACCCAACCGAAGGGCATTTAGCGGCTGCACAAAAAGGTAGGACGCAAACAATACTACAATTCCTGCTATGAATGTCAGCCAAATCAGGAAATTGTCTGGTTCATCCAGCGAGCCCATGATCCAGAAAACGATGCCATGCAGGTTTTCAGAACTGCTGATTGCCATTAAAAACATCATTGCCGAAGATGCCACAAAACTCACCATCACCCCGGTAAGCAACATGTTTTGTATATTGACAGAACCCTTTCTGGAACTAATTGTGTAAACTAAAAAGATAATTAAAAATGCGCCGGCAAATCCTGAAACAGGAAGCATATACGATCCCATGGTTAAGTGCAGGCCCAATACAATGGTAGTTGCCACTCCCAATGATGCTCCACCAGATATGCCCAAAGTGAACGGCTCAACCAATGGATTTCGGTAAATCCCCTGCAAGATAACTCCCGCCAAACTTAACGAGCCACCAACCGCCACTCCCAGAATAATTCGAGGCAAACGAACCTGGGTAATCAGCATGTATTCCATAGACTCCGTGTCTCCACCCTGGAAAACCATTTTTAAGACTTCTCCCAATTCTAGCTTTAGCTCCCCGGATGACATTGACACCAGGATTGAAAAAATCAACAAAGCCAGTAATCCGGCCAAGGCAAACAGCCACCCTATGTGCTTCTTTCGTATCAATTTATTCTGAATAAATATGGTCGATCATTTCTTGCAATGCCTCCACAAATAGAAGCGGTGTCGGACTACAGGTTTTTTCCTGATCCATTACAAACACCTTTTTGTTTTTTACAGCACTTAATTGAGAATATTTTTCCCAGGATTGCTTTTCATCAGCACTCAAGGTACCCATCAATAAAATGAAAATCACATCCGGATTGCTGATCAATACTTTCTCGCGGGTGATACTTCCAATTTGAAAATCGGAAGCTATGTTTTCCCCACCTGCAAAATCAATAAAATCTTGCATGAACGTATTTGGCACAGCGGTAAACAATGGATTTGCACCAATCTGCATGAAAATTTTTGGCTTCTTTCCAGTGTTAGGAACCCGTTTTTTCAATTCCTCAATTTCGCTTTTTGCATCTGCCACAATTTCCTCTGCTTTGGACTTTTTACTAACCTTCTCACCCAAAATGACCAAATGCGAACACAAGTCCTCAAAGGATTTTGGATAACTGAGATACATCGTTTCGATGCCCAGCTTTTCAAATGTTTTTATAGTTTCAGGCGTAGTTAGCGAACTGGCAATCACCAAATCAGGCTTAAGCATGATGGCTTTTTCAAAATTCACCTGGATGGCCGAAGCCACCACCTCCGCGTCCTCTGGCTTGTCAAGCAAACAAAAACTGGTACAACCAACCAATAAATCATCCGCATCCAGCAAATACAAATACTTGGTCACCGATGGCACCAGACTGATGATCCGTTTGGGAGTTTGTGCAAAACTACCAATCGATAGAAACAGCAAGGCAACAAGCAAAAACCGACTAAAAAGCGGATATTTTTTATCCTTCATTTTTTGGCACTTATGCCCTCGAGAAGATGGATTGGAATGAAAAACGTTCCAACGATCTTTTTTCCCCGAAGATCCGGTTAAACAATTTTGCTTCGGCAGGTCTTCTGGCTTACCCTCCACGAATGCCTTCCCTCCCGATAAATCAGAAAGTGGCGCAGATTCCGTGGAATCAAACGGGTTTTACAGCAGCGGGGACTGCTCCGGATTTTCACCGGATTCCCTATTAAGGCCTGACCGGATTAATGATCATTGGCCACCAACGCATTGCAAAAGTAGAAATTTATTTTGGGAAAGATAACTCAGTTGAATTTTTAGTCAGCACATAAAACCTGATTCTACAAATTCACCACCTTATCAGCCACCTTTTGGAGTTCAATAATATCCATCATCGTTCCAGCGATGCCAACTTCCATTTTATCCAGTAAATCAAAATGCTTTAGGCAGGTTTTGCAAGCCATTAATTTCACACCTTTCTGCTCCAGTATTAGAAGAATTTCAATAGCCGGCGAACCGCTGCAAATAAGATTGACACCTCCGTTGTAAAAGGCAATTACCTTGGGAAGTTCCTTTTCTTCACTAAGTAGGGTAAAGTAGTTTTTAATCAGTAGCTGGGCCAGTTGTTCATCACCTGATCCCATACCATTTTGGGTGATCTGTAGTAGGGTGTTTTTTAGAGTAGACATTCACTTAATTATTTAGATATTTATTTCTCTCAATTTTTATTTCTTCGAGATAGCGTTCCTTCACCAATGGCTTTGGATGCTGACAAAGATAAATCTCTGTCCCGTTCTCGCGAAAATAAGGATCGTCAACATTTCCTTTATAGGTCACTTTTTCAAAAAAAGTTGGCAACAGAGTCTCGGGATTATTATCAGTCCATAATGGAGAATGGACCCAAATCACATAATCCCCTGAAAGACTGTCGGGCGACCAAAATGTAAAACTATCATTGAAACAAATTGGCTGTGGTAGATGATGCTTCTTTCCATAAAACATGACTGCAGCAGCTTGCCCATAATTGTAACAATAAACGTCGCAACTTTTACGGCCATTTTCATCCAATTCCAGAAATACGGTATTTACTTTTTTCCCCAGTTGCTCCCAACCTGTCATGTCTGCCATATCCTGCGGCAAATCATGATAAACACCATCTTCCCATCGATAAGCATCTTTCCTCAAAGCTTGTTCAAATGTAACAAAAGGGACTCCATCAAATGAAAGTGATCCATACAAGGCAACGAGCATAAACAAAACTAAAACGCCTGCTACTGGAAGCAGAAATCTACGAATGTATTTTTCAATATAGAAAGCACCAAAAGCAAACAATATTGGATATGCTCCAAGTGTGTAATAAGCCTTTCCACTACCGGCCATCAGCAGCAAAATGATGAAAATAAAAATCAGTCCAAATATCCTGAATTCTTTTTCTTTTCTCGCAAACAATAACACCAGTAATGCAAAAACCCAAATTAAAAGAGCATGAGCATTCATCAACAATTGTGCGATTGAAAACTCCAATCGATTCACATGCACCAATTGATTGTCATGCAATGCCGTAAGGTGATAAACCACCGGCCAATTATGCTGATACTGCCAAATAAGATTGGGCAGGATAATGATAAATCCAATGCCCGCTGCAGCCAGAAATTGTTTTGTCCAGATTAGATGTCGATGCTTGGAAAACAGCAAAGCCATTCCAAAAGCGGCATAGAAAAAAACGATGGAATATTTATTCATGAAGCCCAATCCGAATGCCAAACCAATCCATATCCACATTTTAGGATCATTACGATTGATCATTTTCAAAATGAGAAAAGAGGAAAGCAACCAGTAAAAATGATTGAAACTTACCGGCTGGAGCAAGGTGTTTGTATGCAAATAAGCCGGAGAAAGAATGTAGGCCAAACATGCCAGCAAAACTGCAACCCATTTCCCTCCAAGCTCCTTAACTGCCAGCCCAACAATTACCACATTTACAGCACCAATCAAAGCTGGGAAAAAGCGTAAGGCAAATACCGTATTTCCAAAAAAGAAAGTACCAACCTTCGCAAAAAACGCTATTGACGGCGGAACTGAAAAATATCCCCAAGCTAAGTGTTCACCGAGTGCATAATACAGGTATGCATCACGATGCAAGCCCAGATTGTGCATTGTAATGAAATGAATAGACAGTTTCAAAATTGCCAATGCCAGAATTAACTTCCACTCCAGTGAAAACTTGTCCTTTAAAGCGCTAATATTTTGAACTGGATCTTTCAGGACCTTAATTTTTGAACTTAGATTTGAGTTTATGGTTGTGCTAAGTTAGTGAATTGAAACCTACATTTTTTGATTTTTCAATTAGAAAATCCATTAAAAATCAAAAAGTTGAATCAAAAAATCCGATCATTTTAAATGACCGGATCTTGAAAGAATCTGCTATTCTAAATTAACTTTTGATGATTAAGCTACTTTCTCCCTCCCCATTGAAACCAGAACAATGATTAACACACGGGCAACGAGAAACACAAAAATACCGAATAAGGGATCGACCAATGCCATTTTCAGACCATCAGCTAAAAGTCGAGGGGTTAGTTCACCCTGAGCTGCAACTTTATCAAAAGCATCGATTAACCCAAAAGTTCGTCCCAAAAACCCCCACGCCACTGCAAACCAGGCAATGTGATTAATTAAAGAAACAGTTTTTCCGGGGCCTCCTTTCCGGACCATTTCTTTGATAAACAATCCAATAATAACCAACAACAAAATGAAGATGAGGTAAGTAAAGATGGGGCCACCATCATTAAATTTTCCGATTAGACCTGACATGATTTTAGGTTTTAAAATTTATACTTACTCAAATTTACAGGCAATTTCGTATGAACATTTTTTATTGCGATGGACGAACAATTTCATTCGGGATTCAGCACATTTAAAATTACAAAATGAAAATGGATCTACAACACACAACAACAGGCATTAAACTGGTTATTCATCGATAAAAAAAGGAGGATTGACGGATTTTAAGTAATATTGTTCTTATGAACTTCTGGAAAAAGATAAGACCAAAAATCATCTTGTTTCACCTGTTTTTTTGGGTGGCCGTTTGGTTTTTCTTTTATTACTTTTTCAGTTACAACTCCGACGATATTTTATACGTGACCTGGTTTTCCAGTTGCCTGTTACCAGTAACCATGATGGTCACTTATTTCGTGGTCTATTTTCTGATTCCCAAATACCTGCTCACAAAAGCTTATATTAAGTTTGCCTTGTACAGTTTTTACACCTTGGTTTTTTCTTCCTATTTGATTGTACTTGTGATTTACGGCTGCCTGATTTTCCTTCTCGCTTTTAATATTTCGGTGATGCCCCCAATGAGCAAAAATTTCCTTTTTATACTCATGCTGGTTTTCCTGGTTTCCGGAGTAATCAGTTTTGTCAGCTTGCTTAATCACAATTTCAAAACGGTATCGCGCAACAAGGAATTGGAGAACAAAATACTGGCAACCCAACTACAATTGAAAGAGCAGGAATTGCATTACCTGAAGATGCAAATTCATCCTCATTTTCTATTCAATACACTAAACACCATTTATGGTTTTGCTATCAGGCAATCGAAACAAACGCCCGAAATAATCCTGAAACTGTCGAACCTGCTGGATTACATCTTATACCAGGTCAATAAGCCCAAAGTCAGTTTAAAAGAAGAGGTCCTGCATATCAGGGAATATATTGAACTGGAAAAAATACGCTTCCAGGATACTTTGCGGGTCATTTTTAAATCAACTGACATCGATGAAAACATCATGATTGCCCCAATGCTACTGATTCCTTTCATCGAAAATGCCTTTAAACACGGAAGCCTGGAGGAAGGATTTCTTCGAATTGAAATCATGATTTCAGTATCGGATAATCAACTTCAATTTGTTGTTAAAAACTCCTTCTTAGGAGAAGATGAAAACGGAGAAAAGAAAACAGGGATTGGATTGGAAAACATCCGTAAACGGCTGGAGTTACACTATAAAGAAAACTACAGGCTGAGTATTCACCAAACAGAGAAATGGTATACGGCTGAATTGTCTATCTTTAACTTAAACCTGCAGCAAAATGGCTAGAGCGACTCAATGCATTATTGTTGATGACGAACCGGTAGCTCGTGAGATTCTGGAAAATCATCTTTCCAGAATTGACTCGGTGGATGTTGTTGCCAGTTGTAAAAGTGCGATTGATGCATTTAATGTCATCAATGCCAATAACGTTGATTTAATTTTCCTCGACATCAATATGCCGGAGATTTCAGGCCTGTCTTTTGCTCGCTCCATCAATAAAGATATTAAAGTTATTTTCACAACAGCCTACCGGGAATATGCAATAGATGGATTTGACCTACAGGCAGTTGACTATTTGTTAAAACCCATTTCTTTTGAGAGGTTATTGCAAGCTATAAATAAGTACAGAAATGAAAACACACCCTCTGTTCTGTCTGAACCTGTAGAAATCACCCCGGAAAAAAGTGACTATTTCTTTGTGCGTGCCGACCGAAAAATGGTTAAAATCAGCTTCTCCGAAATCCTTTATATTGAAAGTTTGAGCGACTACATTAAAATTCATTTAAAAGACAAAACTGTCATAACACGCGAAACCATTACCAATATCGAAGCTAAACTTCCTCAAAACGATTTCATCCGAACCCATCGTTCCTTTGTTGTTTCCAAATCAGAAATTGACTCCTACACCAATGAATATGTTCAAATTCAAAAGAAGATTATTCCAATAAGTCGTGGATATAAAAAAGAAGTACTTGAGAAACTGGAAAATCACTAAAAAAGAGAGGCTGCCCTCAATGATAGGACAGCCTCAACTATTAAACTCTTTCCTCTTAAAAAATGCGCTTTTACTCTTTTATAATTTTCTTCACAATTGATTGATCATCATTGGACACTTTAACAAAGTACATGCCCGGTAAAACATTGTAAATATTAAAGGTTTCTTTTGCTGAACAATTTTCCCTTGAACCGATAATCACCCCATTTGCACTATAAATAACAACAGTGTAATCACCTGATTCCAGTTCGACACTAAACACATCATCTACAAATGTTGGGTAAACCTTAACTCGCTGATCAAGTTTCAATGAACTTACTTCAGTTGGTATATTTGGATCAGGATCTTCGCTGTCATTTAATCCATCACCATCAGAATCCGGATTCGTTGGGTCGGTTCCCATTGCTATTTCTTGCTCATCTGTTAGTCCATCATTATCGTCATCGGTATCCTGTTCATCAGCGATTCCATCCAAATCACTATCGGCAAGGATTTGCATTTGGGCAGAAGTTATCCCTTCATAATTTACATCGTTGATAACAACCTCAACCTCATAAATACCTGCATCGGTTGGAGCCACTTCTTCTCCATCATAAGTAATTATTACATCAAGGCCTTCAGGAGTGGTCGTAGCAGAGACCTCTTTAGGTGTCGCGTTGTAAACCACTATTAGATCATCTAAAGTGATGTTAGCCTGCGCTTTTTCAATAACCAGTATCCTTTCCTGCGTTGTTGCACTATAGTAAGTTGAACTACCGACCTGTGAAGCATAAATAGTACAAGTCCCGGCCCCAACGATATGCACCAAACCACTCTCTATGGTAGCAACTTCTTCATTTGATGATGTATAATTAACCGTTAATCCCGATGAAGCTGTTGCATTAGGGTTAAAATCCCCGTCACCATATACCTTTGCTTCAAACTCCGGGAAAGTAATGTATTGGTTCCTCTTGCTTGTCGTGAAGGTTTTTACCTCACCGTATGAAGTCCCGACAGAATTAGCCGCATAGGCTTTTACATAATAGGTCGTATTTGCGGACAACCCATTAATACTTTCTGAGAAGCTTCCATCACCGGTCCCGTTGCTATTGGCCGTAACACCTACATCCTCAATTTCAGGATCGGTATCGGATGAGGAATAAACAACCCCCCGTTCGATAACCGCTGCCCCTCCATCATCTGAAATATCCCCGCCCAGGATTGCTGAGCTGCTATTGTAAGTTGAAATATTTGAGGTCGAGATCGTTGGCGGTGCGCCATCATCGTTAAGTATTGTAATAGTCGCTTCATCAGTAATATCAACAGAAAAAGTAGTTGAAGCTAAATTGCTTTGACTAATTGTTAAAGTCTCATTAGATTCAGATTTTGTATCAACTGTTGGAGTTACCGTAAAGCTCTGCGTTTCACCCGCTGTTCCTGCAAAGGTCAATGTTTGACTACTTAAGGCAGTGTAATCGTTGTCTGCAGTTGTTGCGGTTCCATCACTTGTACTAACATCCACTGTAAAACCACCTTCGACCTCGAAATCAAGCGTAGCTGTAAGAGTAACCGCCCCGTCATCTTCATTGCCGCTTACGTCAGCGATTGTAACAGCTGCTGTATCGTCATTGTCAATAGTTAATATGGCTCCGTCCGTGATGTTTACCGCCAAAGTAGTACCGCCTAAACTTGATTGGCTTATTGAGATTGTCTCATTTGCTTCCAATTTAGTGTCGGCAGTGGGTGTAACAGTGAATGTCTCAGTTTCACCGGCTGTACCTGCAAATGTTAACGTTTGACCCGAAACAGCCGTGTAGTCACTATCAATAGTTGTTGCTGTAACATCTGCTGTATTTACCTCAACCGTAAAACCACCTTGAACCGCATAGTCCAGTGTTGCTGTCACAGTAATTGCACCGTCATCTTCATTTCCGCTAACATCGGCTATCGTTACCGCGGCTGCATCATTGTTGGTTATTGTATAGGTATGAACCGTATTCGTACCTAAAGTTGCATTAGTCGGATTGGAGAGTGTTACAATCACTGTCTCATTTGCTTCCAAAATAGCATCATCAACAATACTTGCAATGGTAATATTCTTTGATGTTTGACCAGCATTAAAAGATAAGACACCATTTACAAGTGTATAATCTGCTCCGCTACCAGCTGCAGTTCCAGTCACCGTATAATTGACAGTGACAACTGAACCGCTGGTCGTATTTAAGGATACTGCAAGATCAGCAGAACTTACACTTTCGGCACCACTTGAAGTAGTGCTGTCAAAAGCAACAACCGGCAAAACATTTTTTGTTTCTGTATCCGTTGTTGCTGATCCGGTATTTCCACTGGCATCAGTAAGGGTCACGCTCAGGGTAATTGTCCCATTATTTAAGCCAGATAAATCGATTCCTGAAATGGTCTCATTCGAACTGCTAACTGTGGATGATCCCGTAACATTCGTCCCGCCACCATTACTGCTAAACGTATAATTGTATGTTGCTCCAACTTCTGCACCTGAAAAGGTGAAACTTACAACATCAACGTTTGCATTCCCAATAGGGCTTTGGTTAATCACCACTGAATAACCCGTTGGAGCTGAAGTATCAATCGTAATAGCCAAAGCAGAAGACGCTGAACTTGTATTTCCTGCTGCATCAGTGGCAGTGGCCGTAATGTTATGACTGGTAGCCGTTAATGCTCCGCTGGTAAACGACCAGTTTCCACTGCCATCTGCTGTAGTGGTTCCCAAAGCTCCATCGACTGAAGAAATGATTGTAACAGTTGAATTGGCTTCCGCAGTTCCTGTAAAGGTTGGGGTGGTATCACTGGTAATGTTATCTGTTGATGATGTACCTGTATCTGAACCTGTTGCTAAATCAGGTGTTGATGGTGCCGATGGTGAAGAAGTATCTATCGTTAGAGCCAAGGCTGAAGACGCTGAACTCGTATTTCCTGCTGCATCAGTGGCAGTGGCCGTAATGTTATGACTGGTAGCCGTTAATGCTCCGCTGGTAAACGACCAGTTTCCACTGCCATCTGCTGTAGTGGTTCCCAAAGTTCCATCAACTGAAGAAATGATTGTAACAGTTGAATTGGCTTCCGCAGTTCCTGTAAAGGTTGGGGTGGTATCACTGGTAATGTTATCTGTTGATGATGTACCTGTATCTGAACCTGTTGCTAAATCAGGTGTTGACGGTGCCGATGGTGAAGAAGTATCTATCGTTAGAGCCAAGGCTGAAGACGCTGAACTTGTATTTCCTGCAGCATCAGTAGCTGTGGCTGTGATGTTATGACTGGCATTAGTTAAAGTACTGCTGGTAAACGACCAGTTTCCACTGCCGTCGGCTGTGGTGGTTCCCAAAGAACCAGCGACTGAAGAAATGATTGTAACGGTTGCATTAGCTTCTGCAGTTCCTGTAAAGGTTGGGGTGGTATCATTGGTAATGTTATCCGTTGATGATGATCCGGAATCTGACCCCGATGCTAAATCAGGGTTTGAAGGAGCAGATGGTGCAACTGTATCTTTCGTTTCTGTATCAGTTACCAAAGATCCCGTATTTCCATATATGTCAGTCAAAGTTACAGACAGCGTAATTGTTCCATCACCCAGACCACTCAAGTCAATTCCTGCGATTTGATCTGTCGCAGTTGCTATGGTTCCGGATCCTGTTACTGGTCCTCCACCTCCCGAACTGGAAAGAGAATAATTATATGTAGCTCCCACTTCTGCACCGGCAAATGTGTAACTCACAGAATTTTTATTCCCGGAATTAATCTGACTCTGGTCAATGGTCGCTGAATAACCGGACGGCGGATTCGCATCCTCATCTATAATATTAAGAGTTACTTGTTGAGTTCCATCTTCCGCTGCGTTGGTAGGTGTCCCCATATCAATGATGATCGTCTCATTTCCCTCTTCTATACCGTCATATTGTGAGGTAACCCGAATACTATCCATCGTTTCTCCTGGAGATAGTGTAATTGTAGTCCCGGTTACTGAGAAATCGGTTCCGCCGCCGGTCGCTGTTCCTGAGAATGATACCGGAATTGAAACTGTAACCCCAGCTATGGCATTAATTTTTCCTCTAATGTATGCCTGCCCGCCACTCTCATCTGCAATCGGATTATAGAAGGATAGAATTTCCAAAGTAGCACTTGGTTTAGTGTCGTCGTCTGTAATGGTATAAGTCACTTGCTGGGTTCCATCTTCAATACCATTGGTAACCCCAGCAATATCTATCACCACTGTTTCATCACCTTCGTACAGCGCATCGGGGACATTGGTTAAATTGATTGTACCTTCGGTGCTACCTGCCGGAATACTTATTGAAGTGCCGCTTATAGAATAATCAACACCACTGCCAGTAGCCATACCCGAAAACCCTAGATTAACAGTTACAATAGCTCCATAAGAATTTGAAAGTGTTGCTTTTACAATATTGCTTGTTGTGACACCCTCAAGCCGTGAGGTCGTGTTCATTGAAAGCGATACCGTAGGTGTCGGAATAACATTTAAGGTTGCGGTATAAGTTGAGAGACTGTAGTCTGTTCCATCATTCACATCAAAAGTAAAAGAGGTATTTGTAGTGCCATTGGTATAATACTGAAGATTTCCAGCATCTAAATTTGCTTTTGACACTTGGTCGTTATTTGATAATTCTTCCCCTCCGTCATAAATATCATCGCTATCAGCATCAACAAACAAAGTGCCGCTTGCCGGAATTGCTGTTACCCTAATATGATTAATTGGATCACTATCTGCGTCAGAGTATCCAAAATCTGAAGTTGAAAAAGTATAAACCAGATTTTCATAAGGACCTGATGAAGAAGAAAAGCTTGAGGCTGTTGGTGCTATATTAGGTACTGCAACTGTCCAAAGTGAAAAGCTATCAATGTTATTTAAAGTAAGTGTGTTGGCTTCAGTATCGACTGTGGAAGAAGACTGATTTGTCCAGATAGTTCCGCTATCGGTTGACTTAAATAGCTTCAATGATGATTCCGTTAGGCTATTCAACTCACTATCAAGATAACTAAATGCTAAAGTAGCATTCAGCCCACTGTTATTGGTTGGAATAATATTGAATTGCCTCAACACACTCATGGAAAGCGAGCCTCCTGCCTGATAGTGAGTACGAGTAATTGTGGTTGATCCCATATCGGATGAAGTAGTGACTACAGCACCCAAGCCAGCTACATTCTCAGCATTGATATTATTTAAATTTCGGGTTGTCGTGATTGATCCACTAGTTCCCGAGAAAACACCTCCTGTTTCCACTAGGTTCCCCCGGGAACCAATTGTAATTGTTTTACCATTTAGCCCCATATCTTTGCCAAGAACAAGGTTCCCATTTACAGTCAAATTAGAGCTAAGAGTTGGATTTGCTCCTGAAGAAATTAATAAATCTTTGACAGTTGGCGTTCCGGAAATCGTGGTTTCATAGCCTCCATCCCACTTATAAATCCCCACATTTGATGTCGATACAGGTACCCCGTTGCTCCAGTTGGAAGCAGTGCCCCAATCGCTACTGGTTGTTCCAAGCCAAGTGGTAAAAACATCTGAAGAAACCCAGGCTGAATTAACCATATTTACCAGTGTTCCATTGTTCCCATTGGAAGTTGCATCGTAAAGAGTTGTTCCTTCTGTTTCATTAAACTGATAATAGGCAACCAACCCACTTTCATCACCAATAAGAGTTGTACACATATTTTCATGAATCTCTGATGCAGTTCTTGCATCGGACCATACCCTGACTTCATCTAAATGAATGTTGGACTCATAATTTGTCGACAATGTTGCTCCTAATCTTATTCCGTTGTTACTAGGCGTATATGATCCTGAGGGTGTTGTGGTCTGCATAAGTTTTCCATCCTTGTAAAAAATCGTATTTGTCCCATCATATATACCTGCAATATGATGCCAATTATCATCTTCAAGATCAACATAAATGTCCCCTCCTGATAACTGAGATCCAAAAATCATTACCCTAGTGCCCTCGTAGAGCATAAAATACCAATCGTTGGCTGTCTGTCCGGCACCAGTATATCTTCCCTTGTCAATAACTCCATCCCAACTCGTAGCATTAGCATCAGCCTTCACCCAGAACTCTACTGTGAAGTTGTTATTATTAAGAGAGGCATCATTGGGAATATCCACATAATCATCCGCCCCATCAAAATCCAGGCAATTCTTTGGTCCGTACATGTCTAATGAAGGTACCCATTCTTCTCCGGTCATATTATTCAAAACACCAATATGACTCCCTTTACTATCGCTTAAAGTAGTCCCTGATGGTTCGTTGAATTGGTAATAAGCTACCAGATTACTTTCAGATGCAGGATCAGGTAATTCCCGGTATATATTCTGGCGAATTTCAGTTTCGGTACGTTCATCATTCCAAATACGGACTTCATCAATTTTACCATCTGTAAAATATTGAGGTAATCCTTCCGTTGCTCCGGCACCAATCCGTAAAGGAGAGGAGGGATTTGATGCGTAAGTCACTGATTTTGTACCTACAAGTACTCCATTCAGATAAACCTTCTTCGTGGTTCCATCATAAACACAGGCAATATGAGTCCAATTGCCAGTTGAAACAGTGTAAGACGGTCTAAAATAATCCCAATCTTCTGAAACAACTCCGCTTCCAGTCTGAAATTCGATTTCACCAGTACTGGCTATATACATAGAATATCCATATCTGGTAATGCTTGCTTCATATCGTGAACTTACGATTGCTTCATCTTTTATAGCATCAACATTTACCCAGGCTTCAACGGTAAAAGCAGCAGGATTAAGCGCAGCACTATAGTCAACTTCCACGTAATCATCCGTCCCATCAAATTGCAAGGCATTGTTCTGGGCAAAACCAAAACCTGGCATGATAAGAAATAACAATATACCCCAATATAAAATGGATTTTTTCATAATTATACTTCTATATTCTTTGTTAGTTAATTTTTGAAAACACAGATTTACCATTTCTCTGCCCGACAAGGCAGCCATAATTATTATGTTTTATCACTCTTTCTGCCTAACTATAAGCCTGATTATAATGTGTATTGAAATAAAATTATTTGTTCCACCCGAACTTTTGCCTAAGCACACTGTGCTGAAAATAATTTTTTGAACTTATCAGGAAACAATATTCACATTCAAATTATGATTGATATAAATCTATTCGTCATCAATTTTACGAACAGATGTTTAATTTTACTCGTTGAATTTAACTATACTTATAGGTTTGCCAATACCAGATAATGATAAAGTTATCAAAACCCGTTTGTTAATAAAAACCATTATAAATGCAATAAATGGGGTAGTTATTGCTCAGGATGAAGTGATGAGATGCAATTATCATAATAAATTGAATAATTATTCCCATCACCTAAATAAAACTCAGAGACTCTTAATAAAAATTAAAATTCTGTTATTAAAAGTTCCGTGACGTTCTTGCCTGTTAATCTATACAAAAAAAGAGAGGCTGCCTTTCAATTAAAGACAGCCTCAACTATTAAACCCTTTTCTTTCAAAAAGTGCTTTTACTCTTTTATAATTTTCTTCACAACCGATTGATCCTCATTGGACACTTTAACAAAGTACATACCCGGTAAAGCATTGTAAATCTTAAAGGTTTCTTTTGCTGAACAATCTTCCCTTGAACCGATAATCACCCCATTTGCACTGTAAATAACAACCTTGTAATCATCCTCTTCCAGTTCTACACTAAACACATCATCTACAAATGTTGGATAAACTTTGACTTGTTGGTCAAGTTTCAATGAATTTACTCCTGTTGGAATATTTGGTGCAGGATCCTCACTATCATTTAAACCGTCACCATCAGAGTCCGGATTCGTTGGGTCGGTTCCCATTGCTATTTCTTCGTCATCAGTTAGTCCATCATTGTCGTCATCGGTATCCTGTTCATCAGCGATTCCATCCAAGTCTGTATCTGCAAGGATTTGAATTTGTGCGAAAGCTATTCCTTCATAATTCACATCGTTGATTACCACCTCAACCTCATAAATACCTGCATCGGTTGGTGCCACTTCTTTTCTATCATAAGTAATTATTACATCCAAACCTTCGGGTGTTGTGACAACCGAAAGTTCTTGAGGTGACTCATCATAAACCACAACCTGATTGTTAATAGTAATAGCTGCTTGAGCTTTTTGAACAATCAAAACTCTGTCCACAGTTTCTGCTTTGCGATATGTTAAGTTTCCAGACTGAGATGCTGATACTGTGCATGTCCCAACTCCTGTTATATGAATCTGCCCATTCACAATAGTAGCCACTTCGCTGTCTGATGAAGAATAACTCAAACTTAAATTCGATGATGCAGTTGCATTTGGACTAAAATCCTCGTTGCCATATATCTTTTCTGCAATATCAGGGAAAGTAATCGTTTGGTCTAATTTGCTGGTTGTAAAACTTCTTACATCTCCATAAGTTGTACCAGCAGAATTGGTCGCATATGCTCTCACATAATATGTTGTGTTCGGCAACAAATCATTGATCCTTTCAGTAAAACTTCCGGTTCCTGTTCCATTACTATCTGTAGTTACACCTATGTTTCCAATTTCAGGGTTGGTATTTGTTGAAGAATAAACAACCCCCCGTTCGGTAACACTCAGACCTCCATCCCAAATAACAGTTCCTCCCATTGTTGTCGATGCTGAGACAACATTAATCAACACGTTTGTTGAAACTGTCGGTGGATCATCATCAATGCCAATAATTGTAATACTGAAAGTCTGACCCGTTAGTTCATTTGGTATACCATCGGCAACTTTGAAGGTAAAGCTGTCACTGGTTGTATTACTATGATCATGGACATACTGGATTTTGCCATCAACCAAATTTTGCTGAGTAAATGAGCTGATTGAGACTCCGGGATCATCCGTGTTTTCGAGTTGTCCATTGTTAAATGCAGAGGTAATAGTGTATGTCAACGTATTATTATCAGTATCGGCATCATCGGCAGCCAGTATCGATAAAGTCAATCCTTTGGTTGCTCCTTCGTTTAACGTCATTCCTTCATTGGTTGCAATGGTTGGCGTGTCATCATCAACGGCAGTCACCGTAACACTGAAGGTCTGACCCCTTAGTTCATTCGGAGTGCCATCGGCCACTTTAAAAGTAAAGCTATCGCTGGTGGTATTACTTCCATCATGGACGTACTGAATTTTTCCATCAACCAGTTTTTGCTGGGTAAATGAACTGATTGAGACTCCAGGATCATCTGTGTTTTCGAGTTGTCCATTACTTAATGCTGAAGTGATCGTAAAAGTCAACGTATTATTATCAGTATCGGCATCATCGGCAGCCAGTATCGATAAAGTCAATCCTTTTGTGGCACCTTCGTTTAGGGTCATCCCATCATTAGTCGCGATTGTCGGTGTATCATCATCCACTGCTGTTACTGTAATACTAAACGTCTGATCCGTTAGTTCATTCGGAGTGCCATCGGCCACTTTAAAAGTAAAGCTGTCACTGGTGGTATTACTTCCATCATGCACGTACTGGATTTTGCCATCTACTAGGTTTTGCTGGGTAAACGATGAAATTGAGACTCCGGGATCATCCGTGTTTTCAAGCTGTCCATTACTTAATGCTGAAGTGATCGTAAAAGTCAACGTATTATTATCAGTATCGGCATCATCGGCAGCCAGTATCGATAAAGTCAATCCTTTTGTGGCACCTTCGTTTAGGGTCATCCCATCATTAGTCGCGATTGTCGGTGTATCATCATCTATTGCAATAACGGTAATACTAAAAGTCTGCCCGGTTAGTTCATTTGGCGTGCCATCGGCCACTTTAAAAGTAAAGCTGTCACTGGTGGTATTACTTCCATCATGGACATACTGAATCTTTCCATCAATCAGGTTTTGCTGGGTAAAACTGAAGATCGCTGTCCCTGCTGCATCTGTGTTTTCAAGCTGTCCGTTTTCCGGAGCTGAAGTGATGGTAAAGGTCAGGGAGTTGTTATCGGTATCGGTATCATTTGCTTCAAGAATAGCCAGAATGAGCCCTTTGGTGGCGCCCTCGTTCAGGGTCATTCCTTCATTGGTCTCAACGGTTGGTGCAACGTCATCTACATTATTAACAGAAATTGTAATTGATTCTTCATACGAATTGCCATACGAATTGGTTGCTCTGATTCTTGTTGAATATGAAGTCTTAGATTCATAATCAAACGATGCCTTGGTTATGAGCTCAGTTGATGTCGATACTTCCGTTTTGAAGGACATATCAAAAGCAGAAGGCCAACCAGTATGATTTAACTCCCCACCAGAATACCCCTCTGATCGATACCATACTATCAATGGAATAAAGGAAGATTGTGTGGATAAATCGGTAAATACAAAGGTATATAACTGATCCTTTTCTACTGCAATACCATTAAAGTCCCACGTTACATAGTTAAGTTCACCCTTTACCAATCCTGTCGTTGATTGCCCGAGCAAAGTTCCAGTTGTCCCTTCACCTTCAAAAACTTTAATTGTCAACATGTCGTTGACAGAAACACTATTATCAAATCTCACTGCAATTTTTGATAAAGTTCCAGAGCTTCCCGCAGTAAAGGATTGCCAAACGTTTGTGTAACCATAAAGGTTAAGGCTAATATTGTCTCCCAAACCTGAACTCTGGTCCACTTCTGAATTTACTTTCAAGCTAAAGCCGGCATTATCAGTATCTCCTTCTCCGGCAACAAGGCTATAAGAATATGCTCCGGTTGATGGCAAGGATGAAAGAGAACCAACAGGAGTGCCAACCGGCTTATTTTCGGCAATAGATGCAGGTGAAAGGGAAATATCTAAGGGTATGTCTTCAAATAAAGTATAGCTGGCAAATGTGCCTACTCCATTCAAGCTAACCGTTTTTGAGTCAGTATTGACAGTGCTGTTTTTATATTGCCAGGTGCTTTTGTTGTCGGTTGATTCGAATAAGTTCAACTCTGCAGCTGTATTTCCATTTAATTCGCTATCGCTATAAGAAAAAGAAAGTGTTGCATTTAAGTCGTTGTTGTTTGCAGCAGTGATGTCAAAACAGCGTTTTATACTATTATTGGAACCCATTGTAAATGAATTATGTCCTCGAACAATGGTTGTCTCCCCCATATCGGCAGTAGTGCTGATGATTGCACCAAGTCCGGCAACATTTTCAGAACTGATGTTTGACAAGTTTCGGGTCGTTTTAACCGTTCCTGAAGTGCCTAAAAATAAGCCATTATCTTCAATTAGTTGAGCCGTATTTCCAAGGACAACATCTTGCCCGTTCAAATTCACGTTCTTATTTAAAATTAAATTGCTGTTTACCGTAATACCTGAAGACAAAGTAGGTGTTGAAGAAGAAGAAATAAACAGGTTGTTAAGTGTTGGTGAACCGCTTACGGTATTTTCGCTCCCTAAATCAGTTTTATAAATTCCAATATTATCTGCTGAAGATGGAACTCCATCCGACCAGTTAGCAGCATTGCTCCAATTAGAAGATGTGACCCCCAGCCAGGTATTAAAAGCGTCAGAACTGGTCCATTCAGACCCTGTCATGTTTGTTAACGTTCCAATATGATTATTGCCGGTATAGTCAGATAATGTAGTACCCCCAACTTCGTCAAAACGATAATAAGCCTCCAATCCGGATTCATTTCCGGTAAGCGTTTGCATCATGGTTTCTCGTATTTCAGATGCCGTTCGGGTCTTACTCCATATGCGTACTTCATCCATTTCACCGTTAAAAAGATTGGTTGGAGAGCTTCCTTTGAAAGCCCCAATAGTTAATATTCCAGTAGCTCCTCCAGTAGGTTCATGAGTGTAAATTTTAACTGCTCCAAATTGTTTTCCATCAACATAAAATGTTACTTCCTTTGATGATTGTTTTCTAACAACTGCAATATGTTGCCATACTCCAACAGGTATCGAACCGGCCGTTGGAAGATATACGTATTGTCCTGCACCATATTCATAAGCAAATTCAAGTCGCCCGGTAGAAGTTATATTTAATGCATATAAAATATTGTTAGCCTCATTATTATCGGTACTTCCCTTGCAAATAAATCTGCAATAGCTGCCAGGAAGGGCATCCATCTTAACCCAAGCCTCCAATGTAATATCCCCTATAATATTAAGATTTGGACTAGTTGGTATGGATACATAATCATCGGTACCATCAAAATCCAATGCATTTCGCGGTCC
Organism: Sunxiuqinia sp. A32; assembly: GCF_052690465.1. Lineage (NCBI taxonomy): Bacteria > Pseudomonadati > Bacteroidota > Bacteroidia > Marinilabiliales > Prolixibacteraceae > Sunxiuqinia > Sunxiuqinia sp. A32. The sequence goes on from NZ_JBQYLI010000003.1 coordinate 177,298, forward strand.
CGCAAAAGCTCCTGAGGTTTTCCACGCAGGTGAGCCAACAAACGTTCCAATACTTGAATTTGGGCTATTATCCTCAAGTGTATTTCCACTACCTCCATTCATGTTATAATAGGCGACCAAACCGGCCTCATCACCAGCAAGCTCCTTATATATATTTGCCTGAATTTCGGATTGTGATCTGACATCATTCCAAACACGAACTTCATCCATATATCCGAAAAAATGATCAGTTGGACTTGTGCCATCCCAATCCTGTCCAATTGAAAACCTTCCAGTATTATCTGGCCTTACAGGAATTGTAAATGTAAATTCAACTGCCCCATTAAGAAAAACAGTTGCTGTATTGTCTGATGCCAACGAGAATGCAATATGTGACCATTGGTTCAAAGGGACAGTCGATTCACCATAACCAGTCATATCACTTGTAGCATAGTAGCCTAGCACTAGCTTACCATCTTTCAACCCAAACAACATCCTGTTTTCATAATCACTTTGATGAAATGTTAAAACAAATCTTTGTCCATTGGTTGCAATGGGATAAATCCACGCCTCCATACTCATCTCAGACGCTCCACCAACTTTACTATTTACTCCATCAGCTGTAATGTATGAACTACTTCCATTAAAATAAAGTGCATTATTTTGTGCCTTTACTGATGTAAATGTTACAAGAAAAAGTACCGCAAGAAATACTAGTTTACATGCGGCAAAACGAGCAGGTTTAGTTGTTAATTTTTTCATCTTATTATTGGTTTTTTAATGTCAATTTCATAGTCCATACTTTCGCAAAATAATGAGGAAGCTTGCATCCCATTTTGTTGGAATAAAACTTGTGAATTCTCTATGGAATGACTGTCCAATGTGATTTGCAGGCCAAATTTTAATTTTGAAGAGTAATCGATGAATCCGTTTAGAAATAGCATGGAATTTATGGACAAACCATGGTTGAAAATACGACAGATGTTTTCAAAAGCCGAAACCAACCTGTTAATTTGATTTAGACGCGATTTATGTATATAAATCACAGTACCTCCACCAACAACCGCAATATTTATCTCCCTGCTTTCCCGGGACACTTCAGCGCTGTACATTATTTCATCTCCCTTTATCACAATTCGTTTTTCTTTCTTTGCACTTAATCATCAATCAATACCCCTATTGAATATACTTTTCAATAAGTTCAATATTGAATTGACGATAATACATAAACTACTTATTCAATAATGCACGCAATATTTAACCACTGAATAACAGTATATTACTGTCAGTCTGAAATGACCCTGTTTCGAATACGCCAAAAGTAAAAAAAAGAGTTTTCTTAAAATTTACCATATGGTAAAAAAATCACTACTTTGGCAGAAAACAGATATATGTTTATCTCCCCAATAGCGTATAGAAAGATTGAATGAAAAAATAGATGAATTGAATGATAGAAGACTGAATCAGTCTGTGCAGAAAAAAGAACAAACCATGCAACCACTAAATCCAAAAGACTACCTCCAGTATGCTGATCAATTACGAAATTTTATAAATGCTACCAGTCCTGTTTCTGATGAATCCTGGGAAAAAATGTGTGGCATAATGAATTTCTGGAGGGTAAAAAAAGGAGTTCGATTACTTGATTACATGCATGTTGAAAGTTCGGTTCGTTTCCTTGGAAAAGGTACTGTTAAATGTGAAGACCATTATAATGAAAAGTCATTTGTATATGATTTTCGGGTGGCTCCAATTATACTATCCGAAACGGTTTCATTGCTCAATGGCACACGATCTCGCATCACACTCGAAACAGTAACGGAATGCGAATTTATAGAACTTCCCCGAATTCCTTTTGTAGATATGATTTTTTCAAATCTTGATATTGCGAAATTTTGCGCTATCGGTGTGGCGAATTACCTTGGAATGACACATTACAAACAAGCTTTATTGAGAACCCTTGATGCGAAAGATAGGTACAAACACTTTTTAAAAGAATTCCCTAGTGTTGCACTAGAATCAAAATTGGAAGACATTGCATCTTATATCGGAGTTACACAACAAAGCTTGAGTAGAATTCGAAAAAATATCACCTGGGAGTCACATGAAAAAGAACTGGAAGCTTTAAGTAATGAGTTGGAAGTCGTACATGGTAAACACTAACCTATAACCATAGCAGTTTTATCGTAATGCTGACTAAATCTAATTCGACTCTTTAGCTATAAAGTTTGTCCTTAGTTGCTCAAACAATTGAATCACCTTCTTCGTAATTTCTCCAGGTTTTCCATCGCTAATAACATGATCATCAATTTTGACAACAGGCAAAATATGCTTGGTAGTGCTGGTCAAAAAAACTTCGTCAGCCGTCAACAGCATCGGTAAGCGAACGGGAGCTTCCACATGGAGAATCCCCTGTTCCGGTAACAGTTCCAGCACTAGTCCACGGGTCACTCCTTTTAGAACACCCTCGGCAGGTGTAACTACTGCACCATCTTTCACCATAAATACATTGCCCCGCGAAGTTTCCTGCACAGTTTCGCCATCGTGGAAAAGAATATCAACAATGCGCTCGTCAGTCAGCTCATTCATCCAGAACTGTCCTGCCAGGTAATTGGTCGATTTGGCTAAGGGCAAAAAGCGATCAAACTGTTTCATTGCCAACTGAACACCATCGGAATAAAAGGATGCAGGATAATTCGGCATTTCCGTCGGAAAAACATACAATGCAGACTGATAGAATTCATGAAAATTAGAATCATGGGGTAAAGCAAACAACTTGATATAGGAATCCCTCAGATCATTCGCTTCAATAAGATCTTTCAAGATTTGCTCCAACTGATCGTCAAAATCAGTTTTCAATTTTAAAATATTCAGCGTTTTAAGGAACCGTTTCAAATGTCGGTCGCCATAAAAAGGTTTACCATTCAACAGTTCTAAAAACTCAAAAGCACCGTATCCCCGATTGATGGAGATACTCGTAATCGGAATGGAAATCTTTGTTAAATCCTGATAAATACCATTATTAAAACCAATCATAATACTAAATATCTCAAAATAAAAATAAGCCTTTCACTTTAAAGCACTTGCTGTCTATTTTTCACTAATTATAAAAATAAGGTTGCAATTCTTGTAATTGTTAAACTATCTAGCAAATATCACCTTGTTATATAGCATAAATTTAAGAATTAAAACAACAACAACATCTGTTAACTTGTATCCATCTATTTTTCTAATAAAATAGATGTGCCGTATGAATAACCCTTCAGAATTTAATCATTTGACAAAACGAGAGCTAATTGAAACTATAGTAAAAGTTCATAAAGAGAAGGATCTGCTTAAGAACTTTTTAGCTGAAGTGGAGAAAAAATGTCAGGTAATCTATAAGCTGAGTGAACTATTTGGGAATAAAAAACTGAGCTCCAAAGATATTCTGGAAGAAGCGATAAAAATTATTCCAGCTGGCTGGCAATATCCAGAAATCACTTGTGTAAGAATTACATTGGGCAACAACGAATTTAAAACGAATAATTTCACTAACACAAAATGGAAGCAATCTGAAATCATTTCTATTGAAAATCAACCCAATGCACTTATTGAAGTCTGCTACCTGACAGAAAAACCACAAGAATATGAAGGTCCCTTTTCAAAAGAAGAACGAAATCTTCTTAAAGAAATTTCTGAAAAGATTAACACATTCATATCCAAAAAACTTATTAAAGAAGAATTCACGGCAATATTTAAAGAAAGTCCTATAGCTAAATGTATTATTGATATTGATCATGATAATCATTTTGAAGATGTAAATGAAGTTTTTCAGAAATTTACTGGCTATTCGCAAGATGAACTTATCGGAAAAAGACCTCTGCATATTGGTTTGTTCAAAAATCCTCAAGTCGTTGATACGATGCTAAACGCGTTGACATCTACCGGATTCATTAAGAATCTTGAATTTGAATACATCAAAAAAAATGGTGAAGTCACTTCAGCGGTAATGAATTCGCAACTGGTTCAAACACAGGGAAGAAATCTAGCATTAGCTTCTTTTATAGATTTGACTGAAATATTACAACTTAAAAAATCAGAAAAAGAAGCAAATGAACTCAATCGCGCATTGATAGATGCAATTCCTTTCGGAATGGAAATTATCAATGAATCAGGCAAAATTCTATTCGCCAACAATATTATGAAAGATCATTTTGGTGATGATATTGTCGGTAAATTATGCTGGGAATCTTATCGAAAGGATCAAAAACCCTGTCCATTTTGTCCATTGGAACATGACATTGTTGTTGGTGAAACAATCGTTAATACCGCAGACGGTATTGTTGATAACCGAACTTACGAAATAAGTCACACTGGTTTTCTATTTGAAGGTAAAAAGGCATACTTGAAGCTTTTCAATGATATTACAGAGAAAAGAATTGCAGAAAAAGAATTGGTCGAAACTAAAGAAAAATTGCAAGGAATTTTAGATAATCTGGATGATGCCTATTTCCAAATTGATATGGAAGGTAATATTACCTATATCAATTCTTCAGCTGTAAATATGTTTGGATATTCTTCTGTACAGGAGATGATAGGAATGCCGGTAATCAACTTATATGAAAGCAGAAAAGAAAGAAAAAGAATTCTCAAGAAGCTGCATCACTCGGGAAAAATTCACGATTGGGTATCCAAAGGACTACGCAAAGATTCTTCCACTTTTTGGGTTTCAGTTAATGCCAAATTTCTTTATGACAACAGCGGACAAATCAAAGGAACCCAAGGATTAATCCGGAATGTAACGAGGCGTATTGAAGCCGACAAGAAAGTTGATGAAAGTGAGAAAATATTCCATGATCTTTTTAACAATTTAAATAGTGGAGTCGCCGTATATGATGTTGTCGATGATGGAAAAGATTTTATTTTCAAATATTTCAATGATGCAGGTGAAAGAATTGACAAGCAAAACCGCAACGAGCTTATTGGAAAGAGTATTTTTGAGGTTCGTCCCGGAATTGATGAGTTTGGACTAATTAAAATATTTAGAAAAGTAGTTGCCTCAAAAAAACCTGCACATCATCCAGTTAAAATTTATAGTGATGAACGACTGGATGGTTACTATGAAAACTATGTTTTTTTGTTACCCACTGGAGAACTGGTCGCGGTTTTTGATGATATTACCGAAAGTGTCAAAATTCAAAACGAAATAAAGCTGGCAAAGGATAAAGCTGAAGAAAGTGACTTCAGGTTAAAATTAGCAACTGATTCAGGAAAACTTGGTATTTGGGACTGGAATATTGAAAAAAACAATATGGTTTGGAATGACCGCATGTTTGAACTTTATGGAATGACCCCCGATACTTTTACAGGAGAAATTGATTCCTGGGGTAATGGTCTCCACCCTGAAGATAAGGAACAAGCAATCGAAGAAGTAAACCTTGCTCTAAATCAAACCAAAAAATTCAACACTACCTTCCGTGTTGTTCATCCAAGCGGCAAAATCCTTCACATTAAAGCTGATGCTGTTACTTTACTTGATGAAGAAAATAAACCGATACGAATGATTGGTATTAACAGGAACGTGACAAAAGCTGTATTGCGTGAGATTGAATTAATCGATGCCAAGAATAAAGCGCAGGAAAGTGATCGCCTAAAATCAGCCTTTTTAATGAACATGTCGCATGAAATTCGAACTCCGATGAATGGCATCCTCGGTTTTATGGAATTGTTGAAAGATCCAGATTTAAAGGAAGAGGAACGAATATCATATGTCGATATCGTCAATAAAAGTGGTGAGCGATTATTAAATACAATCAATGATATTATTGAGATTTCGAGAATCGAAATTGGGGATATTAATCTGACCCATCAGGAAGTTGACGTTTCAGAAATGATTAAACATCATTTCAATTTTTTCAAATTACATGCAGATAGAAAAGGAGTCGACTTAAAGATTACAAGGCAAATTCCCGTTAATTCAGCATTAATAAAATCTGATAAACAAAAGTTGGATAGTATCATCATGAACCTAATTAAAAATGCTGTAAAATTCACACCCAAAGGATCTATTGAAATCGGTAATTACATAGAAAATAAACAGCTTCACTTCTTCTTTAAAGATACAGGAGATGGAATTCCTGAAGATAAATTGAAAATTATTTTTGACCCATTTGTTCAGGCTGATTTAGCTCTTAATAGAAAATATCAGGGCTCAGGAATTGGTTTATCTATCGTTAAATCGTATGTTGATGCGCTAAATGGAAAAATAATAGTTGAGTCTGAAGTTGGAAAAGGAAGCACCTTTACTGTTTCTATTCCTTACCACAAAGACTAAATAAGTTTACTATCCCAAAGCTTATTCTTGTTAAAGAATATTCTTAAATCTGAAAACGAATATCTTTTTACAATTATCAACTTCAAACCACAATATATACCTTTGTCTCCTTCATTAAAAAAGGATTCCAAAGATGATTGATTTCAAAATAAATACCGATAAATGTACCCAATGTGGACTATGTTCATTGGAGTGTCCCATGCTGATTATTAATGGCAAGACTGAATATCCTGAAATTAAGGAAGGCAAAGAAAGCCAGTGTATCCGTTGTCAACATTGTCTGGCAGTTTGTCCAACTGGAGCTTTATCTATTTTAGGCAAAAATCCGGATGATAGTATTCCGGTGACAAACAAAATCCCTTCCCCCGGAGAAATGTCTAATTTAATTAAAACCCGACGTTCCATCCGTAAATTCAAAAAAGAAGAAATCGGTTATGAATTAATTCAGCAATTATTGGAAACTACGGCTTTTGCCCCAACCGGGCATAACAAAAATAAGGTTCTACTTTCGGTAGTCGACAATAAATCAGACTTGAATAAACTTCGTGAATTGGTTTACGACAGCATTAAACAAGCGAAGGAAGAAGGTCGTTTACCAGAGTCAAAATCCTTGCTATTTGACCTGCAACGTTTATGGAACAGCAAAAAAATTGATGTGCTTTTTCGCGATGCTCCTCACCTGTTGATTGCATCTGCTCCGAATACGATTACCACACCTGATGCAGATAGTTATATATCTCTAAGCTATTTTGAACTATTGGCAAACAGCCATGGTATTGGAACACTTTGGAATGGAATGGTGAAATGGGTTATCAACGATATCGATCCTGAAATTAGAAATCAAATTGGAATACCGGATAATCATTTAGTTGCATCTGTGCTGCTTTTCGGAAAGCCAGCTATCAAATATGCCAGGGCTGTTCAAAGTGAAGGTTTGAACTTAAATAGGATTAACTTATGAGAATCGTAATAAGATCATTCAAGTGATAGTTCTGTAAACGAAAATGGCAACCTCTGTTACGAGATAACCATTTTCATTTATACAACACAAAAACTACTTCTTCAATAAATCACGAATCTCAGTTAAAAGTTCCTGATCTTTTGTAGGCCCGGGAGGTGCAGGTGCAGGTTTTGCCTCTTCTTTTTTCTTCAAGTTATTCATAGCTTTAATCATCATAAAAATGGCAAAAGCAATGATAATAAAATCAATCGTAGTTTGAATAAAATTACCATATAAAATGGTAGCTCCTTTGGTAACTACATCGCCTGCCTCATTAAGCACATCTTCGCGCAATACGTATTTTAATTCTTTGAAGTCAACACCTCCCAATAACATTCCGATTGGAGGCATCAGCACGTCATTTACAAAAGAAGCTACAATTTTTCCAAAAGCGCCTCCAATAATTATACCTACAGCCATGTCGACAACATTGCCTTTCATGGCAAAAGTTTTAAATTCTTTCACTAATCCCATAATCGATAAATTTAATTGATAAACCTGAAAACAATTTCATTATCAAGTTAATAGATTTGTTGATCAAATGCAATGCACCATTTTTCATAATAGATTTGATCACTTTTTTCATCTCATGGAAAGCATAAAAAAACAACTATCTTTGTAGCCCTTAAACAGAATTGATTTTCACGACAATAAAAAATACGTTGACATGTCACAATACAAACGTACCTTAATTACTTCTGCCCTGCCTTATGCAAACGGGCCTGTACATATTGGTCACCTTGCCGGTGTTTACGTTCCGGCAGATATTTACGCACGTTATCTTCGCTTGAAAAATGAAGAGGTTGCCTTTATTGGCGGCTCAGATGAGCACGGTGTACCAATTACCCTGAAAGCAAAAAACGAAGGAGTAACTCCTCAGGATATCGTGGACAAATACCATGGGATGATCAAAGATTCATTTGCCCGATTCGGTATTTCGTTTGATGTTTATTCGCGCACCAGTGCAAAAATCCACCACGAAACGGCAGGTGAATTTTTCAAGAAGTTATATGATGAGGGGAAATTTGTTGAACAAACCAGCGAACAATATTACGACGAAGAAAACAAGCAGTTTTTGGCTGACCGTTATATTGTTGGGACTTGCCCAAAATGTTCGTTTGAAAATGCATACGGCGATCAATGTGAAAGTTGTGGTACTTCGTTGAGTCCAACGGAATTGATCAACCCAAAGTCAATGATTAGCGGAAATACCCCGGTGTTGAAAGAAACCAAACACTGGTATCTGCCATTGGATCAATACGAACCTTGGTTGAAAGAATGGATTTTGGAAGGCCACAAGGAATGGAAATCAAATGTATACGGACAGTGTAAAAGCTGGATCGACAGTGGGTTGAATCCTCGTGCTGTTACCCGCGACCTGAATTGGGGAGTACCTGTTCCGGTTGATGGAGCAGAAGGAAAAGTTTTGTATGTATGGTTTGATGCCCCCATCGGTTACATTTCAGCAACCAAAGAAATGACTCCTGATTGGGAAAAATGGTGGAAAGATGAAGAAACAAAAATGTTACACTTCATCGGTAAGGATAACATCGTTTTCCATTGCATCATTTTCCCAAGTATGTTGAAAGCTGAAGGAAGTTATATTTTACCTGAAAATGTTCCAGCCAACGAATTCCTTAATTTGGAAGGAGATAAAATCTCTACTTCACGTAATTGGGCTGTTTGGTTGCACGAATATTTGGAAGAATTTCCGGGAAAAGAAGATGTGCTAAAATATACTTTGACTGCTAACGCTCCTGAAACAAAAGACAACGATTTTACCTGGAAAGACTTTCAGGCTCGCAACAACAATGAGCTGGTAGCCGTGTTGGGGAACTTTGTGAATCGTGCTTTGGTACTGACTCAAAAATACTATGAGGGAGAAGTTCCTGCTTTAGGAGAACTCAATGACGTTGATCAGGCTGCATTGGCAGAAATTGGGAAGTTGAAAGTTGAAGTTGAAAAAAGTCTGGATAGCTACCGATTTCGCGAAGCCCTAAAACTAGCGATGGATTTAGCTCGTTTGGGTAACAAATACCTGGCTGATGAAGAGCCTTGGAAAGTGGTGAAAACGGATCCGGAACGGGTAAAAACGGTTATGAATATCTGCCTGCAGATTACAGCAAATCTAACTATCATGTTGGAGCCATTTTTACCATTTAGCATGGAAAAACTGCGTGGTTTTATCAACTTTGAAAAGCTGGACTGGAGCGAATTGGGACGTACTGATTTGTTAGCTGCAGGACATCAAACAAACAAGCCTGAATTACTATTTGAAAAAATTGAAGATAGCGTGATTGAAGCTCAGGTTCAGAAATTGCTGGATACTAAAAAAGCGAATGAAGCTGCTGAAGCAACTGCCAAACCAGCCAAAGAAAATTGTACTTTCGACGATTTCATGAAAATGGACATCCGCACCGGTACCATTTTGGAAGCTGAAGTTGTACCAAAAACCAAGAAACTGCTGAAGCTTAAAATTGATACCGGTATTGATCAGCGAACAGTTGTTTCCGGAATCGCAGAATATTATAAACCTGAAGATATTATTGGCAAACTGGTTTCTATTTTGGTGAACCTGGAGCCAAGAAAAATTCGCGGAATTGAATCGCAAGGAATGATTTTGATGGCCGAAGATGCCGATGGAACGCTGAAGTTTGTTTCGCCGGAAGCTAAAGTGAAAAATGGCTCGGAAGTAAGATAGTTCTTTCTCTTTTTCCGATGACGAAACATCAAAGACAGTCGTTGTCAACTATTGTTGGCAGCGCTTCCGTAAGTTGCAGTACCGCTTAACACGGATCGGTAACTTACTCTAAATATATGAAACCGCTTTTGTACGCAAAGGCGGTTTTTTACTTTCCTGAAGAAAACGACACGATAAAACTGGAACCTTTACCAAGTTCGCTTTCAACGTGAATTTGCCCATCATTTTTTTGCACCAATTCGGCAACCATCTTCAGTCCAAAACCGGTTCCTCCTTCATTCTCTGTTCCTTTCTGTTGAATTTTAGAATCCAGATCTAAAATTTTGCCAGCATCCTGCTCACGCATACCAACGCCAAAATCAATCACTCGAACTTCTACCTGCTCAGCTTTTTGTCGGGCAATAAGCTGAATTTTAGAATCGCGATGAGAAAATTTGATCGCGTTATTAATCAGGTTCCTGAATATTGTTTTGATCATTTCAAGATCACCAAAGAGTTGAGTATCCTTCTCCACATCCAGTTCAAGTTCAATCCCTTTCTTTTTAAGAGCAAGTTCTACCATAGATTTTTGCTCCTCCAACATATCTTCAACCAAAATATTTATTGGTTTAAATTCGGTTCTTCCCTGCTGCAATTTTGCCCAATCTAAAATTTCATAAAGCAATCTATTGTGCTGCAAGGCGGCTTCGGAGACATCTTTCAAATGCATCTTTTTTTCATCTTCAGAGAATGTCTCATATTGCTCCTTCATGAATTCGAGATAGTAAGCAATTGTCCCGGAAGCATTTTTTAGATCGTGTGAAAGCATAGAAAAAAAGCGGTCTTTCGTTTGATTAGCTAATCGAAGATGTTTCTCTGATTCTGCCAGGTCCACCTGAGCCTGTTGCTTTCGTGCCCACGCATTTGCATAAAGATATACAAGGAAAATTCCTACGATTGATGTGAGAATAAACAAAAGCACTACTTTTTCAAGAAAGCCAAAAGCACTTAGAGATAACTCGCTTCTGGGAATAAACGAAATCACTTTCCATGAATAACTCTTAGGATAAACATCATCAAAAACATGTTCTCCCAATTTTGCGAATGGATTAGCAGTTGCAATGGTGAAAAGACCTCTTCTAGACTCAAACTGTCCAAAATCCAATGTTGAAATCTGCTCATAATCTTCATCAAAAAGAGTTTTTATTGTTATGTGCTTCTTATTTTGAAACATAAAACCCCACTCCAACGCACTATCCGGAGCATTTAAAAAGTACCCAACCTGATTCACCAGGTAAGAATTTCCTAATCCGGTAACGGTTTCTTCATTTAATTCTTCCAACATTCGGGTGCCATCAAAATTCAAAACATTTACACCAACAGCTTTGTGCCCACCTTTAAAGACCGGTATGCAAATCCGTATCATTGGTCGGAATGGCTTTTCGATTTGCCGATGTTCAATATTTAGATCAAAAGGTGAAATGTATATGCCTCCAGCCTCCAGACCGATAGCTTCTTGAAAATAATAGCGTTGACTTTTGTCCTGTAGCTCATCTTGATTGCACACATGCGGCTCATCATTAACCCTGTCAACTCGGAATATTTCCATCCCCAGCGAGTCCAAAAAACGAATTTGATAATAGTTCTTCTTTTCCGTGAGCAAATCCCTCATTAAATCTTCAAAATGGCTTCTGTTGGGGTTATTGGTTGCGCTTTTAGAAAAGAATGATTTAAACATCCGGCTGTCTGTCATCACTCTTAAATCTAATACCGCTTCGTCCAACAAATGCTCCAACAGATTTTTTTCAGAAATGACTTTTCTTTTCTGATCTTCTTTTACGATAATCCTTTGTTGATTTACTAAAAGACTAACTCCAAGAATATAAACACCTAAAAATATAAGTAGGGAAAATGCCGAAACAATGGTAAATCGTTTGATAAAATATCCCTTATATGTTGGAGAAAGGTTACGCTTCATCAATCAAAATTTAACACGATAGTAGGTTAGAAATTATTCTTCTAATTAGAAACGATAATGTGATTTCTAAATATTACAATCAACGCTTGATTTTGTTAAAAGATATGATCATAAATTCGTTATTAAGTTAAAAGAATTCGAACATTAAAAAAAGGGCAGCTCTAAGCGTACCCTTTTAACTAATAAACCAACTAAACCTAAACTAATCCTGAAACTATCTATTTTTTAAAATTTTGTATTCAAAAAGTTTGAGTTCGATACTCATCATCCCTTCTTCTTCAATCAATCCACCCTCAAGCACGTCTTCATATTTTTGTTGAACATCGAACTCAAAAATCTAAACAAGCAAGATTTAGAAAAGTTCAAAATGCATCCACATGTACTATTGGCAAATCATCCTAATTTCCTTAACTTTAGTACCGAATGCAAATCAAAAAATCAGGATTTTATGAAAAGAGTTGCATTATTGGGATTTCTTATCGTGTACATTATCACCGGAATTTTTGCTTCCGAACCACTTCGCAAACCATTTATTGAACTTTACATTGATGGTGTTCAAATGATTGATGGATCGTCTTTGCAAGTAAACAAAGGTGATCAACTTTCCCTTTTTGCTCAAATTCGAGGCGGTAGAAGTGATTTTGTTCGTTATCCTGATACCTATGCAGACTCCACTATTTTTGAAAATCTGGTTTCGAAAAGCTTTACCAAATTGATTTATTCTGTAAATGGAAAAGAAACTCAGTGGGAATTGCTAGATGAAAAAATCAAGTTTGAAACAGATAATCAAATTCGACTCGAATTAATTAATAATCTGAATAACAAACATGAAGCTGATGTTTTTATCCCTGTAAAAAAAGTTGAAAAATCGTACATCAAGGTTACGATAAGCTCTATCTGGCAGTTTTCTGACGGAACCGAAAAAAAGCAGGAAGTTAATGAAGCAGTGTTCGTTCTGCACCTGGATATTCAAGGGAGTGACAACGTTTGGTTTGCAAGTCCAAATATACGAGCTGCCGGAAAAAAGCATCCGGAAATTGAGCAAAAGCTGATTAGTATTCAGGATTCATACAATAAAATTGAAAGCTTATTATCATCCTTTGATTTTAACCATTTGCAGGCTGAAATTGCAAATTTGCGAAGAACTATTCAATCACTTCAAGAAAAACTTGAGTCGATTCGTGAAGCAGATCCACTCTTCAAATGTGACATATCTTTTATCGGTCTGCCCAGCGACCAGGCCGTTGCTGATGTGACCGATTACAGAATTATGGCAGATGCTTGGGAAGAGCTCCCTCCGTTGATAACAGAACAATCAGAACACCTTCATCAACTTGATGAAAGTGATAAAAAAATAAAACGACGGGATCTGTTATCAATCATTAAGACTTTTACCGAATGGCAAAAAGAGTTACCGTTAAACGCTGAGGCACTTTTTAATTCATACTCACAAGGATTGGATTGGCACGAAATTACAATTCAATCGTATCTTTCATTCAATCCGGATGAAGAAAGAATCAATAACCTGGATAAATGTATTGAAGATCTCCACCGCTACTTTGACGACCGTGAAAGAAATATTTCCAAAGAACAATACATGTTCAATTATACACTTACTCGAATGCAGGCAGTTAAGATTTTTGATGGAATGTTGATGGGATTTTTCTCCACCATCAATTTTGCCAAGTGGGAAAATACCCGTATTTAAAATCACCTGTTTTTTATCACTAGTAAACAGAACGTAAACCATTTATGTTAGAATGGTAAAGTATTTATTGCAAGCCATGGTAACCATTCAAAAACACTCGGGTATTTACACATTACAAACGCTGCAAGAACTTCCAATCACTATCGATGAAGCCTGGGATTTCTTCTCCGATCCCGTCAATCTTGAAAGAATGACTCCATCTCACATGAAATTTAGAATTACTTCAAAGAAACCAGATAACATGTATCCCGGACAAATAATTACCTATCAGGTTTCTCCATTTAAAGGATACACCACTAGTTGGGTAACTGAAATAACCCAGGTGAAGGAAAAAGAATACTTCGTTGACGAACAGCGTTTTGGCCCTTATAAAATGTGGCATCACGAACACCGGTTCAAAAAGACAGACAACGGAATTATCATGTCAGACAAGGTAAGCTACAAAATGTCGTTCGGAATTCTAGGCAGTCTTGCCCACCGGGTGTTTGTCCGTAAACAATTGCTAAATATCTTCAATTTTAGAAAAGAGATTCTACAAAAATTCTGGAAATAATATAAACTTTCTATAACTTAACAATCTTATTATTATCATTATGCCTTACGACGAATTACTAGCTGACCGAATCAGGCAAAGCCTAAAGGAAAAAAAGACCGCTTTTGAGGAAAAGAAAATGTTTGGTGGAATTTGCTTTATGGTAGATGATAAGATGTGCATTGGCATCATCAAAAACGACCTGATGGCACGGATTGACCCGGAGCAAGAGAAACAATTTTTAAAGGACACAGGTGCACGGCCCATGGATTTTACCCACCGCCCCATGAAAGGTTATTTATACGTAAATCCGGAAGGAACCGACCTGGACGATGATTTAAGCAAATGGGTTGACCGCTGCCTGGAATTCAACCCAAAAGCGACCTCAAGCAAAAAGAAGAAAAACAAAAAATGACACCAATGAGTAGTGCAGGACATGTAGCCGATATGATGGTCCGGATGAAGGCAAACCGGGAATTACGCAAACGATCAAATCCTTTCAAAAAAGAAGAGGATAAAATCTACGAAGGGAAACACATTCAATTAAAATTTAGAAAAGTCTCCCCTCAACAAAAACGTTTCTTTCAATTGAAAATCAATCGGGAAAATGAAAAGCGGATAATCTTCGAACGTATCGGAACTATCGCCTTTGTTGTCCTTTTTATTATTGGATTTATCTGGTTAGTCGGATTTATGACAACACCTACTTAATGACAACCGTTTTTATATTGACAAACTCCCGGATTCCCCAAAGTGATAGTTCACGGCCATAGCCACTTTCCTTAACCCCGCCAAAAGGCAATCGTGGGTCGGATTTCACAAAATCATTGACAAAGACACACCCGGCATCCAAACCTTTTTCTGCTAAATGTCTCCCCTTTTCCTTGTCTTTTGTAAACACGCCCGCTCCTAAGCCAAATACCGTGTCATTTGCTATTTTAATTCCCTCTTCAACCGATTTCACTTTAAACAATGAAGCAACCGGACCAAACAATTCTTCATGGTATGCAGCCATTCCGGGTTGAACGTTTTCCAAAACCGTAGGTGGGTAAAAAGCAGATTCTCCATCCGGGATGTACGCCCCACATAAAACCTTCGCACCTTTTCCGACTGAACTCATTACCTGCTGATGTAGTTCATCTCTTAAGTCAATTCGTGCCAAGGGACCAATTGCAATTTCTTCATCATTGGGATTTCCATATTTTGAAGATTCCATCAGTCTTACAAATTCATCTTTAAATGCCTCGTAAACCTTCTCCATAACGATGAATCGCTTCGCTCCAATACAACTCTGCCCGGCATTCAACAAACGGCTTGAAACGCATAATTTGGCTGCCTCTTTGATATCAGCATCTTCTAAGATCAGGTACGGATCACTTCCACCCAATTCCAAAACCGACTTTTTCAGGACGCTTCCAGCAACAGAAGCAACAGATTTACCAGCCGGAGTACTTCCGGTAAGAGTAACTGCTTTTACAAGTGGATTTTCAATTACCTGTTTTACTTCAGAACCACTAATTAGCAAAGTCCGAAAAACATTTTTAGGAAACCCAGCCTTTTTGACCAATTTCTCAATAACCATAGCACATCCGGGAACATTACTTGCATGTTTTAACACTCCGGTATTACCAGCCATTAAAGCAGGTGCTAAAAATCGAAATACCTGCCAAAAGGGAAAGTTCCACGGCATCACTGTCAAAACTGTTCCCAGCGGTTGAAAACTTACATATGACTCGAAATTTTCAGTCTGAATAATCTCATTTTGTAAAAATTGTTCTGCATTATCAGCATAATACTTACAAACCCAAGCACATTTCTGTATTTCCCCAATTGCTTCTTTCTTGATTTTACCCATTTCAGAAACAATCAAATCAGCTAACTCTTCTTTTTGCAATTCAAGCTGATTGCCCAATTGATGCATCAATTGTTTTCTGGTTTCAAAAGGAGTTTTTTTCCAGTCATGAAAAGCCAAATCAACTTCGTTCAGGATATTGTTGATTTCGTTTTTCTGATGATTTGTGTATTCTTTATTTAGCTTATTGGTGTATGGATTTACTGATTTCATTCATCTAAATTTTTGATCTAATTCAAAATTAACAGGAATCCCTTAAATAAAAAAGGTTTTCCGTCTATTGACAAAAAGCCTCCCACTTAATATTTTCACTCATTTTATCCTCGATTAGCACTCAATGGGATATCGGTTAATTCAGAAATTTTAACCATTCTCCCCTCTTCAATACTTTTTCTGGCGGCAATACCAATTAAAATCGACATCGCACCATCCCTTGTCCCGGCTGAATGTTTGTATGGATCAGCCATCATCGGATCTTTGAAAATTTTATCCTGAAGCAACGCATCACCTCCTCCATGACCGGCACGTACCTGAGGAACCTTTACCAATTTGTAATCTTCCCAGTTTTTCATCACCATAATTTCATCATAATCCGTTGATTCAGATGCTTGTTGATTCATTTCCTGGGCATGCAACTGTGCCTGACTTACTTTTTCTTTTGAGCGCCAAGGAATATCCAACCAGGAATCAATTCGCCCATCCATTCCATTGAATGCGATCCTCCATCCTTCATATGGTGAATAAGTGGTTAACGAATAACTTACCTGAACATCATTGGCATATTTAATTTGCACAGCCATTTTATCGTAAATATCCACGCGCTTTCTCCAAAGGCAATTATCACGGATGTAACCATCGTACTTCTCATTTTCAACATACAATTTGACCGACCGCGAATCGGTCATGATATCCCAATAAAATTTGCATTTATCAGTATAGGCACAAGAACGGCAATTAGCGCCTCTGTATTTGTTATTGCTTCCATAGTGCTCCAACTCTCCATAGGCAACCACTTCAACCGGATCAGAATCAATCCACCAGTTTAGCAAGTCGAAATGGTGAGTTGCTTTATGGACCAACAAGGTGCCACTTTTGTCGCGTTCACCATGCCAGCGGCGAAAATAGGATGCTCCGTGATAGGTATTCAAATACCAATGAAAATCAACTGAGGTTATTTTTCCAACTTCCTTTTTAGTAAGAATTTCTTTCAATTTCGTAGCCTGAAGCCCGTATCGATAATTAAAGCCAACAATGACTTTTCTACCCGTTTTTCGCTCTGCGTCTAGAATTTCCTGGCATTTATCTTCATCAGTTGTTAACGGTTTTTCGGTAATTACATCGCAACCCATTTCCAACGCCTTAACAATGTAGATATGGTGCGTGCAGTCCATGGTAGTTACTATAACCACATCAGGCTTTGTAGAATTAATCATTTCCTCAAAATCGGTGAAAACAGGACAATTAACACCTATGTAATCCAATGCATATTCCAAACGTCCCGGATTGATATCGCAAAGTCCAACAAACTCGGTTTCGTTCGAGTATCGCTCCACGATATTTTTGCCCCAGAAACTAGTTCCACGAATTCCGGTTCCAACCAATGCCAGTTTCATTTTACCTTTTACAGCTTTACTAACGGATTCAATCGGATTAGAAAGTAGAGCACCTGCTGTTAATGCTCCAGTAGTTCCTATAAACTGTCTTCTGTTAATTTGGGTTTGATTTTTCATAGTTAGGTCTTATTAGAATAAATGAGTGTATCTTGATTGAATATATTCCCTATTTCTTACTTTTGAAAAAGATACAAAATCTGAATGGTAAAGAATACGTAAAAAATAGTTTTTACAACACTGTTTTTCAATCACTTGAGACCTGAACAAAAACATATTACCTCTAGCCTGAAAGCTATCTTAAAAAGTCAGGCTTTTTCCAAATCCACGGTCAATAGGGAATTATTGAAGTATTTGGTAGAATGCTCTCTAAAAGGAGAAAAACCAAAAGAATTTCAGATTGCTGCGGACGTTTTTGGCAGGAAAGCAGATACTGAAAAGGAAATAAATGTAAGAGTCTACATTTTAAACCTTCGAAAAAAGCTAAAAGAATATTATCAATTTGAAGGACAGGATGATGATCTGATATTTCTTTTACCAAAAGGACAATACAACCTGGAGTTTCAATTCTCTCCTATTAAATCAATTAAAAAGAAGCTGTTTCAAATTGCCCCTCAACTGCTAGTTGTTAGCGTTCTAATTCTTGCAACCAGCTTAATTTTAATTCTTTCGCCCAAAAGGAAAATAGACATTCCATTTTGGAACGATTATATAAAGAATGACTTTCCTTTGTACATTGTTTTGGGTGATCATTATTTTCTTCAGAGTGAATTAGCCACCGGAAGAAATGGTAGTGTCCGCGACAACCAGATTAACTCTGACGAAGATTTTGACGCTTTTTTACAGAAAAACCCGGAACTAATTGGCACGGTTTCAAAAAGTGATCTCACCTACATAAACAACCAGGCACCCATTGGTCTATTTCAATTTATGAAGTTATTTGGAGGTGGAATAATAGAAATTCAAATGGATTATTCCTCCAGAATTAAACTGGATGATTTCCGTGGCTACCATACTATTTTCATCGGCTCTTACAAAACTCTGCAATCGCTAAGAAGTACGGTTGAAAAACTAGGTATTGATTATCAGATTCAAAATTCTGTCTTAAATTACAGCACGGCAGATTCTACATTTATTTTTGACAACCGGGCTGAAAATAATCTAAGCTATGAATATGCCACTGTCGCCTATTTTGAGCAACCTGATGGCCGAAAAGTAATCTTTTTCATGTGTGATTCAGATATTGGAAACATCGCGCTTGCTAAACATTTTACAAATATTGAAAGCATGAAAAAATTTCAGAAGCAGTTGAATAAACTACCGGGCAAAAATTTTAAAGCTGTCTTTGAAGTGAAAGGAGAGCAACGCACAGACTTCAAAATAGATTTAGTAAGGTTGGATGCCCTTCCTGAAAATTTATCTGAAATCTGGCCGTAGCTGGAAACAAAAAAACCCATCCTTTCGAATGGGCCTGATTTTCTATTCAGTTCTGTACATTATTTCAACATAGGAACTTCAATCAGTAACAGTTTACTTTGCTTGCTAGTTTCAATTGTCAATGAATTTTCAATTGCTGTTAATCCAACAGCATCTTTACTGAATAACTCATTGTCTCCGGTTTTTACTTCCCCGTCAATAACCATCAAGAAAACTCCATTATCGGGATTTTTCAGTTGATATTCGATCGATTTATTTGAATCAAAATTACCCAAATACAACCAGGCATCTTGCTGAATCCACATGGAATTTTCATTTCCATCTGGCGAAACAATCAATTTCCACTGATTATTCAAATCATCTTCAGAATAAAATGATTGATCATATCGTGGTTGAATATTCTTCTTGTTTGGAAAAATCCAAATTTGAAACAGGCTTACCTGTTTGTCATCTGACGGATTAAATTCGGAGTGCGTAATTCCGGATCCAGCTGACATTACCTGCACTTCTCCCTTTTGAATTACGGAACCATTCCCCATGCTATCCTTATGTTCCAGAGCACCTTCATGAATAATGGTTATAATTTCCATATTATCATGTGGATGCGTACCAAAACCCATTTTAGGTTCTACAATGTCATCGTTTAAAACCCGAAGAACTCCAAAATTAATCCTTGAAGGACAATAATAATTTGCAAAGCTAAATGTATAGCGGGTTTTCAGCCAACCATAATCAGCTGATCCTCTACTGTCTGATCGGTATTGAACAACATTCATTGTTCCCTCCTTTTTTATTTTTTTGCGACCAATACAAAGTTTAAAGTGAAATCGTCGTAAATCACTTTATCACCTAAGTTTTCAAAAAATGATTTTGATCCATAGCGCACATCGTACTTTGATCGATCGATCGTTAAGTCTCCTGCCACTTTTATTTCATCATCTCCTTCTGTAGAAACAGCTGTGAAAGTCACCGGATTTGTCTTTCCTTTAATAGTTAAATCACCAGTAAACGTGTATTCATTACCAGATTTTTTTACGTTTGTTAAAACCAATTTTGAAGTTGGATATGTTTCAACAGAGAAGAAGTCTTCCGACTTTAGGTGCCCAACTAATTTTTCACTGGAATCATCGTCAGATATTGTTTGCATATCAATAGCAACAGTTCCTCCTTTAATAACTCCATTTTGAACTTCCAATGTTCCTTCTTTTAAGTCAATCGCACCATTGTGTTCTCCAGTAACTTTTTTACCATTCCACTTCACGGTGCTTGCTGCTGTATCAACGGTATAATTTCCGGCAAATAGTGCTGGTGCAAGAAATAGTGCTACCAATAAAGAAATCCATTTTTTTGTTTTCATTGTTTTCATAACGCTTTTACTTTAATTGTTAAAATACAGTTACAAAACTACTTCCAAAAACAATGAGGGTAAATGGACAAAAAACGGATTTAATGGTACTTTTTTCTGCTAATTTCACGAAATGCCTTTAAAGTATAGCCTGTATACTTCTTAAAAAACCGACTAAAGTAAGAAGGATCATCAAATCCTAGTTCATAGGCGATCTCCTTTCCTGACAAATCTGTGGCAAATAATTTTTGTTTGGTCTCTTCAATAATACGATTTCGAATCATTTCACCAGCAGTAATACCAGTGGACTTTTTTGCTACTTCATTTAAACAGGAAGGACTCATATTAAGCATCTCCGCATAGGCAGATACGCTCTTTTCTTTAAGATAATGATCTTCAATGAGCGATTTAAATTGAATGACTGAACTTATATCATCATCGATATCTTCTTTTTTAAACAGCTCATATTGCGTCTCAAAAACCCTCAATGATTCAGTTAAAAACAATCGCAAAAGGTGTAAAATCACATCCTGGCTGTAATGATCGGGTTTCTGAATTTCTGAAAACATCAGTTCAATGAGATTATCAAACTTATTGACTAAGTCCCCCTCAACCCGAATCAAGCTTTTATACTCAGGATTACTAAAAAGTTCGTGATCTTTTAATGGAGTATAATTTTGCCTGTTAAAACGAACAAATTCTTCATTGAAAAGAATGGAGTAACCGCCCGCCAAATCATCCAACATTAATCGATGCTTTAAGCCTGGTGGCACAAACAACAGTGTATTCTTTTCAATTACGTATTCAACAAAATCAGTAGCATGAACTGCTTCTCCTTCCCGAATCCAGAAAATAGAATAAAAGTTGTGTAAATGTGGTAATTGATTATCAACCCGATCTTTAGTTTCAAAATCACAAATCTTTGTCATTGTAAAGATCCGTTCCTCCTCTTCTTTAAAAAGATCGAATTTTCTCATGAATTTTTTATTCAATAATACGAATTTCTGTTTTCATGTCCATTGCTTTCCGATAGACTGCGCTTACACCACAATATTTTTCTTCCGAAAGTTTCACGGCTTTTTCAAGTTTATCCATCGGAAGATCTTTCCCTTTAAACTGGTATACCACTTTTAATTGATAGTACTTTTTAGGATGTTCTTCGGTAACATCAGCCTCAACAATTACATTGAAAGACTCCGGTACAACCTTCATCTTTTTTAAGATCATAATAACATCAATTCCGGTGCAACCGGCGAGAGCTGTTAACATGAATTTCTTGGGCCTTGGACCTAAATCATCACCTCCTGATTCTGGTGATGCATCAATGGTTACTTTATGCCCGTCCATTTCGGTTTCGAAGGCCATATTTTGCTGCCAGGATAAATCTACAATGTGTTTCATAACAAGCTTATATTTATGCTTTAGTAAATATGATTTTACTTTTTTTGCACTATTTAAAATATATTGATATATCTAAATAATTAGTTTTACAAAGATAAAAGTTCCTTGTATATTTAATGTTAATTTTCTTTTGATTTAATTAAATGCTAATAAATAAAATTGATGAGAAGTTCGATAAAAAGACCGACAGAAGAAGAATGCGACCTTTCAGGTTTTCAATTATTTAAGAAGCTTACAGAACAAGAATTTGCTCAATTAAATTATGATAAGACATGTTCTCTTTATAAAAAAGGGAGCATCATTTACCGTGAGGGGAGCCGCCTGACCGGATTTTATTGCGTTACCAAAGGTATTCTGAAGATTTTTAAGACTGGAATTGATGGCAAAGAACAGATAATTAAGTTCGCCAAAAAAGGAGATATTGTTGCTTATCGTTCCCTATTAAGTCAGGAATTGGCTTGTACAACTTCTAAAGTAATTGAAGAAGCTATTTTGTGCCATATTCCATACCAAACCCTTCTTTTCCTCATTCAAAATAACTGGCAATTCTCACATCATATGCTTCAAATTGTTTGTAAAGAACTTCGTGAGGCGAATGATTATATTACGGATATTGCTCAAAAAACGGTACGGGAGAGACTTGCAGAGGTATTGTTGCTATTAAAAGACAGCTTTGATTTAGATAATGCAAACACCTTACAAATATCGCTTACACGCGAAGAACTGGCTAATATTGTAGGTACCGCAACTGAGAGTGTAATCAGGTTATTATCGGAATTTAAACAAGATAAATTGATTGAGCTGCAAGGGCGGAAAATCAAATTATTAAATATACAGGCACTGACTCGAGTTGCAAATTTATAAATTGAAATCCCGGCTTTGTCCGGGATTTTTTATTACCGACTAATCCAAAGTTCCGGATTCTGCTTTTGATTTTCTTGCCATACCTGAAATTTCAGGATTGTTTTATCTCCATCATTTTTATCGCTGTATATTGAACCTATTTCCTGCTTCGTTTCCACGGCATCTCCAGGTTTCACAAAAACTTCCTGTAGATTTGAATAAACAGATAAAAAGGTTCCATGCCGAATAATCACCGCCATATTACCACCCGAAATAGCAAATACACGACTTACCTCCCCATTAAAGACAGCTCGCGCTTTCGAGTTTTTTGTGGTGGTAATATCGATTCCATTATTTTTAATCTGGACCTGTTTCAATACCGGATGAGAGTGCACTCCGAACTTTTCAGTAATAACGCCACGATCTACCGGCCAGGGAAGTCGGCCTTTGTTTTTCTCGAAATCAGCAGCAATTAATTTCTGTTCAGGAGTTAATTCAAAACCGCTTTTTTCGCGAGCTTTTCGTGCCTGTTCCTCAACAATGCGTTCAATTTCCTTATTTAGTTTTTCTTGTTCCTTCTCCTGCTGCCGAAGCTTCTTTCTGAGATCTTGCTGACGTTTTTGTAAAGATGATATGTACTGACTTTGCTGATCTTTTTCAGATAGCAATTTCATATTTTCAGACTCTTTATCAGCCAGAAGTTGCTCTTTCTGTTCCTTCTTTTTAGACAACGCAATTACCTTTTTATCCAAAAGGTCGGCCAGGTTCACCATTAATTCGGTCTGGCTTTTTCTGTACTTTGAGTATTGCTGAAGATAAATCATCCTTTTGTAGGCCTGATTGATATTCTCTGATGAAAATAAGAAAATAAGCTTATCGTAAGTGTTCTTATTCTTCTGTGCAAAACGAATCATCCCAGCATATTCGTCTTTTAATTTCAACAAGTCTTCACGAATCATAGCAACCATTTCGGCATTCTCATCAATATAATAATCCAGTGCATCAATTTCCTCATTGATGTCTCCAATTAATCGATTTCGGTTGCTTATTTGCGAATTAATCAGTCTCAGCTTGCCTATGGAGGCTTTCTCATTCTTTTGAGCCTCTTGTAGCAAAGTGGAGGTATACTTGATTACCTGAGATGTATTAATCTTCCTAGCACGTAATTCGTTCAGCGATTGCCCCTTCAGGGACATTCCCCATAAAATAAGCAACGCGAACAAAAAAGTGCTTTTCATATTTTACAGATTACTGGATAAGTGAGTATCTATCTGGAATGTTAAAATTGAAATTCTGATCTTTTTCCATTGAAAATTTACTTAGTTTGACTTTCATTTTCAAATTTTTATCAGGACTATCAAAGTTAATATCAATATTTCCCGGATAAAGCTGGTTCTCAACTTTTTCAAATTCAGAAAAGTCAATCCTTACTTTTCGATCATTTGATTGATCATCTAAAATGATCTTCCGTATTTTAAATGTTTTTGGATCGATATACAAATATTGAATAATTAATTCATCTTCATCCATTTTCTTCAGGTATCGATCAATTTTATCTTCCTTTCCTTTTCGGACAATCTTACCAAGTTTTCTGTTTTTTATTGACTGAAGCACATACATACCCGAATCAACATAGGACACAAATTCCTTATAATCATTGTCTCGCGGATCATCACGATAAGAAAACGGACTATTATTCAGAATGGACTGTATCACGTCGAAATCAATATCTGCATTCACAAAATTACTGAAGTAATCATACTCTTTCAGAAAGTAATTTTTCTCCATGTAATTGATAAACTTGACACTATCGGGCGTTAATAATAATCGCCCAACCGGTACATTTAACTTACTGAATGAAAGCCAAATCCGTTCATCCTTCTCTGATTTTAAGCTCGCACGAAATGATGTTTTTCCCTCGGAAGTTTCATATTGACAGCCAATTCGTTTTATTGACAACCATTTATAATCAAACGCATTATCCTCTACATTTCTAATCAACCTGTTGGTGCTGATTGATTTAACTCGCTCAGTCGTCAATGTACTTGGAGCTTTACAGGAAACTGCCCCAATAAACAGGATCAATAATGATTGGGGAATGTATCTCAATAATCTTGTTTTCAAAGTCCTTCTTTTTCTTCTATAAATCGTGATTCCAAAATTTTCTGATCAAGTACCGTTGATTCACTGCCAAGCGATTGAGCCTGCTTCCATTCTTTCAGTGCTTCTTCCTTTTTCCCAAGCATAAACAAAATGTCACCATGGTGCTCAATTAATACCGGATTGTCCTGCCCACCTTTATTAATCGCTGATTCTATATAAAACAATGCCAACTGATAGTCTTTTCGTTTGAAAAGAACCCAGGCATAGGTATCAAGATAAGTAGGATTATCAGGATTCTGTTGCACGACGCGACCACTCATTCTTTCTGCTTTATCCAAATTTTCTCCCCGAATAGAAAGATAATAGGCATAATTGTTCATGGCCATGTAATTTTCAGGATCAAGTTTTACCACTTCATCAAATGCTTTAAACGCTTCCTGAACTTTACCAATTTTATAATTTGCTTCAGCTTTGTATAATTCATATTGAATTTTCATTTGCTGATTGTCAAGCAGGTATGGTTCACCTTCAGTTAAAATGTCGATCGCTTCCTGATTTTTATCCAGCTGGATACAAGCAACCGCATGTAGGGCATACAATACTGGTTGATTAGGAAATAGTTCAATGGCACTTTTTGTATCCGTATACAAGCTCTCAAAATCTAATAAATCATTACTGATAAAGAGCATTTGCTGCCAGATTATATAATTACTTTGATCAGTTTCCAGGTATTTACGAAGATAATCGCGAGCTTCTTCCAGCTTTTGCTGACTTAATAAATGCTCTGCAAAAATAGTGTATAAGCGATTGTCATCCGGATGAGTCTCATGCAGAATTTCCAACAATTCATTTATCTGATCGTCTGTCCACTCGGCATTTTCTTTATCAGCTGTTTGCATCATGTAGTACTGAATCTTGGCATCAGCATCCAATTCTTCACTTGCAAAGGCTTTTTTGATATGATCAAATGCAACTTTTTTATCACCGTTTTCAATGTAATAGCTGGCCAGAGAAAAATGTACAAAACCATTATTAGGATCAATTTCCAGAATTTTCTTATAATTCTTTAACGCATTTTCCTGATCTCCCTGAGATTGGTATAATTCAGCTAAAAGTCCATAATATTGAGGTTCGTTAGGGTCTGATTCAATTAATTGATGAATCTCTTCAAAAGCCTTTTCAGGTTTTCCCCACGATACATAAACTTGTTGTTTTGCCACTGAAATCTGTTCACTCAAGCCGGTTTTCTTCTCGAGTCGCTCGTAGGCATCAATAGCTTCAGCATACTGCTCTCCCATTGAATACATAACAGCAAGAGAATACAAGTATTCAAGATTATCAGGATCTAAATCACTTAATTGTTTGAAAATAGATGCAGCTTCAACATATTGTTTTCGCTGTTGCAATATTTGTGCATACATCAATTTATACCACTTATTTTCAGAATTAATCTGAATGGCTTTTTCCAGCAACAGTGATGCACTAGTTAAATCTTTGTTTGCATAATGCATACCTGCCAGCTCATACATTGCGGCTGCAGAATTAGGATCGATCTCCAAACATCTTGAAAAAAGAGAAACTGCATTTTGCTGCTTTCCCAATTTCTTTTGCTTGACACCTTCAATAAAAAGGTATTCAAATTCCTTTTCTTGTTCCTCAGACAATTTTGTTTCTGAAATTTCAGGTTCTGCTTTTACTGCTTGTTCAACAACCGGTTTGGATGTTACACAGGCATTCAATACAATACCCAGAAGCAAAAAATATGTCCAGTTTCTAATTTTCATTTTACTATTTAGTTTTTCCCGGTATGTCCAAATCCACCAGCTCCACGTTCTGTTTCTTCCAAAACTTCAACATGTTCCCAACTTACCGTTTCGTGTGATGCAATTACCATTTGACAAATTCGTTCACCATGGCTGATTATAAAATCTTGATTAGAAAGATTCACCAAAATTATACCAATCTCTCCACGGTAGTCAGCATCAATCGTTCCAGGTGTATTTAGTACCGTAATTCCCTTCTTTAAAGCAAGTCCGCTTCGAGGTCTGATTTGTGCTTCATAACCTACAGGTAATTCAATAAATAATCCTGTTGGAACCAACACTCTTTCCAATGGTTTTAATACAATATCTTCTTCCAAGTTTGCCCTTAAATCCATTCCAGCTGATAAAACAGTACTATAAGCGGGAAGTGGGTTACTTGACTGATTGACAATTTTTACCTTCATAACTTGCTTTTTTTCAATCTGCAAAGATAGGGAAATATCCCTGACAGCATCGTGTATTCACTACAATTAACAATATTTAAAGCTCTTCAATATATAGAAGATTTTCCATGATTTTATCTGAAATAAAAAGACCCTCTGTTGACAAATTGAACTGACTTTCGTTTAAAATAATATGACCCGATTGGATAAATACGTTCGCTTCATTTTCAAAATGGACGACCATATCTGCAGAAAAATTTGCTTGCAAATAGTCAAGTGAAATACCCCATTTTGTTCTTAAAGAAGTTATAATATAGTCGTTATATTGATCCTGAAAGCTTAAAACTTCATTTTCCCAATAGGGCTTTTCTTCAGCTATTGCCTTCAAATATTTATTCAAACTGGAAACATTCCACCGTCTGGTTTTCTGATTAAAAGAGTGTGCAGAAGGCCCAAATCCTAGATAGCTTTTTCTTTCCCAGTAGGCTTTATTATGCCTGGAATAAAGTCCATCTTTTGCAAAATTTGAAATTTCATAATGTTCGAAACCATTGTCTTCCAGGCTCTTCTTCAGCAACTTAAATTGGTCAAGACTTAACTCGTCCGGCAATTCTTTAATTTTCCCACTTTTTAGGTATTCGTAAAAGACGGTTCCTTCGTGGTAAGTCAAATGGTAAGCAGAAATATGCTGAACGTTCAAGGATAAAGCAATTGCTATATTTTTTCGCCAATCTTCCAGACTTTGATTGGGCAATCCATAAATCAAATCAATGCTAATATTTTCAAATCCAGCCTCTTGAGCATATTTTACTGAATTAATGGCATCATCACTTTTATGTCTTCTATTCATGCTCCTAAGATCATGATCATGAAAAGATTGGGTTCCAATACTCAAGCGGTTGAATCCAAGTTGTTTCAAATTCTTTAAAAAATCAATACTTAAATCATCCGGATTGGCTTCCAATGTATTTTCTACCAAATCAGAAATTATAAATTGATTTTTAAGATGATTTAAAATTTCAGAAATCTCTTCAATCTTCAAAATGGAAGGAGTTCCCCCACCCCAATATATGCTTTCAATTTGTTCTGGAGTTATTTCGTTTTTGCGTTGCGAAATCTCTTGTTTCAAAGCTGCGATAAAATCAATTTTGGATCCAAAATCCGTTGATTTGTAGAAATCGCAATAATGACATTTCGTTTTACAAAACGGGATATGTATATAAATTCCGGCCATAAATTTCAATTCTTCACCGGACGGCAGACCGGAATAGAGGTATTTACATCTTTATTAAGTCCTCATGTCCACTCATATCGTCAATTATGGTAGCGATGCTCGTTTCCGAATAAAACTGGCCCAAACGCTCTCTAACTTCGCTAAAACGATTATGTACCGGACAAGGTTTTCCTTCACTATGATGTGTTGAACAAGGTTGAAGGCTAATTAGACAATTCTTAAAAAAGTCTTCACCATCAACAATCGAAACAATTTCATAAAGTGAAATGTCTTCAGGCTTCTTGCCTAAACCAAATCCTCCGTTGGGTCCTTTTGTGGATGAAAGAATTTTTTGCTTTACCAGATTTTGAAGAATTTTCCCCAAAAAAGGAGTTGGAATCTCCAGATCATTAGCAATCTTTTTAATACCAATTTTATTCCCTTCATCTGAAAATTTTCCAAGATAAATCAATGCGCGAACGGCATATTTGCAAGTATTTGAAAGCATAATTTTATGGTTTGGTTTTCCATTGTTGACTAAATGATTGATCGGCTAAATGAGGTATTTCCTTTTTATCACCCAACGCTTCTTTTCCAAACATAGCAAGCTTGTTTTTTGTTTTACCTCCTAATTTGTCCAATCGTTTTCGTTTCATAAAAGCATATTCAAATGCCTTCATTCCAGTATTCCATGTCCATCCGGAATAGCCTCGTTCCACAGCTTCCCTTCTGTTATAAAGAAGCATATTGTGTAATGGAATACGAACCGGGCAAACTTCCGTACAATTTCCGCATACTGAGCAAGCCGAGCTTAAATGGTTGTATTCTTTAAATCCTTTAAAAAATGGTGTAATTACTGAGCCAATCGGCCCACCATAAGTAGAATCAAAAGTATAACCACCTATATTTTTATATATTGGACAAGCATTTAAACATGCTCCACAACGAATACATTTCAATGCTTCATAACAATCATCTGATTGGTATAATTCTGATCGCTTGTTATCCAGCAAAATGACATACATTTTTTCCGGTCCATCAACTTCCTTATCTTGTTTTGGTCCGGTAACCACTGAATTATATACAGTTACCTGCTGCCCTGTTCCATGCGCCGCCAATAAAGGCCACATCAAACCAAGATCTTTCAAAGAGGGAACAATTTTTTCAATTCCTGCAATTACAATATGAACTCTGGGAAATGAAAAGGTCATCATTCCATTTCCTTCATTTTCTGTTAAAGCAATTCCTCCTACATCCGCAACAAGAAAATTAGCTCCGGTAACACCAACATCAGAATTAACAAACTTATTTCTTAAAATTCCCCTTACGTAATCTGTTAAAAATTCAGGACTGCTTTTTTCGGGAGTATTAAATTTCTCATGGAAAAGTTCCGCAATATCATGCCTGGATTTATGCATGGCAGGAGTAACAATATGATAGGGCTTTTCTCCTGCTATTTGCACAATGTATTCACCTAAATCTGTTTCCAAAGACTCCACCCCTACATGTTCCACATGTTCATTTAAATCAATTTCTTCAGTTGTCATTGATTTACTTTTCACCAAGGTCTTTGCTTTATTTTCATAGAGAATTCTGTGAACGGATTCGATTGCCTGATTACCATCTTCTGCCCAAATTACCTCAGCTCCATTAGAAGTAATTTTACTTTCAAATTCAATTAGGTAATCATGTAAACCATTAATTGCCTTTGCTTTTATATATGAACCCCTGTCTCTGGCTATATCTAACCTGGAATAACGATTTCTTCCTCGCTCAACAGCAGCATCATATTTCCCAATATTAAATTTGATAGTTGCCCGATGCTTTTTATCAAAGGCTATTTTTTCAGATTTTTTAAGGAATGTTTTCTTTTCTCCAGACATAATACTTCTGTTTTACTTAAGCGGCATTTTTTGTATTCTTCGTAAGTGGCGTCCACCCTCAAAATCAGTTGAAAGAAATGTTTTTACAATCATAATAGCCTCTTCATCCGTTATAAATCGTGCAGGTAAGGCGCAAACATTCGCATCATTATGCAAGCGAGCCAATGCCGCAATTTCTGGTTTCCAACAAATAGCGGAACGAATATCCTGATGTTTATTTGCAGTCATATTTATTCCATTGCCGCTTCCACACAAAGAAATACCAAATTCAAATTCACCATTTTCCACTGCTTTAGCCATTGGATGTGCCCAATCCGGATAGTCTGAACTCTCCGCAGAATAAGCTCCGAAATCTTTATATTCGAATCCTTGTTCTTCCAAATACTTCAAAATAACTTGCTTTCTTTCAAACCCAGCATGATCAGACGCTAATGCAATTTTCATCTTAATAATTTTGATTAGAGAAATCGTTGAATAATTTTTTAAGCCTTTCTAATTCAAACAAAAATAATACTTAAAAGTATTTAATTGATACGATTATCGAAGAAACCTTAAAAATTCCCTCTTTTCCAGGACGAAAATAGTTATCAAAAAGACTGCCAATAGTAATGCGTGGACAAAATACATGAGAAGTGAAGTTTCTAGATTTATTATCACAGCTATGAAATATAAAATAAGTGACAGCAGGAAATACAACAAAATTCGTTTAACAGGGTATTCCACCGGATAATACTTCTGACCGAAAAAATAACTCAGAAGAGTCATCACGAAGAAACAAATTAACACAGCAATAGCAGAAGCCATATAGCCAAACTGTGGAATGAATGCAATATTAACAACCAAACTAATAGCAGCACCAGCTAATGCAAAATAAGCTCCAAATCTGGTTTTATCAGTTAATTTATACCACAAGGAAAGAGTGTAATAGATCCCCAAAAACAGATTTGCCATTAATACAATGGGTACAATCTTTAATCCGGAATAATATTTTTCTTCCAGTATATTGAGCGTTTTAAATAAATCGACAAATAAAGAAATTGCCAGAAAAATAATTAATCCAAAAATCACAAAGTACTTTAGTACCAATGCATATCCATTCTTGTTATTTTTTTCTTTTGCCTGTGAAAAAAAGAAAGGCTCAAAAGCATAACGAAAAGCCTGGATAAACATGTTCATCAATACAGCCAATTTATAATTGGCGCTGTAAATTCCTACTTGAGACATTGGATCCTGATCTTCATTCAATAACTTCGGAATCAATATCTTATCAATATTTTGATTAATCATTCCAGCTATGCCGACCAACAAAATAGGAAACGAATAATACAGTATCTCCTTCAGCAAACGCTTATCAAATTGAATCTTAACCCACATATCCGGAATCATTATCAATAGCGTTAATGAAGATGCAATCAAATTCGAAATAAATACATATCCAACACCAATTTCAGGTGAATAGACATGCTGAATAAAACTATCCGGATTGGCCTTCAAAATGGCTGGGCAGATACTTAAAAAGAAAATATTAAAAATGATATTGGTGAAAATATTTATCAGCTTAAATACTGCAAATTTGATAGGTCTTGACTCAATTCGTAGCTTGGCAAACGGAATTGAAGTAATCGCATCGATTGCTACAATGATTCCTATCCACCTGATATACTGCGGATAGTTTTCATAGTCCATCCAACTGGCAAAAGTGGTGTCAAACGTTAAAACTAACAAAATGAAACTTGCTGAAGTAAACACCAATGAAATAAGTGTACTGGAATAAACTTTGTCCTTATCAGATTTTTGTGAGGCAAATCTAAAATAACCGGTCTCCATTCCGTAAGTCAAAACAACCAATAAAAATGCCATATAAGCATATAAATTGGCAACTACACCATATTCCTCCGTAAGAAATATATGTGAGTAATAAGGTACAAGCCACCAATTTAAAAAGCGACCAACTATACTACTAACCCCGTATATAGCAGTTTCTCCAGCTAATTTCTTAAAAGAATTCAATCTTCAAAATTTTTCCAAATATAGGTATTCACCTTCTTTTTTTATCATATAAAACAGCTAATTGAATGACTTATTGCAAAGGTGTTTCTAAGTTTTGTTTATTTTTATGCCTCTTAAAAACATCAAAAATGAAACTTAAAATATTTACCATACTGATCGTATCTTCTGTTTTAGTTGGATTTTTATCATGCTCCAACAAACCTAAACGATCCAGAAAACCAGTGGCTCAAATTGTCATTCAACCTCGAAAAACTAATTTCATTTTTGGAGATTCTATCAATATTTCTGTAAGCGTTAAATTGAAAGATGGAGAATTAGCATATGCAAAATTATACCTTGATAATCAACTGCTAAAGGAAAGTAGTGATCTTGATTTTAATGCTTCAATTCCAAAACTAAATGAATTGGGAAGCCATCAGCTAAAAGTATTATCCACTAAATCTGATAGCGTACAAGGCATCAATTATATGTCATTTAATGTATTGTCGGATATTGTTCCGGATGAATACGGTTATGAAGTTGTGAAAACCTTTCCGCATAGTACCGAACATTATACCCAAGGGCTAGAAATATATAATGGAAAATTTTACGAAAGTACTGGTGAAAATGAGCGATCAGGAATTTATGAGTTCGATTTAAACACTGGAAATGTTAAGCGTGAAATAAAATTGGAAGATCAATATTTTGGGGAAGGTATTACCATTTTAAACGACAAAATATACCAAATTACTTACCGCGCTCAAAAAGGTTTTATTTATGATTTAGAAACCTTTTCCAGAATCGATAGCTTTACCTTTGAAACCGAACAAGGGTGGGGATTAACTCATAATAATCAATACATTATAAAAACAGATGGTACCGAATTCATCCATTTTTTAGATACTGCCACTTTAAATGTCGTGAAAAAAATACAAGTATTCGACAACAGAGGTCCTGTAAAGTTTTTAAACGAATTGGAATTTCATGATGGTGTAATTTATGCCAATATTTATACTACTGATTATGCAGTTAAAATTGATCCTAATACCGGTAAAGTATTGGGCAGAATAAATTTTAGAGGATTGCTTCCAGTTCTTATTGATCAGGAAAAAAGAATTGATGTTTTAAATGGAATAGCAATTAACCCGAATAATGATAAAATGTACATCACCGGAAAACTTTGGCCAAAACTATTTGAAGTAAAACTGATTAAAATAAACTAGGACTATCACCATATTTTACTCTACCTAAATGCTTATAGGCTAGTTCAGTAACTTCTCTTCCTCGAGGAGTACGTTTAATAAATCCCTCCTTTATTAAAAACGGCTCATATACTTCTTCAATAGTACCTGAATCTTCTCCAACTGCCGTGCCAATTGTTGTAATTCCAACAGGTCCTCCTTTAAATTTATCGATAATGGTGGTAAGAATTTTATTGTCCATTTCATCCAAACCATGCTTATCTATATGCAATGCTTCCAAAGAAAAACGTGTAATTTCAATATCAATTTTTCCATTTCCTTTAACCTGTGCAAAGTCACGAACTCTTCTAAGCAATGCATTTACTATTCGTGGTGTTCCCCTGCTTCTCGAAGCAATTTCCACAGCTGATTCATGATTAATTTCCACATCTAGTATTTGAGCTGAACGTTTTACAATTCCAGTTAAAATATCAAGATCGTAATATTCAAAATGTGCTTTAATACCAAATCTGGCCCTGAGAGGACTCGTTAATAAACCTGATCGGGTAGTAGCACCTACCAATGTAAATGGATTTAATTCCAATTGAATTGAACGTGCACTGGGGCCTTTATCGATCATTATGTCGATTTTGTAGTCCTCCATAGCCGAATACAGATATTCTTCAACTATCGGGCTTAAACGATGTATTTCGTCTATGAAAAGTACATCCCTTTCTTCAAGGTTTGTTAATAAGCCTGCCAAATCACCAGGTTTATCCAATACGGGACCGGAAGTTAACTTTAAACCAACACCCAATTCATTCGAAAGTATACTTGATAGAGTGGTTTTCCCAAGTCCAGGAGGTCCGTGAAGCAAAACATGATCCAAAGCTTCACCTCTCATTTTTGCAGCTTGTACAAAAACTTTCAGATTTTCAACAATTTGCTTTTGCCCCTTAAAGTCAGAAAAAGACAAAGGTCTCAACTGCTTATCAAGATCGGTTTCTTTATCCGAAAAAGAATGATCATGGAGATCTATAGGATCAGACATACACTACATTATTTCAACTTGAGCAAATATAGCTATTTCTGCTACAGGAAAGGAATTGAAGTTTTAAACAGTGATTTTTAATTCATCGAAAATTTTCAGCAGCTTTTCCATGTCAAATGGCTTAGCCATGAATTCATTCATACCAAAGGAAATACATTTTTCACGATCGTTATCCATTGTATTTGCGGTAATTGCAATAATAGGTGTTCTATCGTCGATATTTGATGTTTCTTCGAATTCTCTAATCTTTAAAGTAGCCTCTAAACCATCCATCACAGGCATCATGATGTCCATTAAAACGACATCAAATTTCTTTTCCTTAAACTTATTTAATCCCTCCAACCCATTATTCGCAATTGTAACTTCATGTTGATATTTCTTCAAGCTAAAAGTTACAATTCTCTGATTCAATAAGTTATCTTCAACAAGCAATATAGAAAGCTTTTCACGCATTCAATCCCAATCTTTAAGCATTATTATCTTTATTCCTTAAGAGTTAAAAAGGATACCCCAAGATATCACTTTTTATTCAAATCATTTAAATCACATATTTATTAATTAAAGAAATTGAAATTAAAGATATATATAAATATAGCCTGTTAATTACTGTGAAAAAAAGAAAGGGATTTACTTGAAATATTGCATTCTTCCTTTTTATCGCCAATTATTCACGATTCATTAACATATTCAATTTCTATAAATCAATCAAATACGAATTTAATTAACAACTGTTAATATCGATTGTTTTTGAATTCTTTTTTCTTTTAACGATGTTAATTAATGTTAGTATTTAGAAGATTATTTTTGAAGCTTTGTTCTTGTATTATTGAATTGAAAAATCTAATGAATATTTGGAAGCAGATTTAAAAATTTAATTTTAAGGTTTTGTTTATTTCTTTTCAACAACTATTAAAAGGAAATTAACATTGTTTGTTTTTTTAAGTGATTGAAATATTGAACGTTGATTTTAATGAATTCCAGCTATAAACACCTTGTTAGCAAAATAGATTCTTTCAGAAGAAAGTATCACTATGTTGAAATACTTGAAGGATTTTTGCTTTTAATGGTTTGTGTTTTATGCGTCATATTAACAACTACCGTTGCTGAGTCTTTCAATTATTTTTCTGTATCAACAAGAACTATAGTATTTTATAGTGCAATTATTTCGTCTTTCATTCTCTTAGGAAGATATATTTTGATGCCATTGTTAAAATGGATTAGAATACTCGGTTCTAAAAGTAATAAGCAGTTTGCCAATATTATATCAGATCATATTTCGGCTATAAAGGATCGACTTTTTAATGTAATAGAATTAGCTGAATCGTCTACAGTTGAAAAGAATGATTTGATTTTAGCAAGTATCGAGCAAAAGTCGCAAGAACTTGAAAAATATGATTTTTTAGATGCGATAGATTATAAGCGATTAAAAAGAAGGAGTTTTTTCTTACTGTTCGTAGTAATCGTTTTTACAATATATGCTGCACTTTTCTCAAATGATTTTAACGAAGCTTCAAAGAGATTGGTTCATTTTAATACTTTCTATGAGAGACCCGCACCATTTACATTTCAATTACTAAATGAAAGTCTAACTGTTAAACGTGGAGAAAGTATTAAGTTGCAGGTATCTTGCGAGGGTAGGAGGGTTCCAGAATTATTGTATGTAAACATTTCTGGAACCAATTATTTGATGAATGCAAATTCTGGTGTGTTTGAATATGAGTTGGATCATATTAATAATTCGTTTCCTATTTATTTTACAGATACAAATTTTAGATCGAAGAAATATAGGATTGATGTTCTTCCAAGTCCGATGATTCTGGAGTTTTCTGTTGAAGTAGATGCTCCGGAATATACTGGATTAGGGGCAGAAGAAATTTCAAATGTTGGTGATTTAGAAATTGCATCAGGTTCCACTGTCAATTGGAAATTTAAAACGGTGGATACTGATACTATAAAATTTGTAATCGATAATCAATCTATAAATTTAGTTGATAATCAATACTATAGAAAAATATTTAAAAATCAGCAGTATTTTATTTCATTAGAAAATCAATATTTTCAATACGATAGCTTACTTCAATTTAATATAGCAGTAATTCCAGATGAGTTTCCAAATATTGAGTTAGTCCAGTTGCGAGATTCACTTAATTACAGCAGATTTTATTTTAAAGGATCAATTCAGGATGATTATGGATTCAATCAATTGAGCTTTAATTTAATCATTAATGAAAAAGATTCTTTAATAGATATACCAATTATTAAAAATCTGAATGAGCAGGATTTTTACTATATGTTTGATTTTGCAGATTTTTCAGGAGTAATAAAGCAGATTTATTATTATTTTCAAGTAGCTGACAATGACATTTATAATGGATATAAGAAGACGAGTAGCGATGCTTTTGAATTTGTTTTTCCAAATGATGAAGAACTGTTGGAATTTGAAAATAAACAGTTTGCGGAGATTGATGAGTTAATGGAAAAAAGTCATCAGTTGAGTCAGGATATAAAGCAATCAATTGATGAACTTCGTTTTAAAAGTTTGGGAGATAATGCTTCAAACTGGGAAAAGCAACAAATGGCTAGTGAGATTATAAATAAAAAGAATCAGTTAGAATCTGTTTTAAATCAAATTCAGGAAAAAA
This sequence comes from Sunxiuqinia sp. A32, assembly GCF_052690465.1. Lineage (NCBI taxonomy): Bacteria > Pseudomonadati > Bacteroidota > Bacteroidia > Marinilabiliales > Prolixibacteraceae > Sunxiuqinia > Sunxiuqinia sp. A32. The sequence continues at coordinate 214,244 of NZ_JBQYLI010000003.1, forward strand.
ATAAAGAGCTTAATCAAATGATGAATTCTTTTTCAGAAGAGAAAAAGGAAGTTTTGCAGAAACAGAAGGAAATCGAACAATTATTAAATGATGTTTTGAGTGATGAGTTAAAAGAGTTATTTGAGGAATTTTATAAACTAGCTCAGGATTTTAATAGTGACGAATTCAACCAACTGGATGATAAGTACGACATGGCTCTGGAGGATTTATCGGAACAATTGGAGCGCAATTTACAAGTTCTAAAACGTATGAAAGTTGAGCAGAAAATGGAGAGAATCGTTGATAAGCTTTCAGAGATAGCAGAGGAGGAAAAGAAAATTCAAAGTCAATTTGAGGAATCCAGAGATTTTAATTCAGTCACAGATAAAGAAATGGAAAATGAAGAGAAGCTTGGAAACTTAAAAAAAGAAATGGATAAAGTGGAGGAGTTAAATAACGAATTAAATAAACCCATGAATATCCCATCTTTTGAAAAGGAATTTAACGATATTTCAGATACCTATAAAGAAGTAAAAGAGAATTTAGAAAATAAGAGAAAGCGGAAAGCTTCTGAAGGAATTGGTAAGAATAGCAATCAGATTAGCAATTTGGCTGTTGCTATGCAACAGGTTTTGGAGCAAAATAAGAATAAACAGCAATTAGAGAACTTGGCTAATTTACGGCAGTTACTGGATAACTTGGTGTTTCTGTCGTTGGAGCAGGAGAGGATCTTTGATATTTTAAGAGCTACTGGTGTAAATAATCCGGTAGTAAATGATGTTCATAGGATGCAGGATGAGTTGTATAATCAAAGTGAGATGGTTAAAGATTCATTATATGCATTAGCTAAGCGCACACCTTCTATTGATAATGTTGTTAATAAGGAAATTCTAGACATGCAATATTTAATGAAAAACAGTATTGAAGAATTGGATGAAGATAGAATTAGTTATGCTGTTAAGAATCAACAAGGTAGTATTACAGCTATTAATAACTTGGCAGTATTTTTAAGTGAGGCACTTGAAAATATAGAAAAGCAAATGGCTAACTCAATGCCAGGTGATCAACAGTGTGATAAACCTGGTCAAGATGGTAAAAGTGGAATGAGTATGCTTAAGCAATCTCAGGAATCATTGAAGGAGCAAATGCAGCAGATGATTGAGCAAATGAAAAGCGGAAATTCTTCAAAATTGAATAAAAAGTTGGGGCAAACGCTGGCTCAACAAGAGATTATGCAACAACTTGTTCGTGATTTATTGAATAGCAATGAAGTAGGAAGTTCTTCAAAAGAACAGTTGAAGCAGATAGATCAGTTAATTGAACAAAACAAGCTGGATTTGATGAATAAAAACCTGACTCAGCAAACAATTAACAGACAAAATTTAATTTTGGATCGATTATTAAAAGCTGAACGGGCTGAAATAGAAAGGGAAGTAGATGACCAACGGAAATCTACTACAGCAGAAGAACAATTTTTCAGTAACCCAGCAGAGTTTTTTGAGTATAAAAGGAAGGAAAGCGAATTTAAAGAGCAGATTGATAGAAGTAATTATAAACTGAAAAAGTTTTACTTGCAGAAGTATAAGAATTACATCAACCAATTAAACAAATAAGATTGAAGCAAGAGATTTGTATACCATCCCAATTGCGATATTTGCGAGAAGTCGAGAATTTTATACATGAGATTATTGAGCAGTATCAATTACCTGAATCATTGCGCGGACATTTTATGCTAACTGTTTCAGAATCAGTTAATAATGCCATCACTCATGGAAATAATTCAGATAGCAGAAAAAATGTTTCTATTACTGTTTATGACTCTAATAATGAGTTGTTTATAGTTATTGAAGATGAAGGTGAAGGCTTTGATTTTAAAAATGTACCAGATCCTACAAAAAGGAGATATATAAAAAATGAACGTGGCAGAGGATTGTTTCTTATAAGAAATTTGTCAGATGAAGTTAAATTTTTAAATAATGGATCTAAGATTCAAATAAAATTCAAATTAGATAGTGAGCATAAATTATTACTTCGAAGAGATTGAGGATTTAAATCTTTCAGAAAAATTAACTACCTGGATTAATAGAACTATTTTAAGTGAAGAGAAGAAAGCTGGCGAAATCAGCTTTATTTTTTGTTCGGACGATTACTTACTACAGATCAATAAAGAGCATTTGCAGCATGATTATTATACTGATGTAATAACTTTTGATTATGTAGAAGGTGATGTTGTTTCCGGAGATATTTTTATTAGTGTAGATAGAATACGAGAAAATGCTTCAGATTTCAATGTATCGTTTGATACAGAATTGAACAGAATCATGATACATGGTGTTTTACATTTGCTTGGTTTTAAAGACAAATCTAAGGATGAGAAGTTAGAAATGACGGCTAAAGAAGATGAATATTTAGCTTTATTGTAACGTTTTAGATTCTAAGCTTTTCTATTAATTTTGCGGTTTAAATATTTTAGGATGTTACCATTATATGATGTTATAGTTGTTGGGGGAGGACATGCAGGTTGTGAGGCGGCAGCAGCTGCAGCAAATTTAGGTTCAAAGACATTGCTTATTACCATGGATATGGGAAAATATGCGCAGATGTCATGTAACCCTGCTATTGGTGGAATTGCCAAAGGACAGATCGTTCGGGAAATTGATGCTTTAGGCGGATACACTGGTGTAATCACAGATAAATCTTCTATTCAATTTAGAATGCTTAACCGGTCAAAAGGGCCCGCAATGTGGAGTCCAAGATCTCAAAGTGATCGGTTTAGGTTTTCAGAATTTTGGCGTTTACAATTAGAGTCAACAAATAATTTAGACTTGTGGCAGGATGCTGTGGTTCATTTATTAATTGAAGACGGAAAGGTTGTAGGCGTTAAAACAAAAATAGGAGTAGAGTTCAAATCAAAAACAGTAGTTCTCACAAACGGTACTTTTCTGAATGGTTTGATGCATATTGGACGTTCTCAGTTAGAAGGTGGGCGAATAGGAGAGTCTGCTTCTTATTTCATAAGTGACCAACTTGCGGAAGCAGGATTTGTAACTGGCAGATTGAAAACTGGAACACCGGTGAGAATCGATGGACGCACTATCGATTTTTCAAAACTGGCAGAACAAAAAGGGGAGGAAGGGCATTATAAATTTTCTTATTTACCGGATGTTAAAAGTGATTTGAAACAACGTAGTTGCTGGATTACATATACCAATGAAGATGTTCATGGTTCATTGGAAAAAGGCTTTGATGATTCGCCAATGTATAATGGTACGATTAAGGGTGCAGGCCCAAGATATTGTCCTAGTATCGAATCTAAATTAGTGACTTTTTCTGAGAAGAAATCACATCAATTGTTTTTGGAACCAGAAGGTGAAAATACAGTTGAATATTATTTGAATGGCTTTTCATCCTCTCTTTCCTGGGATATTCAATTAGAGGCAATGAGGAAAATTGAAGGGTTGGAAAATGCTAAAATTTTCAGGCCTGGGTATGCTATTGAATATGATTATTTCGATCCTACACAGTTGTATCATACGTTGGAGACAAAGTTGATTAGAAATCTATATTTTGGTGGACAAATTAATGGTACTACCGGTTATGAGGAAGCGGCGGCTCAAGGTTTAATGGCAGGTATAAATGCGCATCAAAAGGCAAATGATTTGGCCGATTTTGTACTAAGTAGAAATGAAGCTTACATTGGTGTTTTGATAGACGACTTAGTAACAAAAGGAGTTGATGAACCTTATCGGATGTTTACATCAAGAGCAGAATATCGCATTCTTTTAAGACAAGATGATGCTGATTTTAGATTAACCCCGAAAGGTTATGAATTAGGTTTGGCATCAAAAGAACGCTTGGATTTACTTAATGAGAAAATTAAATTGAGAGATGAAGTAATTGATTTTGTTTCATCATTTTCCTTAAAACCTCAATACATTAATTCGTTATTGGAAGAGAAGGGGACAAGTTTATTAAAGCAAGGTGTTAAGTTGAAAGATGTAATTCTACGTCCTCAGATTTCAATTTTTGATGTGATAGAACCGGTTACACCGTTCAATAAATTTCTTTCGATTTTGCCAGAAAATAGGTATTATGAAATTTTAGAATCAGCTGAAATATTAATCAAATATTCAGGTTATATTGACCGTGAAAAGCAAATAGCGGATAAGTATAAACGTTTGGAAAATATCAATATTGAGAATCGATTTGATTACGAAAGTATTCATACTATATCAACTGAAGCTAGGCAAAAATTAACTAAAATTAAACCAACAACTATTGGGCAAGCTAGTAGAATATCCGGTGTTAGCCCATCGGATATTAATGTACTTTTAGTCATGCTGGGTAGGTAATGTTCCACGTGGAACACAAATAGATTTCAAATGAATTTAAAAGAAACGATTCGCGAAATTCCTGATTTTCCAGAAGCTGGAATCAGCTTCAAGGATATTACTACAATGCTTAAAAACCCAGTAGCATTTCGCTATGTGGTAGATGAAATTAGTGATTATTTTAAAGGAAAGAATATTACAAAAGTGGTGTCATTGGAGTCGCGTGGGTTTATAGTTGGTGGGGCTGTAGCTTATCATTTAGGTGCAGGTTTTGTCCCAGTTCGTAAGAAAGGGAAGCTTCCTTCAGAGACAATTTTTGAATCTTATGATTTAGAATATGGTACAGATATAATCGAAATGCACAAGGATTCATTGCAAAGTGATGATATAATTTTGATACATGATGACCTTTTAGCAACCGGGGGAACTGCATTGGCTGCTCTGAATTTAGTGAAGCAATTGAATGTAAAAAAGGTCTATTTTTCATTTATCTGTGATTTGAAATTTATAGAGAATGGGAAAAAAGACATCCTTTCTCAGTACGAAACTCATACCGTCGTAGAATACTAATTTTAGTTTTTCTTGAAATATTCCTCTCCAAATAAGAATATTGAAGAGCTCAAAAAGCTTGTTTCTGTTCTTCCAAATAAGCCTGGAATTTATCAATATTTTGATAATTCCGGTAAGATTATTTATGTGGGGAAAGCCAAAGATTTGAAGAAAAGGGTAGCCTCATATTTCATGAAAAATCATGATAATCGGAAAACAGCTCTTCTTGTAAGGAAAATTTTTGACATCAAGCATTTGGTTGTTGAGACGGAGCAAGATGCACTTTTATTAGAAAATAACCTCATTAAAAAATACCAACCTCGGTATAATATCCGGCTGAAAGATGATAAAACATACCCTTGGATTGTAATAAAAAATGAGCGTTTTCCAAGAGTATTTCAAACCAGAAATGTAATAAGGGATGGCTCTGTTTATTTTGGACCGTACACATCCGTTATGGCTGTCCGAACATTGCTTGATTTGTTTAAGCGTTTGTATAAATTACGTAATTGCAAGTACAATCTCTCTAAAGAAAATATTAAGTCCGGGAAAATAAAAGTCTGTTTAGAGTATCATATTGGAAACTGTATTGGTCCCTGTGAAGGATTTCAAAAGGAGGAAGATTACAATCAATATATCGATGAAATCAAAGATATTTTGAAAGGAAATATTACAAGTGTAATCAAATATCTTCGTGAGTTGATGAATCGATATGCTGAAAGTTTTCAATTTGAGGAAGCAAATGAGGTAAAAGAAAAGTTATTGATTCTTGAAAAGTTTCAGAATCGTTCGACTGTTGTGAGTGCTACGATTACAGATGTTGATGTTTTTGGAATAGAAGTAGTGGAAAAATCTGCATTTGTTAATTATCTGAAAGTCATCAACGGGGCAATCGTTCAGACATACACCACCGAAATAAGGAAGGCGCTTGATGAGTCGAAAGAAGAATTATTGGAGTACGCAATTATAGATATTAGGCAAAAAATTTTCTCAAATGCCAAAGAATTACTGGTTCCTTTTAAACCCAGCATTGAATTGGAACAGTTAAAATTTAAAGTTCCTGCAAAGGGGGATAAGAAAAAACTATTGGATCTTTCGCAACGGAATGCAAAATATTTTCGACTTGAAAAGGAAAAACAGATTGCATTATCAAAACCAAAAGAGAGTACTAGCAGAATTTTAAATACAATAAAAAAGGATCTTCAATTAAAAGAATTACCAATTCAAATTGAGTGTTTTGATAACTCGAATTTGCAAGGAACCAATCCGGTTGCTGCGTGTGTTGTTTTTAAAAATGCAAAACCTGCCAAAAAGGAATACCGACATTATCACATAAAAACTGTAGAAGGTCCGGATGATTTTGCTTCGATGGAGGAAATTGTTTATCGTAGGTATAAACGTCAAGTGGAAGAAAAAGAGATTTTACCACAACTAATAATTATTGATGGAGGTAAGGGACAACTCGGAATGGCATTAAATGCTCTCGAAAAATTAAATCTTCGTGGAAAAATTAGCATCATTGGAATTGCGAAGAAATTGGAAGAAATTTATTTTCCCGGAGATTCTGTTCCACTTTATTTAGATAAAAATTCAGAAACCTTGAAAGTGATTCAACAGGCAAGGGATGAAGCTCATCGATTCGGAATTACTTTTCACAGAAAATTGAGATTGAAAAATTTTATAAAAACAGAATTGGAAGAAATTCCCGGAATTGGAGAAAAAACGATTCAGCAGCTTTTACGACGATTTAAGAGCCTTGAGAATCTAAAAAAACAAGCCTTCGATACGGTCGCAACAGAAATAGGAAATTCTAAGGCAGTTAAAATCTTTGATTATTTTGATTTAAAGCACTGAAAATTAGCTTATTTATTAGCTTTATTATAGAGAAAAAGGTGTGCTAATTTTTTTTGATCCAGATCAAGATCTGTACTTTTCGTCACCATCAAGCAGTCCGAGGTAAGAATAATAACGACTCTCTGCAATTTCACCTTCAACTACTGCTTTTTTTACTTCGCAGTCCGGTTCATGAGTATGAGTGCAATTATAGTACTGGCATTTTTCAAGTTGCTTGAAAATTTCAGGAAAGTAATGGCCAATTTCTTCTTTTTCCATATCGAGCATTCCGAAACCTTTAATTCCGGGAGTGTCGATAATATGTCCACCAAAACTCAATTCAAACATTTCTGAAAAAGTAGTAGTGTGTTTTCCCGTTTGATGAGAATCAGAAATTTCTTTTGTTTTTAAATTTAATCCGGGCTCAATCACATTTATTAAACTTGATTTACCAACACCCGAGTGACCGGCAAAAACAATGGTCTTGCCTTTCATCCAATCTTTGAGGGTATCCAAACCAATATTTTTTTTGGTAGAAGTGATCAAACAACGATAACCTATTTTTTCATACAATTCAATTAATTCATCCATCTGCAGTAATTGGTCTGCATCGTACCGGTCAATCTTATTAAAAATTAAGGTGCAAGGAATTCGATATGCTTCAGCAGACGCTAAAAACCGATCAATAAAAGTTGTTGTGGTAATTGGATAATTAATGGTGACGACAAGAAATGCCTGATCAATATTGGCAGCAATAATATGTGATTGTTTTGAGAGATTTGGAGATTTCCGAATAATGTAATTATTTCTCGCTATAATATTGGTAATCAGACCTATGCGGTGTTTTTGATCTTCTTTATCAGCTTCAACCAGCTTAAATTCAACCTGATCACCAACAGCAACAGGGTTGGTACTTTTGATACCTTTCAATCGAAATTTGCCTTTGATTTTACATTCAATGCGCTCTCCATCCTCGGATTTAACCGTATACCAACTTCCAGTAGATTTTATGACAAGGCCTTTTTTCAATTCTAATTTTTTGTTTTAATGAAACATTGTACTTTCGGGAAATATCTCAATCAAAAGTAAGAAAAATTGTGAAAAGGATTTTATCATACAATGTAAACGGAATTCGGGCAGCCGTAAAGAAGGGATTTTTAGAATGGCTGACAGAAGAAAATCCTGATATTTTATGTATTCAGGAAACGAAAGCGCAACCGGGGCAAATGAGTGAAGATGAGTTATTGGCAATTGGTTACAATATCTATGCTCATTCAGCGAAAAAACTAGGGTATAGCGGAGTGTCAATTATTTGTAAAGAAAAGCCGTTCCACGTGGAATATGGAATGGGCAATGCAAAATACGATGTGGAAGGAAGGGTAATTAGAGCCGATTTTGAAGGTTTTTCAGTGATAAGCGCGTATTTCCCGTCCGGAACTACCGGAGGCCCCAGACAGGCTTATAAAATGGATTTCTTAGCAGATTTTCATGCTTATTTAAATGAACTTAGAAAAGAGATACCAAATTTGATAATTGCGGGCGATTACAATATCTGTCGATTATGGATTGATATTCACAACCCCGAAAAGCAACAAAATACGAGCGGCTTTTTACCGGAGGAGCGTGACTGGTTTCAGGAATTTGTGGATGATGGTTATGTAGATTCACTGCGTGAGATAAACCCTGATCCTCATAATTATTCGTGGTGGAGTTACCGAGCAGGTGCCAGGGCGAGGAACAAAGGTTGGCGAATTGATTACCACATGGTAACAGACTCATTGAAAAATAAAATTACAAATGCGGGTATTTTATCCCAGGTAGTTCATTCAGATCATTGCCCTGTTTGGGTAGAAATGGATTTGTAGATGAGAAAAATCTATTTGATTGGCATTTTATGTTTATTTCAGTGTTCTATTTTTGCTCAAATTCAGAATATTGAAGTGAATAATAAATTGGATTCCAATTATATACAATCATTCTATAATGATCTGATAGTTCGAGTATATTCATCAAATAAGAATAATTTTATTCAGTTTAAAGATGTTGCCAATAGTTTTCCGTTAAAATATAGACCCAATGATTTTTATACTATTGGATTAGGCTTTAATTACAAGTGGTTTGGCTTAAATATTGGAGCAAAAATACCCTTTCTTTCCAATGATGACAGTAAGTACGGAGAAACAACTTCTTTGGGACTGCAAAGCTATATTTATGCACGAAAGTTTACGCTGGATATACTTGCACTTCACACAAAAGGTTATTATTTAAACCTTAAAAGAATTGGCGATTTCATCAATTATAATGAGAGTAACTATTATTGGCGAAGAGATATGTTGACCCGAAATTATGGCGCAAATTTTAACTATGTTTTCAATAATAGTCGTTTTTCGTATAAAGCTGCATTTAAGCAAAACGAACTACAGAAGAAAAGTGCGGGATCAGTAATAGCTGGTGTTGGGCTCTTTTTGCTGAATGTAGATGCTGATTCTGCTTTTGTTCCACGTGAAATTGATGAAAAGTATTTTGCCAATTGGAGAGCATTGAAAACCTTTCAGAGTTATTCACTTTCTGCCAATGTTGGTTATGCTTACTCACTTGTTCCTGCACCAAACTGGATATTTACTGGTTCGTGCAAATTAGGAGTTGTTGTGCAGCAAAGTCGATGGAATTCGTTGGGGGCAGATACATGGAAATCAAAAATAGGGAGTAGTTCTGAAATTCGATTTTCCGGGGGACGTCATTTCAATGAGTTTTATTTGGGTGCCTCTTTTGTTTCATATCAGCAAGCTTCTACAATGGAGCATCGGATGTTGAATATTAAAAACGGGACCAACTTTATAGAGTTTTCAATAAGCAAAAGGATCAAACTATAATAGCCTGATCCTTTTGCTTATTGATTGAGGTATTCTATTTATCACATGGTTTATAAATAGCTCCAGTTGCAAAATCCACAACAGCACCTGGCCAAAAGAATAAAACATCTGCAATAAGTGCAACTGCCCTAATTGGTCTTGTAGGTTCTCCTTCTGAAGGTTTTGTTCGTTGACAAGATGAAATCTTACCTCCAAAAACGGTTGCACATGAAGGTAAAAGTGTCATTGCAGCAATTAAAATAGCTAAAAACTTTAGGGTAATTTTCTTTTTCATTTTCTTTTAATTAGTTGATTATATGTACGATTCTGGTTTTTGAAAACCGATCATGCCAGCTAAGTTTTTTTGTATTGAAAAGTATACTTATCGGTTCAAAGGGTATCAATCTAAGTAATGAGCGATCAATAATAATCTTCGACGAAGGAATTTCTTCGTTATCGGTAATAATTTTAGTTTTTGTAATAATTTTTCCTGGAGTTGTTTTTATAAGTAATTCAAATACTAAATAGTATAAAAAATAAAAAACTAGTGATAAAAACCTTTTTGAGGTGGGAGTTATTAGATATCCAGTAAATTTTTGAATAGAAAATAATAAAAAAGAAACAAGAATAGTATAGATAAATAAATCTATGATAAAATTTAAGAACCTTAATATTCTACTGGCTGGGGCAATAGTCATGTGCTAGTTAATTTAACAGAACAAATATATATAAAAATTATATTTGTTTACTCCCAGTCCAGAATTATTTTACCGCAGTTTCCTTCTTCCATAATGTCAAAGGCTTTTTGGAAATCATCTGCTTTCATTCGGTGGGTAATAACCGGCGTAATATCCAATCCAGTTATCAACATCATTTCCATGTGGTACCAGGTTTCGTACATTTCCCGGCCATAAATACCTTTTAGTGTTAATCCTTTAAAAATGAGTTTGCTCCAGTTGATGGTCGTTTCTTTTGGAAGCAAACCAAGCAAAGAAATCTTTCCACCATTATACATGCTTTCCACCATATCATTAAAGGCAATTGGAGATCCGCTGCATTCCAAACCAATATCAAATCCACCAACCATTCCTAAACGTTTCATCGCCTCTTTAATACTGTCATTCATAGGATCAATCACTTTGGTGGCACCCATTTTTCGTGCTAAATCACGGCGAAATTTTGAAAGGTCCGAACCAACAATATACCTGGCTCCGGCAAAACGGCAAACGGCAGTTGCCATTGCACCGATTGGTCCACCGATGCCGGTAATTAGTACATCTTCACCTAAAAGTGGGAAAGAGAGGGCAGTGTGTGTTGCATTTCCCAGTGGATCCATAACAGCCATTATTTCATCCGGAATGCGTTGATCAACTTTTAAAACGTTTTTTGCAGGAACGGAAATGTATTCAGCAAAACCACCATCACGCTGAACACCAATTCCTAACGTATGATCACAAATATGTTGACGACCACGTCGGCAATTTCTACAAAATCCGCAGGCAATATGACCCTCTACTGTTACCCGTTCACCAACTTTAACACGATCAACTTCAGAACCAACTTCCACCACTTCACCCATGTATTCATGTCCAATAATAACTGGCGTTTGGATGGTATTTTGAGCCCATTGATCCCATTTGTAGATGTGTAAATCGGTACCACAAACAGCAGCTTTTCTTATTTTGATGAGTACATCGTTGTGACCGACTTTTGGCATTGGAACATCTTCCATCCAAAGGCCTCTTTCTGGTTTGCTTTTTACAATTGCCTTCATGAATTTTCTATTGAAATATTAGACCAAATTAGAACTATTTCAATAGAAAATAAATAAGGAAAATCATGTTTTAGATGAAGCTATTTTTCATAGGTAGCCGGATCTAGCGCTTTGGGTGACCATTGTTTGTAAAATATCAAGACTTCTTTCGGACTGTATCCGCCATCTGCCTCTAAATAGGCAGAATTTTGGGTATGAATACGGTTGCCATTTTTGTCTAAAACTACAAATACAGGAAACCCAAAACGTTGCGGAAAATCTAGCTCCTTAAGTATTTCTTCGTTCTTGTTTTCTCCGCTATAATTCACTTTAATAACGACAAAATTATCATCAACAAAACTTTTAATTTCCTGGTTAGAATCAACAAAGCGATGAAACTTAATACACCATGAACACCAATTTCCACCTATTTGAAGGAAGATGTGTTTATTTTCTTTTTGTGCTTTCTTTATTGAATTTTGAATATCTGTTTTCGCATCTGCATCTGGGTTGTAGATTTTTGCAGGTTGTGCGCTTAAGCAGATTGAACCAATTAAAAGTGTTACTAATAATAATGCAGTTTTCATGTGATTAAAAGTTTATATTGATCCCGCTAAATATAGTAATTCCCGGCATTGTGTAATAGCGGTTTACTGCATAACTTTCGTCGGTTAAGTTTTCGCCACTCAAATAAATAGTTAAGTTTTTTCGCACTTTATAGTTCACTTTTGCATTTAAAACAGAGTAACTTTCCAGATTTACAGCAGGTGTGGCATCATTGTCCATCTTTGCAATGCGGCGGATATTTCCGTTTATACTGAATTTTTTCAAGTGATAAGTGGCATTTAAAAACAAATGATGTTTTGGTGTGGAAACTACTGGATTTTTCATGTCTGTAAATGAATACGTGAAGGATAGATCGAGGTTTTTAACAGCGTTGGACGAAGCTGCAAACTCAATTCCTTTGTTTTCAATTTCACCCGAGTTAAATAGGCTACCCATGTTTCCAGTCACGATCATATTGTCGCCCGAGATATAGTAAAACGTAAGTTCGGTATTCAGTTTTGAGTTGAAAAAAGTGTTATATAAGCCGGTTTCATAGTTCATGATTCGCTCCGGTTTCAAGTCAGGATTGTGGTTCCACATGAAAAGTTCGCGAATGGTTGGACTGCGGAATCCTTTAGATACCGTTCCTTTCCATGACATATTTTCTGAAAATTCCCAAGCAAATCCGGACGAAGGAATCCATTCGTCGCCATAGTATTCGTGGTGTTGTCGACGTAATCCAACATTCAATGAGATTTGGTCAGCTATTTTTTGTTGTACAAAACCGTAAAAACCGATTTCATTCACGGTCGTATCTGCTAAAACTATGCCTTGTCCGTTCATTGCCAGCTCATTTTCGGCCTTTCCACCATAAAACAAGTAATCCACACCCAAAGTCAGATTATTGCCTTCAAACAAGTTAAACGTCTGGAAAAAGTCGAATCCGGCATTGTGGTCAATAGAATGAAATCCATCTGAAATATCGTGTTCCCCGAAATTGTAAAAGACTTTAAGGCTTCCGGAAGTTTTGTCGAAAGCATTATCCAATTTTGCCGACCAATATCCACGTTTAATGTCAAGGCTGGCGCCTGCAACTGCATTTAGCGTGTCAGGCCCTGGATCGGTAGCTTTAAATTTAGCCAAACTAAAATCACTTGAGATCTTAAAATTCGGATTGATTTCGTAACCGGCTTTTACGTAACCATTGGTGATATTAAAGTCAGAATTATCACGATGCCCATCGGTTTGGTCATGATTTACCGATCCAAAAAGACTCAGTCCATTTTCTTTAAAACCAACCGATGCACGGTATTTTTGAGTATTGAACGAACCATATTGAATGCCGGCATTTCCATTCACACCATCTTTAGTTTGTTTTCGGGTGATGATGTTGATGACTCCTCCCATTGCATTGGAACCATATAAAACAGAAGCCGGCCCACGAATTACTTCAACACGCTCCACATCCGAAGCCACGTACGAGTCGGGTAGTGGATGGCCCATTATTCCCATAAACTGGGGATGTCCGTCAATCAGCATTAATACGCCGGTGGTTGGACTTCCGCCCACTCCACGAATTGAAATTTGACCAGCTGAACCAGCCGCTACACCAAACCCGGTGATTCCGCGCTCGGTGACAAAAAGCCCGGGAACGCGACCGTTCAAAACCGGAAGCAAAGCCGATTCATTGCTTTCTTCAATTTGCTGCCGATTGACCACTGAAACCGCCATTGGGACACTGTGCTTACTTACTTGCACCGGTGTTCCGGTAACAACCACTTCTTTAATCTTTATCGTGTCCTTTAAAATAGACGACTGATCCTGAGCTTTTAACACGAAAGCGATCAGCGTGAAACAAATGATAATTGATATTTTTCTCATCGAAAGGTGTTATGATTTATATTATACGTGTTACTATATGGTTAAAAAATTTTATTCGACCTTACTCATTATTAATTTCCCATGCTGGATTCCTTTCACTGCAATTAATTTGTCTGAAAGCTCTGTTAACTTAAAGGACGGGCCTTTCACTGCAACAATTTCAAGACAATTCTCTTGATTGATATGATAAAATTGAGAGGATAAAACAACTTCCTGATATTCGTTTTGCAAGTCCATTAATCTGGATCTAATTTCTTTTTTATGAAAGTTATAGACCAGTGTAATTGCACCTGCGACTATATTATCACATTGCCATTTTTTCTCCACCAGGTTTTTTTCAACCAAAAACCGGATGGCTTGAGAGCGATTGGAAAAAGCATTTTCCTGAACATATTCATCCAATGCTTTTAGCAATTCTTCATCTAAAGAAACTCCAAATCTTGTAACAGGCATGGTGTTATTATTTTATTGAAAGGTGTTACTGTTGTCAAAAATACAGTTTTTTATTAAATAAAAAAGCCTCTCAGCAGCGGAGAGGCTCATCTTTGAATAGATTATAACTTAATGTGAATGGTCGTGTCCATGGAAATAACTGTCCGAGAATTTTTCAAGGGTTGATCTTAATTTATTGATTACTTCCAGATCGGTGCTTTGTTTGGCTTTCATCGAAAATACAAGCAATTGATGCAGTAATGCCAATTGATTGGTATATTTTGCATAGGCTTCAACATTCGTTGGATCAACTGGTTTAATTCGTTGATGCATGAAATATTGGCTAACAATATCCTGAATTTTCTTGGCGTGTTCTTCCTTGTTGACTACCCAACGTACAAGCTGATTGTAGTTTTTATCTCCAGCTTTTGAGAGCTCGTTAATTTCATTCATTGATTTTTCCAGGGTTTGTATATGCTCTGAAATCATTTCAATTCGAAGGGAGTCTCCGTAAATTCCACATGGAATTTCACAATGTGCATAGCTTGTTTGGGCTAATGCAAAAAAACTTAAGAATAATGCGATAACAATTGTTTTCTTCATGGTAAATATTTTTGTGGTTTAAATTTCTACCAGTAAGAACAACTATATTGCAAAGTAGTTTAATCCTGATATTTAGGATGCAAAAAAAACCTTCTGCAATTGCAAAAGGTTCTTCAGTATTTATGATTGTCAATTATTTTAATTCCCAGCTGAATCCGTCTTTGGTGTCTTTCACTTCAAAACCAAGTTTAGCTAATTCATTTCTAATTTTATCGGCAGTTGCCCAGTCTTTGTTTGCTTTTGCGTCCATTCGTAGTTGCAACAATAAATCAATAGCATGTTCATATGCTTCTGTGTTGGCACCCGATTGTTGTTCAGGCTTCATTAATCCGAACAAATCAAAAACAAAAGTGGTATACAATGATTCCAATTCCTGGAGATCGTCTGCTTTAATAGTTGCTTTTCCATCTGCAATCGAATTAATCATTTTGACCCCATCAAATAAATGAGCAATCGCAATCGGACTGTTCATGTCATCATTCATTGCCTGATAGCATTTTTCTTTTAATGCCTGAACGTCAACAGTCGACTCGGATGCAGCTTCCAGTTTATCCAAAGTTTCAACCGCTTTTAATAGCCTTTCCATTCCTTTTTCAGCAGCTTGCAGGGCTTCGTTTGAAAAGTCCAGCGTGCTTCGGTAATGGGCCATCAACATAAAAAAGCGGATGGTCATTGGGTTGTATGCTTTTTCTAGAAGTGGATGATCACCGCTAAAGAATTCATCTAAAGAAATAGCATTTCCCAGCGATTTTCCCATTTTTTGACCATTGAGGGTAATCATATTGTTATGCATCCAATAACGTACTGATGCATGTCCGTGAGCAGCTTTCGCTTGCGCTATTTCAGCTTCGTGATGTGGAAAGGTTAAATCCATCCCGCCACCATGAATATCAAAAGTTTCACCTAAATATTTGCAGCTCATAGCCGTACATTCCAGATGCCAGCCAGGAAATCCATCGCTCCATTTTGAAGGCCAGCGCATGATATGTTCAGGTGATGCTTTCTTCCAGATTGCAAAATCAAGTGGAGAATGTTTTTCATCCTGTCCATCCAGTTCCCTGGTATTTGCTTGCAAATCTTCTATTTTTCGGCCGGAAAGCTCTCCGTAAGGATAATCTTTGGCGTATTTTTCAACATCGAAATAAACAGATCCGTTGCTCTCATATGCATATCCGGCAGCCAGAATTTTCTCAACTGTTTCAATTTGCTCTATGATATGTCCGGTAGCACGAGGTTCAATACTGGGAGGAAGAACATTCAGCTTTTGCATGTTTTTATGGTAATCGTTCGTATAAATCTGAACAACTTCCATTGGCTCCAACTCATCTAGTCGAGCTTTTTTTGCAATTTTATCTTCACCTTCGTCCGCATCATTGGCCAGATGACCAACGTCAGTTATGTTCCGTACATATCGAACTTTATAGCCTATATGCTTCAAATAGCGAAAGAGTAAATCGTATGTCAATGCAGGACGTGCGTGCCCCAAATGCGCTTTCCCATAGACTGTAGGGCCGCAAACATAAAGTCCGACTTTCCCTGGATGGAGAGGTTCAAAAACTTCTTTTTTGCGACTTAATGTATTGTAAATCTGTAACTGATTTTCCATTGATTCGAGAAATTTTTGCAAAGGTAGAAAAATTATGGGCAACTGAGGAAAATCATCTTTGATAGAATATTATCTGATTCAATGCGATTGAGATTTATATTACCGGAAGTAAGATAGAAAAAACCGAACCTTTTCCAACTTCACTTTTTACTTCAATACTTCCTTTATTTTTTTTGACAAATTCGTTACAAAGAACCAACCCAAATCCGGTTCCTTTTTCTTTGCTTGTACCTTCTGTTGAATAGTTACTCTCTAATTTAAAAAGGTTGTCAATATTCTCAGGACTAATACCAATTCCTGTATCTAGCACTTCAATTTTTATTTTATCGTGTTTTTTAACTGCATTGATGGTAATTGTTCCATTTGGATTTGTGAATTTTATAGCATTTGAAATCAAATTCCTGAGTACTGTCTCAAGCATTAATCGATCCATGGTTATCAAAAAATTTGCCCGAATTTTATTTATGAGTTGAATTTTTTTCTCCTTCAATCTCAGTTGAAATAAAAGACCTATATGATCAGTTAATTCTTTTAAAACGATCGATTTATATTCAACTTTGTTTTTCCCAGATTGAACATATGACCATTGCAATAAATTATCAAGTAGATCAAAACTTTCTTTAGCGGATTGGGAAACCAATGAATTGTAATATCCAATCTTGGTGAAATCTTGACTTTTAATATCTTCATCAATTAAATCCAAAAAACTAATCATGGATGAAATAGGTGTCCGTAAATCATGAGAGATAATTCGAAAAAATCGGTCTTTCGCTACATTCATTTTCTTTAATTGCTTATTTTTTCTTTTGATCTGATCATCTTTCTGCAAAATTTCAAGCTCATCTTGTTCTTTGTGCAATAAGATAAAAATCAATGGCCATGCAATCGAGACGATAAAAAGTCCCATTCCAGACAGTACATTATAATATTCTGGACTATGGAGAATTAAATCGACCTTGAGCAAGTATGTTTGGAGTGATCTGTTAAAAAAAAGAATTGCGATCATAAAGCTAATCCAACCGGCTATTTTTTGCAGTTTTGAGCGAGGATTTCTTAATGAAAAGTCGATCCATACATAGCCGTAAAATAAAAACCAAAAGAAAGAAGCTATAATAACTCGTTGATTTATATTAGTTGAAACGATTGCATATAAAGCGCTGTAAGCGAGGCCAATGATGAGGAGGGATGTAAACTTTAGTTTGACAAAATTTTGTGTAGAAGTGAGCAGGGTATAAATTTCCAACGCAACGCCCACAGCAAGAAAAGTGTTTCCTATTGACATGACAACAGGATTCAGGTCACTAACTTGAAGAAAGAAGATCAGCCAGGCAACTGTTTGCAACGATCGGGCAAAAACATACTTGTTAAGTTTACGAATTCTGGAATGGTACAATCGAATGTAGATCAGGAAAAAAGTAATAATAAATAGATTTCCAAGGATCAGAAAAAGGAACAATGTTTTTACATTAACGTCTAACATCAGCTTGCCATCGGTTAGTTGGAAGATAATATTACGAACATTTTTAATATAACTATCGTTTGCAACAGATAGTTATATTAAAAATGTTCAGCAACATTAATATTCGGGTAATCAACAGCTTTTACCAGCTGTGAATAGTCATTTTAATGATATCCCAACCATTTTCCCCGGATCGACCCATTGGTCAAACTGTTCGGATGTCAGCAGTCCCAAATCAAGGGCAGCCTCCTTTAGAGTCAAGTTTTCAGCATGAGCTTTTTTCGCAATCTTGGCGGCGTTCTCATAGCCAATGTGTGTGTTCAGCGCGGTCACCAACATCAGCGAATTTTTCAGATGCTCATCAATCCTGGTGTAGTTGGGTTCGATACCACCAGCACAATGGTCATTAAAAGCCTGGCAAGAATCGCCCAACAAGGTAGCCGACTGTAAGAAAGCGTTGATCATGACGGGCTTAAAAACATTCAACTCAAACTGGCCGCTTGATCCCGCAATTGAAATAGTCACATCATTTCCCATGATTTGTGTGCAAACCATGGTTAGTGCCTCTGTTTGTGTAGGATTCACTTTCCCTGGCATTATCGAAGAACCTGGCTCATTGGCTGGAATGGTGATTTCTCCAATTCCTGAACGAGGACCAGAAGCGAGTAAGCGAATGTCATTTGCAATTTTCATCAAACTAACGGCTAATTGTTTTAGCGCTCCATGCGATTCGACAATGGCATCATGAGCTGCCAGCGATTCAAATTTATTTTCAGCCGTTACAAAGGGTAAGCTGGTTAATTTGGCAATGGACTTCGCCACTTCTTCAGGATAACCATCGGGCGTATTGAGGCCGGTTCCGACAGCCGTTCCCCCCAATGCCAATTCTGAAAGGTGAGGAAGCGTATTTTTCAATGCTTTCAATCCATGATTCAATTGCGAAACGTAGCCTGAAAATTCTTGCCCCAAGGTGAGGGGAGTAGCATCCATCCAGTGGGTACGGCCAATTTTGACGACGTTCATCATTTCCTCAGATTTCATTTGTAAGGTATCACGCAACAGTTCAACTTTTGGGATGGTGTGCTCTATCAGCTTTCTATAGGCTGCAATGTGTATGGCCGTGGGAAACGTGTCATTCGACGACTGGGACTTATTCACGTCGTCATTCGGATGAATAAACAGCTTTCCTTCGCCCAATTTATTACCAACCAATACGTGTGACCGGTTCGCCACAACTTCATTCACATTCATATTGGACTGTGTTCCTGAGCCGGTTTGCCAAACCACCAGCGGAAACTCATCATTCAATTTGCCGGCGATAATTTCATCGCATACTTGCTGAATCAAGTAACTTTTTTCGTTGGGTAAAACGCCTAATTTTTCGTTGGTGATGGCTGCCGCTTTTTTCAGAAAACCGAACGCATGAATAATTTCAATAGGCATGCTGGCCGCGGGGCCAATCGGAAAGTTTTGAACAGAGCGTTGAGTTTGTGCGCCCCAATATTTGTCGGCAGGAACTTTAATTTCGCCAAGCGTATCTTTTTCAATTCTGAATTTCATGCTGTGTTGTTTTCGTGGTTCTTTTTATTGAGACAAGTCAGCCTCGTATTTGTTTGATAGTGAGGAGGCAGATAAAAAAATATTTTATTGTTTTTTCAATTCAAATTGCGATTATATTTGCGCCCAGTTATTTGATGTTTTGAGTGAATAAGTTAACACCTTTAAAAGAGCGGCACCGACTGAGGAATCAGGAGGAGTACCAGGTGAAATACAACTATTTGAGATTCCCTTCACCGGAAGAAGCAGCGACTGCTATGCAAGAACGACAAACAATTTTGTCAGCCATTGGAAGCAGGGTCAAGTGGGGATTTCATAGCAGCAAAGCAGATGTTTCGAAACTTTCGAAAGGTTGCCAGCTTTGTGGAGAAGGGCAGTGGTCCTGTCTTTTCATTAATAATCTTTGCAATGGGAAATGTTTTTACTGCCCAACGCAGCAGACTGACATGTCCCAGCCGGAAACCAATACACTTATTTTTGATGATCCACGTACTTATGTCGATTACATCCGGAGATTCGGTTTTAAAGGGGTAAGCATCTCAGGAGGAGAACCACTAATTTCATTTGAGAAAAGTCTTTCGTTTGTAAAAGCCGTTAAAACTGAATTTGGTGATGAAGTGTATGTTTGGCTTTATACCAATGGAATTTTATTGACTGAAGAAAAAGTTGTAGCACTAAAAAATGCCGGATTAAATGAGATGCGTTTTGATATTGGTGCTACTGATTACAATACCGACAAAATACGGTTGGCAATAGGTCAGATTCCGGTTGTAACAGTTGAAATTCCCGCAGTTCCGCAGGAAGAAGAATTGCTAAAACAAAAGATTCGGGAGTTGAAGGATTTGGGAGTGAATCACCTGAACTTTCATCAAATGCGTTTAACACCATACAATTTCAATAAACTGATTGAGCACGATTATACTTACACTCATGGTGAAAAAGTAACGGTCATTGAATCAGAACTAACTGCTTTGAGATTGATTCAGTTTTCGTTGGATGAAGGTATTGACTTGCCAATTAATTATTGTTCGTTTGTATTTAAAAACCGGCATCAAAAGTCGGCCAATCGAAAGAAGCACGCTCTGCTTGTAAAATACAACTGGGAAGAAATCACTGAAAATGGATTTATCCGAAACCTTTATGCAAAGGTAAAACCTGCAGGTCACGATAATATTCGAAATCAATTTGCAGATGAACTGGAGAATGGAAAAATGGCGTTTAGTCCAACAATAAATCGGCTTGATTTTCACGTGGAACATTTGCCGATTATAAAATCATTGGGAATGGCAATGTACGTCGAATATCATGTTAGCCAGATTTTCCCGCATGAAACTGGACTGAATGATTTTGAAACAATTGTATTAAATGATGAGGACGAAGTAGTGGTTGAAAGACGTTCAGCCGTTTTGCCAATTGAACTAACGAAAGAACGATTGGGTTTGATAGAAGAAATTATTGCAGGTTCAGTTAAATATGTTGAATCTTACGACAATGAGACTCAGCAAATAATGACCTTTGAATTTATTCAGGAAGGTTTGGGCGAATATTATTAATCGGGAATAGCTATTACCAGCGGTTTCATCCGCTGAAGACTATATTACCCTAATTAATTGATCGTCTGGCTCGATTAAATGACCAAATACAGAACTATTTAATCCGTTTTGTACCAGAATATTTTTCACATCCAGCAACGAATCTTCTTCTACAGCCAATAACAGTCCACCACTGGTTTGCGGATCGCATAGTAACAGTTTATCATCTTCAGATCTTAATTGAACACGGCCCCCGTAGCTATCCCAATTACGGTAGGTGCCACCAGGCATACAACCCTGAGCAATGTATTCAGCAACTTCCGGGAAACGTGGAATTTTATCCAATTCAATTTCCGCAGAAAGTTTACTTCCTTCACATAACTCAGTTAAGTGACCTAACAAACCGAATCCTGTAACATCAGTCATGGCTCTGATACCTGAAATAGAAGCGAGCTCAGCACCAATTTTATTTAGTTTCATCATCGAATCAGGTGCAATATGCAAATGTTCTGGTTTCAGTTTCCCATTTTTCTGAGCAGTAGTCAAAATGCCAACTCCTAGTGGTTTAGTGAGTAGTAATTGGCAGCCTTTTGTTGCGGTGTCATTTTTCTTTAAGTGATTAATTGCAACCTGCCCGGTAACAGCAAGTCCGAAGATTGGTTCAGGGCTGTCAATACTGTGTCCGCCAGCCAGCGGAATGCCCGCTTCCATGCAGGTTTCGCGACCACCCTCCAATACTTGTTGAGCAATTTCCGGCGCCAGTTTATTAACCGGCCAACCTAAAATAGCAATCGCTAGTAACGGATTTCCTCCCATGGCGTAAACATCACTTATGGCATTTGCTGCTGCAATTTTCCCAAAAGTAAATGGATCATCAACGATAGGCATAAAAAAGTCGGTGGTGCTAATGATGGCAGTACCATTCTGCATGTCGTAAACAGCAGCATCGTCCCGACTATCATTTCCAACCAATAGATTGGGGTGATCGATTGTAGCCAATTGGCTTTGTAGAATGGTACTTAATGTTTTCGGTGATATTTTACAGCCACAACCTGCACCGTGGCTATATTGTGTGAGCTTTATTTCGTTCATGATTTTCTGCAAATTTTATTAGAATTTTAGCAATTTCTGTCGCGTCAATTTTTGAAAAAGCAATTTGTTTTACGTTCTCCGGGTTTCTATCTTCAACTCCTCTCGAGTATGCTTTATCATAGTATTGAAGAGCAATCATTGCAACCTCAAAATATTCATTGTTGTCTAGGTGCTCCATAGCCAGTTTTACATTTTGACCTCCAAGTCGTTTGGCAATGCTGTTAATGGCTGATGCAAGTTTTTCATTCCCAAATGCGGTATAATCTTCTACTAAATGTCGTGCACGTTCGGTTTTCGGAATATCGATGAAATACACCTGCTGTTTGCGAATTTGCCGGAATAAGGACATAGGAATTTTTACCCGTCCTATATTATGGCTCTCATCTTCCAGCCAAATTGGTTTATCTAATCGAAGTTTTTTGAATTCATCGTGCAGATCATTCTCAAATTGCTCGACAGTTGGCTGAGCACTCTCTCCAATGGCACCGAATGCGGATCCCTTATGGTGTGCCAATCCTTCCAAATCGATTACCTGCCGACCCTGATCTTTTATTTTTTTCAGTATTGGGGTTTTGCCGCTACCGGTATACCCACCGAGTATTCGAAGATGAAAGGACTGCTCAAAAAAATCAAGAATATGATTTCGGTAAGCTTTGTAGCCACCTTCAATTACAAAAACATTTTTAAATCCGTTTGAGTGAAGGTGTTCCGCAAAAGACTGACTGCGCATTCCGCCACGCCAACAATGAACAGCAATAGCTGATTTCCCGGCAACTTTCCGGCTTTCATCAAGAAACCACTCGAGTTTTGGATTGACAAACTGATAACCAAGTTCGATTGCTTTTTCTCTTGATTTCTGTACGTACATCGTTCCAACTTCGGCTCTTTCCTCATTTGAAAAGAGGGCAATGTTGGTGGCTTCGGGAATATGTCCTTTTTCAAATTCCCCGGGAGAGCGAACATCAATCAAAGGTTGAGGGTTCTCCTGAGCAAAATAATCACCGATGCTGATTTTGGTTATCATGGCTGCAAAAGTAGATCATTTTATACGAGGATGGAAATTGTTATGTCAGTTTTATTTTTGACTAAAGGAATCAGAATTTTTAAGCTAAACCGCTCGATTCCTTGATAATTATCCGATTTGACACTACATTTGCATGAAATATCAAATGTTCTCATCTTTTGAGAATTCTTGGTTATAACGAAGAGTGGAGAGAGCGGGCTCTGTGAAACTCTGGCAACCCTCTTCCGTCAGCTGATGGAAGGAACGGTGCCAAAACCCGGCCGGTAACGGAATTATAATTGAAACTAAAAATTGAAAGAGTGAAAAAATTGGCAAACTCCCTTTTCCTGTTAAGCTTCATGCACTTCTCGAACAGCTGTATGCGCTGATCAGCGCAATACATTTTCCTTTTAAAACAAATACAATTCCGAAAAAGGAGTTGAAAACAAAATGAGTCTTTATTAAAGATTTAAATGAAGAAAGCATGGGCATCAAAAAAACATACGAAGAAATCAACGAAAAAATAAGAAGCGGTAAAGCTGTTGTACTTACTGCCGAAGAAGTTTCAGCAATGGCAAAAGAGATGTCACCAGCTGAAATTGTTCAAAAAGTAGATGTAGTAACTACTGCTACTTTTGGAGCCATGTGTTCCAGTGGCGCATTCATAAACTTTGGTCATGCTGACCCACCGATCCGCATGGAGAAAATCAAATTGAACGGAGTTCCGGTTTACGAAGGATTGGCTGCTGTTGACACTTATGTTGGCGCGACCGCTTGTGATCCGGATAATCCAACCTATGGTGGAGCACATGTCATTCAGGATTTAATAGATGGCAAAGAGTTGGAGTTGGAAGCTTGGGGAAAAGGAACGGATTGCTATCCACGCAAACACATTAAAACCAAGATCAGCAAGGAAACAGTGAATGAAATGTTCCTGTTCAACCCGAGAAATGCATACCAGAACTATAATGTGGCAGTGAACACAACAGACTCCATCAAATACACCTACATGGGATCATTGTTGCCAAATTTGCGGAATGCGACTTATTCTACTTCAGGAGAGTTGAGCCCGTTGCTGAATGATCCTGAGTTTAGGACAATCGGATTGGGAACCCGCATTTTCTTGGGTGGAACGGAAGGTTATGTGTCATGGCCCGGAACGCAATTTAATACCAGCAAACCTAAAAATGAGCATGGTGTTCCGGTAAGTAATTCAGCCACAATTGCAGTAATAGGAGATTTGAAGCAGATGAGTTCCGAGTATTTGCAAGCTGCCTATTACGAAAAATATGGAGTAAGCTTATTTGTTGGTATTGGCATTCCTATTCCGGTGTTGGATGAAGATATGGCTAAAAGGCTTTCCATTCGAAACGATCAGATTGAAACCACCGTATTGGATTATGGCACAGTTGGGACACCAGTTATGGGACGTGTGACCTACGAACAACTTCGTTCAGGATCAATCAAAGTTAACGGTAAGAAAGTTCGAACGGCCCCGGTATCTAGCTTGGCAAAAGCACGGAAGATCGCAGATTTATTGAAAGAAAAAATACAAAAAGGAGAGTTCGAACTGGTTAAGCCAGTAATGACTTTCCCCAAAAATACGAGTCTGAATGGGCTAAAAGAAACAGGAGGTGAATCATGAAGAAGAAACGTTACATGCTTAAATTTCCTCCACAAAGTGGCGACAAAGCTTTAAGTTATCACCTTGTTAAAGATTATGATATCCGCATCAACATTCTAAAAGCTGAGGTTCGACCTGGGAAAAGTGGAAGTTTGGTGCTCGAATTGGTTGGGACTAGCGAGAATTTGAAAAACGGCATAGCCTGGCTTCAGCAAAACAACATTAGCTGTGAACCTTTGGATAAGAAAATTCAATGGAAACAGTCTCGCTGCATCAACTGTGGAAACTGCACGGCGGTTTGTTTCTCCGGTGCTTTGACGATGGATAAAAACTGGGAGCTGGAATTCAATTCAGAAAAATGCATTGTTTGCGAATTGTGTGTTCCGGCATGCCCGTTAAATCTATTTGAGATCGATTTCAGATAAGAAATTCAATTTAAACGAGTCATTCTATCTGTCAGTTGAGGATTGGATGCCAATTTGAATATATGATTTTTGAACCCAGAACATATCGCAACAGTTTTTCAAAAGAGCGCTTTCAGTCTTTTGTGATCACCTATAAAGATTCAGATTTATGGATCGGAATTGATCACGATTCCTATCAGGAAGAAATGGCAAAAGAGGCTTTGAAAAAGTTGACTTCCCTACGGGAGGAGTTAGAGGCATATGTTGCCGATGATAGCTTTTTTAAAAAAAGTCTAAAGCCATGCGAAACAAAAGAGGGTGCACCTGAAATGGCTAAAAGAATGGCTGATGCTGCAAAAAAGGCTGGAGTTGGTCCAATGGCTGCAGTAGCCGGCATGTTTAGTGAGTTGATTGGGAAAATGCTTTTAGAGAACTTTTCTATTGATGAATTGGTTGTGGAGAACGGTGGTGACGTCTTTCTGAAACTGCAAAATCCATTGATTATGAGTATTTTTGCAGGAGAGTCGCCATTGTCCGGCATGGTAGGTTTGGAGATACTGGCTGAACAAACTCCAGTAGGTATTTGTACTTCTGCGGGGACAGTTGGGCCATCGATGAGCTTTGGAAAAGCAGATGCGGTGATGATTGCCTGTAAAGAAACAGCTTTGGCTGATGCTTTTGCCACAGGATTTGGCAACCTGATTAAAAAGCCAACCGACGTGGAAAAAGTACTGAAGCGCACCGAACGGTTTGATGAAATTATATCTGCCGTGTTAATTTGTGAGGATCAGATTGGGATTAGGGGCGAATTTGAAATGAAATTATTGAGCTAAAAAGATGATTAAGAAAAACGACATACGTGAAGAACTAAATAACAGGGTATTGGTGCTTGATGGTGCAATGGGAACCATGATCCAAAAACGAAAGCTGACTGAGAAGGATTTTCGGAATGAAGAGTTGGATGAATTGACCAACGAACTATTTGGAAATAATGATATCCTTTCGTTGACTCGTCCGGATGTAATCCGTGAAATTCATGCTGAATTTTTGGATGCAGGTTCAGATATCATTGAAACGAATACATTTAATGCAACCAGTATTTCCCAGGCAGATTATCATACTGAGAAGTGGGTGTATGCCATGAACAAGGCAGCGGCCGAAATCGCTAAAGTAGTTGCTGAGGAATTCACTCAAAAAGATCCCTCAAAACCTCGCTACGTGGCAGGAGCATTGGGGCCAACGAATAAAACCTTGTCGCTTTCTCCGGATGTAAATGATCCTGGCTATCGGGCAACGACCTTTGATTTTGTGAAACAATCCTACCGTGAACAGGCAAAAGGTTTGCTGGATGGAGGTGTGGATTTGTTGCTGGTCGAAACAATCTTCGACACGCTGAATGCTAAGGCTGCTTTGTTTGCCATTGAAGAAGAATTAGAGGAGCGTGGTATCCGTTTACCGGTGATGGTTTCCGGAACAATTACTGATGCCAGTGGACGGACTTTATCAGGGCAGACTGTTGAGGCTTTTCTTAATTCAGTGCGGCACATTGATCTGCTGAGTATTGGTTTAAATTGTTCGTTAGGCGCAAAAGATATGCGTCCATACCTGGAAGAAATGGCTAAAAAAGCGCCCTTCTACATTAGTGCGTATCCGAACGCCGGGTTGCCTAACCAGTTTGGTGAATATGATGAAACACCAGAAGAAATGGCTACCCAGGTGAAAGATTTTCTGGATAATCATTTTGTAAATATCATTGGGGGTTGTTGTGGTACCACTCCGGATCATATTCGAAAGTTTGCGGGAATTGCAAACGCATCACAACCGCATGTTAAACAGAAAAATGATGAATTAACGCGACTCAGTGGTTTGGAACCGGTAACCATATCGACAGAAACCAATTTTGTGAATATTGGTGAACGATGCAATGTGTCAGGTTCACGTAAGTTTGCCCGATTGATTCGTGAAGAAAAATATGAAGAAGCGTTGGCAGTAGCCCGCGAACAGGTTGATAATGGTGCACAGGTCATTGATGTGAATCTGGATGATGCCATGTTGGATGCCAAAAAGGAAATGGTCACTTTCCTGAATTTATTGATGGCTGAGCCGGATATCGCTAAACTTCCTGTGATGGTTGATTCATCCAAATGGGACGTAATTGAAGCTGGGTTGAAATGCCTGCAGGGAAAAGCAATTGTGAACTCCATCAGCATGAAAGAAGGCGAGGAGCAGTTTCTGGAACAAGCCAGCAAAATAAAACGCTATGGTGCAGCTGTTGTTGTGATGGCCTTTGATGAGAAAGGGCAGGCTGATAGCTACGAGCGACGAATCGAGATTTGCGAACGTGCCTATAAATTGTTGACTGAAAAAATCGGTTTTCCAGCTGAAGACATCATTTTCGATCCAAATATCCTGACGATTGGTACCGGAATGGAGGAGCACAACAACTATGCGGTGGATTTCATTGAATCCATTCGATGGATCAAAGCCAACCTTCCACATGCCAAAACAAGCGGTGGGGTGAGTAATGTTTCGTTCTCCTTCCGTGGAAATAATTTGGTTCGTGAGGCCATTCACTCGGTGTTCTTGTTCCATGCTATTGAAGCTGGTTTGGATATGGGAATTGTGAATCCCGGCATGTTGCAGATCTACGACGAAATTCCAAAAGATTTTCTTGAATATATTGAGGATTTGGTGATGAACCGACGGGCAGATGCTACCGAGCGCTTATTGGAGTTTGCTCAGGATTTAAAAGAAGATCCGGGTAAGGTGGTTCGGAAAGATGAATGGAGGGAGCTTCCTCTCGAAAAACGATTGGAGCATGCACTGGTAAAAGGATTGCCGGATTTTATTGAAGAGGATTTAGCAGAAGCATTACCACACTATCAGCCTACTTTAAACATCATTGAAGGCCCGCTGATGGACGGAATGAACGTGGTAGGCGACTTGTTTGGATCAGGGAAAATGTTCCTGCCGCAGGTGATTAAGTCGGCTCGTGTCATGAAGAAAGCAGTGGCATTTCTGTTGCCTTATGTTGAAGCTGACAAAGCTAAATTTAAGAACCAACAGAGTAGTCAGAAGAAAGTATTGATGGCTACTGTTAAAGGCGATGTGCATGATATTGGTAAAAATATCGTTGGAGTGGTGCTTGGTTGTAACAATTACGAAGTGATTGATATGGGAGTAATGGTTCCAACAGAAAAGATTTTGGAAACTGCCAAAAAGGAAAAGGTGGATGTGATCGGTTTAAGTGGATTGATTACACCTTCCCTCGAAATTATGGTGAGTGTGGCAGCTGAAATGGAGCGTCAAAATTTCCATTTGCCGCTGTTGATTGGGGGTGCAACTACTTCAAAAATTCATACAGCTGTTAAAGTTGAACCTCAGTATTCATTTCCGGTGGTGCACGTGAAAGATGCCAGTCGCACCGTAAATGTAGTGGCAAATCTATTGGCGAATAACCAGGAATATATTCAGTCTGTAAAAGACGAATATGCTCAAATTAGAGAGTTCCACGGGCAAAAGAAACAAAAGCAATATTTGACATTGGGAGAAGCGCAGGCAAATAAATTTCAGATTGACTGGAGTAAAAATGAAATATATAAACCCAAGGAAACTGGTATTTTCGAGTTGATTGATTTTCCAATTGAAGAATTACGAAAATACATCGACTGGAACTTTTTCTTCTTTGTATGGGAATTGAGAGGCAAATTCCCTGAAATTCTAGATGATGAAAAACAGGGAGAGCAAGCTCGTAAGGTGTATGAAGATGCTCAAATCATGTTGGATGAAATCATCGAGAAAAAGATGTTGCAAGCCAATGGAATTTACGGTATTTGGCCGGCACATGCCGATGGAGATGATATTGTGTTGTTTGAAGATGAAAGTCGGAATGAAGAATTAGGACGATTCTATCATTTGCGTCAACAAGAGAAAAAGCGCGAAGGATCGCCGAATTTCTGCTTGTCTGATTTTGTGGCACCAAAAGAAATCGGCAAAACCGATTACTGTGGAGCGTTTGCAGTAACAGCTGGGATTGGTATTGAAAAATGGATGGCTGAATTTAAGGCCGACCATGATGATTATAAGGCAATTATGTTGGAAGCTTTGGCTGACCGGTTGGCAGAGGCTTTTGCTGAATTATTGCACGAAAAAGTGCGTCGGGAATACTGGGGATATGTACCAGATGAGAGGCTTTCATGGGATGATATTTTGAAGGTGAAATACCAGGGAATTCGCCCGGCAATGGGGTACCCGGCTTGTCCTGAACACCATGAAAAGGAAAATCTTTTCAATATATTGGGAGCAGAAAAAATTGGCATAACACTTTCTGAACATTATGCAATGTATCCAACCGCTGCCGTTTGCGGACAGTTTTTTGCCCATCCGGAATCACGCTATTTCAGTTTGGAGAAAATTGGAAAAGACCAGGTGGAGAATTATGCGAAACGAAAAGGTGTTTCTGTGGAGTTGGTGGAGCAATTCCTTCCGGTTAATTTGAATTATAAAGGCGTATAGAAAATTAAATGATAATGAAGAATTCAGCGAAAAAGATATTAATTGCTTTTGTTTTGGGAATGGTACTTATGTTTGTACTCGATATGATTTTTCACTTCAATAACTCGGTTGAAAAACAACTTGAGCGTGAAACCAATAAGGCTGGAAAGAAAATAGAGAATCTGTTTAAAAAGTAGGCAAAATGAAGGTTATAGACATCATCAATAACAGCGATAAAACGGTTTTTTCGTTTGAGCTACTTCCTCCGTTAAAAGGGAATGATGCTGGCAATATTTATCGTACCATTGAAAGTTTGGTGGATTACGATCCAAAGTATATCAATATTACTACTCACCGTGATGAGATGGTTTTTAAGGAATTACCGGATGGTAGCATTGAAAAACGGACGGTTCGTAAACGTCCTGGAACGGTGGCTATTGCTGCTGCAATTCAACACAAATACGGAATTCCGGTAGTGCCTCATATTTTATGTGGCGGATTTTCAAAAAGTGAAACTGAACATGTATTGATTGACCTGAATTTCATGGGAATCAATAATGTGTTGGCATTACGTGGTGACGGATTAAAAACGGATCATGTGTTTAAAGCTAATCCGGATGGAAATGCAAATGCCAATGAGCTGGTTGAGCAAATTGTCAACCTTAGAGAAGGGAAATACATGGAAGAGGATTTGAAAAACAATGCTCCATTGGATTTCTGTATTGGTGTTGCCGGTTATCCTGAAAAGCACTTTGAAGCCCCCAATTTCGATACAGATATGATGTATCTGAAACAAAAGGTAGATGCAGGTGCAGATTACATTGTAACGCAAATGTTTTTCGATAACCAGGTGTATTATGACTTTGTGGATAAGTGTCGGTCGAACGGGATCAATATTCCAATTATTCCGGGTATTAAGCCAATTAACCTGAAAAATCAGTTGACCGTATTACCTAAGATTTTTGCGATTGATTTACCTCAGGAATTAGCTAAAGAGCTGGCAAAATGCAAAAACAATGATGATGCTAAGGTTGTAGGTACAGAGTGGGCTATTCATCAATCAAAAGACTTGGTGGCGCACAATGTTCCAAGTTTGCACATGTATACCTATGGCGTTTCAGATAATGCCCGAAAGATTGTTGAGGCAGTTTTTTAGAAGATAATAAGTAGAATCTAAATACGATCCGGTTTCTTATTTAAGAGGCTGGATTTTTTATGAGTTTAGAAGCGACAAAGAACAAATAGGCAACCGCTGTGCAAATAAACATGATGGTTCCCAGTGGGATGATATTTCCTGTATGGAAAAGTGCCAGTGACGAACCAATTGCTCCACTTAACGCAAAGCGAACAACTCCTACTACTGCATTTGCAGAGCCTGAAATCTCAGGAAATTGATTGAGGATTAATGCAACTACATTCGCAAAAATCAATCCGAGGCTACCGACAAACAATACGATCATGCTAAATACCAGCCAAAGATTTGGCTCAGCCTGTCGGACTGCAAAAAACAAACCGAAACCAGATATTAGTTGCAATAGAAGACCCGCGTGCAATAATTTTGACGGATGAATGTGCTTTACAAGCCGATAATTCAATAAAGTGAGCGCTACATTTAATACAACATTTGATCCGAAGAACAGTGGAAAATTGCTCACATCAACATGGAAGAAATCAATATACAGGAATGAAGCCCCGGTCAGAAAAACAAACATGCCGGCAACAGCAAAACTATTACATAGAATCAGCGTTACAGCCTTCGCTGATCCAAAAATGGTGGTGTATGAATAGGTTACTTTCTTAAAGGAGATTTGATTCGTTATGTACGTTTTGTCTCGGGATTCGGGCATAAATAGTCCAAAAGAAATCGCCACTAAAATGGATACGAAAAACATGAACAGGAAAATGGATTGCCAGCCAAAATGAACTAGCAGAAAGGTTCCGATCACCGGCGCAACAAGTGGTGCCAGCATCATTATCATCCCGATGAGAGAGGACAGACGTGCGACATCTTTTCCCTCAAACCAGTCACGGACGAAGGCCATGTTAACAACGGAAGCACATCCTCCTCCAATAGCTTGAATAAACCGGAGGACCCACAATGTATGCACATCCGTTACAAATACAGCAAAAAGGCTTGAACTGGAGAAAAGGAACAGTCCTAGAAGAGCAATCTTTTTCCGCCCAAACGAATCGGACAAAGGGCCTCCCAAAAATTGCCCAACTGCAACTCCCAGAAAATAAAGAGTAAGCGTAATTTCCAATAGGTTAATGGGCTGACCAAATTCCTTTGCCATGGTTGGCAAGGCAGGCATGTAAGTATCGGTTGCAAATGGAGAAAGCGCTGTTAGAAAAGCTAACAACATGGTAAATTGAGCAACAAAAAACTTGCTTTCCCTCGAAATTAAAAGTCGTTTTATCATCTCTGTTTTCTGTGGCTTTGATAGTCGACAAAATTACGAATGAATTAATTTGATTGTTCTATTGGTCGCCGAATCTTAACAAAAGCATCACATGTTTAACCTTGATGACGTTTGTAAGTCACTATAATTAAATGCATAATAGGATTTTTGCTTTGGCTTCAGCACTTCATTTAATTACTGATTATTATTTAGGCGGATAGTCGATTTAAATTTTTCAGTAAAAATTTCCAAAAAAAATAGTAGGGTCTGCGAGGGTTAGTCAGGATACAATGTAAAGAATTTAGTGTTGGGAAATTAAGCAAATGTTTAAAATGAAAACGTGAGATTATTCGCAAACGCTTATTCTTCATAAGTAACTGTTTCAAATTCAATCTTAAGTAGTAATCGATGAATACTCAAATTACATCTTGTTTTGATGCAATTGATCTAAGTGGGCTTGATCAGGTAAAATTAATGGAACGTACCGATAAAAAGTTTGTAGTACCTGCTGAGAAAATACCTGAGATATTGAATGAAATTTCGAATGATTATTATATTCTTGAAATCGATAATCGTCGTATTCTTCAATACAATACCCACTATTTTGATACTCGTGATGATAAGCTTTACACTTATCACCACAACGGGAAATTGAATCGTTACAAGGTGCGAAAACGAACCTATGTGGATACCCAGATCAGTTTTTTGGAAGTAAAGTTTAAGAATAACAAAGGCAAGACATTTAAGCAGAGAATCCAGAGTCATGATATTGGTTTAAAATTGAACGAAGCTGAAAAGAGCTTTTTGGAAGGTGTTTTCCCAATAAATCCGGCTGAACTTCAGCCAAAGTCAACGA
Source organism: Sunxiuqinia sp. A32 (assembly GCF_052690465.1). Lineage (NCBI taxonomy): Bacteria > Pseudomonadati > Bacteroidota > Bacteroidia > Marinilabiliales > Prolixibacteraceae > Sunxiuqinia > Sunxiuqinia sp. A32. The sequence continues at coordinate 247,029 of NZ_JBQYLI010000003.1, forward strand.
ATAAATTTCGAAGAATTACACTGGCTGACAAAAAACTGACCGAACGTTGCACCATTGATTTTGATTTTGAATTCATCAGTGATGATAAGACAGTGTTTTACGATGATTTTGCCATTATTGAGTTGAAACAAGATAAGTATTCAAATTCATCCAGAATTTATCAATGCTTGTTTAATCATCGGATCAGGCCAACCGGCTTTAGCAAGTACTGCATTGGGAGAGTCCTCGCAGAGGAAGACATTAAAAAGAACTTATTTAAGCAGAAGATGAGGATGTTAAATAAAATAATTCAGAATTAATTATGACACTGTTAACTCTATTATTTAGCTCATTCGTTGAGTGGATAGAACAATTTAGGTTCTTGGATATTAAGCTGATCAATGTTGAGGACTTTTCGGAGCTGGTAATCCGGTTCACATTTAATGCCTTGGTGTTGCTTTTTATCATTCGTTACCTGTACGCACGGGTGAGTACAAGGAAAGATTTCTTTTTCAGTTTTTTTGCAGTTGGAATTACTGTTTTCCTGCTTTGTTTTTTGCTCGAGAGCGTGAAGCTTGAGCTGGGATTTGCGCTGGGGCTTTTTGCCATATTTGGAATTATCCGATATCGAACCGATCCCATTCCAATCAAGGAAATGACCTACCTGTTTGTCATTATTGGCATTTCAGTAATTAATGCATTAGCCAACAAAAAGGTAAGCTATTTAGAGCTAATTATGACCAATTCTATCATCGTTGGAGGCCTTTATTTACTGGAACGCTTTTTAAGACTGCGTCAGGAAAATGCATTGGAGGTTTGCTACGACCGGATTGAAAATATCCAAAAAATGAAGCAAAATGAATTACTAAATGATCTTCAGGATCGAACAGGTATCAATATCAAAAGATATCAAATCAACCAAATTGATTTTTTAAGGGATATTGCTAAAATCACCATTTATTTCGATCCAGTTGATGAATTATAAGAGGGAAAACATGGGAAAATATATGATTCGTATTTTAATGGTTTTCAGCCTGCTTGGCGCATTGTTCATAACAAATGCAGCTATGGCACAAGAGAATAGCTGGAATACCTGGGCTGAGTTTGAACTCAGCAAATCAATTAATAAAAAGTTGGAGATTTTTTTAAGCCCCGAAATCCGCTTTCGCGACCAATTCAAAATTGATGAATATTTTATTGAAACAGGATTGGAATACGAAATATTAAAGTTTTTGGAAGTAGGTGGAAACTATCGGTTTCTGATCAATGAACGAGAGACAAAATCAACCGAATATTTTCATCGATTTGCGTTGGATGTTAAAGGAAAGTATAAAATAAACCGGTTTGATTTTCAATTACGAACAAGATATACAAACTATACAGAACTTGATACAGACGCTGCTGAGAACGACAGTTATCTGCGGTATCGGTTAAAAATGGAATATGACTTGCAGGGTTCAAAGCTAACCCCAAATATTGGCATTGAGTTTTTTCATCAGTTAAAAGATAAAGAGATAAACAAAATCAGGTATATCGCAGGTATTCAATACAAGATTAATAAACATCATAAAGTTGGTGTGAATTACCTTATTCAGGATTATTTGAAGAAGGATTACCTGAGAAATATACTATCCCTGGAGTATAAAATTAAGTTTTAAAAAATATGGATATGATTAAAAATGTTTTTCCATTAATTGCCCTATCGGCTCTTTTGCTGGCATCTTGTAATTTAGGATTTGAAGATGAGTCTCAGAATGAGCCTGAAATTATCGATGCAGAAGATAACATTCTGGAGGCAGATGAGAATAATAGTGAAGATTTTGAGGAATCTGGTGATTACACCTGGAGTAGTTCAAGTGAAGTTGAAATTACTTTAAATGGGAGTTCCATTAGTGTGAATGGTGATGGTGCAACTGCTGATGGGAGTGTGCTTACTATTAATGCAGCAGGAAACTACAATATCTCAGGGACATTAAATGACGGGCAAATTATTGTTGATTCAGAGGATGAAGAAATTGTCCGCATAATATTGAATGGAGTGAATATTACCTGTTCAAACAGTGCTCCTATATTTATTAAAAATGCTCCCAAAGTAATTTTAGCACTTGCTGACGATACCGAGAATTTTATTACTGATGGAGTTTCTTATATTACTGATGATGGCGAGCCGAATGCTGCGATTTTTAGCAAGGAAAACATGGCTATTTTCGGTGATGGCTCATTGACTGTTGATGCAAATTATAATGATGGAATTGCCAGTAAGGATGGTTTAATCATAAAAAGCGGAACGGTCATAGTTGATGCTGCTGATGATGGGATTCGAGGAAAGGACTTTCTAATTGTTAAAGGGGGGACAATGGATATTATTGCTGGAGGGGATGGTCTTAAATCGGATAATGAAACTGATTCGACCTGTGGTTATGTTTCTGTGATAGATGGAAAGATTAATGTTACTGCCAGCGGAGACGCCATTCAGGCTGAAACTGATGTGCTGATAACATACGGTGAATTTTCGCTTACATCAGGCGGTGGCAGTAGCCATTCTGTTACCAGTTCCTCAACTGCAAAAGGCATTAAGGCAGGCGTTGAGGTGATTGTTGAAGATGGGTTATTTACTATTAATTCAGCCGATGATGCACTGCACTCCAATGTAAGTTTGACAATAAACTATGGTGAGTTTACAATTTCAACGGGAGATGATGCGATACATGCTGATTCGTATTTGCTCATTAATGACGGTATCATCCAGATATCAAAAAGTTACGAAGGGATTGAAAGCAAAATTGTACAGATTGCTGGTGGCGATATTCATTTAATTTCAAGTGATGATGGTATCAATGCTGCCAGCGGAACTGGCGGTGGTGGTTTTCCGGGAGGTGGCTTTTCAGTTTCTTCCAATAACTTTTTTTACCTGGATGGTGGTTATGTGTATGTAAATGCCAATGGAGACGGAATTGACATCAATGGGGCGGTTGCGATAACTGGAGGAACACTAATTGTGAATGGCCCAACCAGCAGCGGTAATGGAGCGTTGGATTATGATGGCAGCTTCGAAATGAATGGTGGTTATATCCTGGCAGCAGGAAGCTCAGGAATGGCTCAGGTTCCGGGATCTTCTTCAGATCAAAATTCAGTATTGATTTATTTCAGTTCTACACTATCGGCAGGAACTCTGGTGCATCTGGAAGCTTCGGATGGCACGAGCCTATTTACGTTTAAACCTGCTAAAACTTATCAGTCGGTAGCTTTTTCTTCGTCAGATCTTAAACAAGGTGCAACATATACTATTTATACCGGAGGTAGTTCAACGGGTACAGAAGTTGATGGATTATATACTGGAGGTACGTACTCCGGTGGATCCGAATACACAAGCTTTACCATTTCGAGCACAGTAACACAGGTTGGTTCTGGAGGTGGCCATCCACCTGGATGGTAGTTTTCAACATCTAATCTGGGCAGCCAACATGGGCTGCCTTCATTTTTTTTATAATTAACACTTTTTAGAGAAAAGAAGTAGGGTCGGCATTCTTTTGTCAGGATACATTATAAAATAGATTGTGTAACCCAAAAAATTGAAAGAATGAAAATTAGAATTTTAGGAATGATTTTGGTCTTGGCGATCTTTAGTTTTTCATGCCAGGAAACGGACAATTTTAATTCAGATGCTTCTGAATTAATGTTAAAGTCGGCTGATATTGCTACCAGTGATATTACTGTAGAAGGTGTTTTGGAAGAGTTAAACTACGAAGCTGATTTCTTTGCGGAATCAGAACACCTCTTGCGTGAATTGGCCCATTATCGTGGACATGGTCATGATTTGTTACGAGGCAGTCATTGCGATAGGTACGCCGAACAGGAATCGTTGGATGTATCTATTGACACTGCAGAAACGGGCTATCCGATTGTAATTACCATTGACTATGGCGATAGTACAATTTTACATCACGGAACAGTAGTTAGTGGATTGGTGTCGATTGAAATTTCAGCTCCACGTGGGACAGATGGTGCAACCCGCACTTTCAGCTATGAAGATTGTGTGGTGGATTCAGTGATTGTTAACGGGACACGAACAGAGGTTTTTATGGGAGATTCTCTCTCAAGAATGGAAACCAACACCGTGGATGTAAGTTCTATTCTTCCAGATGGAACCGAACTTAATCGTACTGGTGAGAAAGTTCGTGAGTGGACTTCCGGACTTGACACTCCGATGGTTCACGAAGATGATACAATCAAGATCGAGGGAACGGATTACATTGAAAGTTCTACGGGAGATTCCTGGTCAAAAGTCATTACCGAATCATTGGTTAAATCTGGTTCGTGCAGAAATATTGTAAGTGGAGTGGTGCAATATCTGTATAACGATGAGTTAATTGCTTCTCTTGATTATGGGGATGGCACTTGCGATAATGTGGCAGAGCTTACTTCAGACGGAGAAGTTATAGAAATAGAACTTCATGGGTTTAAAGCCAAAGCGAATATGGATGCTCATCACCATGGAGACGGTGAGCATAGAAAAGGTCATTGATTTAGTGATGGAGGTTAGGGGACGTCCTGACCTCTTTTTAAGATTTTCATTTATCTTTGATAGATAGGTGAAAATTAGCTGAAATTGAACAAGGAAGAATTTAAATTATTATTTGACAAGCATTTTGAGGATGTCAGGCGCTACGTTTTTTATCGTTCCGGTGATAATGATGTAGCCACTGATATTGCGCAAGACACTTTTTTGAAAATATGGGAAAAGCAAATGCAGATTAACCATAAAACGGTTAAGGGATTGCTGATAAAAATTGCCAATGATTTGTTTATCACCCGTTATCACAAAGAAAGTCTGGCTTTTAAATTCTTCGATACCTATGAACCAGATCAATCGGCGCTGACCCCGGAAGATCAATTGAATTACGAAGAGTTAAAAAATGCCTATGAAGAAGCTTTAAAAAGCATGCCTGAAAAACAGAGGGTAGTTTTTTTAATGAACCGGATTGATGAACTAAAATATCGAGAAATTGCTGATCAACTGGGCTTAAGTGTCAAGGCTATTGAAAAGAGAATGAGTCAGGCGCTGGAGCATTTAAAGAAACATCTGAAAGAAGAAATTAGTCATCTGGTTCTTCTATTTATTAACCACCGATTTGTCAGGCGAATTGTAAAAAACTGGAAGTGAATGATAAAAACAGACATATCAACCTAGCTGCCATTGACAATCACAGTAAGCGATTTTTTGCAAATGGTACTTTTCAATGGAATAAAAGTCAATACAAGGTTTGGCAGGAATTAGATGTGCTGGCAATAGAGCAAAAATCAAAATCCATCTCATTATCAAATTATAGAACTTGGGCAGTTGCTGCCAGTATTCTGTTACTGGTTGGACTCGGTTCATTTTTACGGTTCTATTCTGTGAAAATTGAAATTCCTTCGGGAATTCATCAAATGGCAGATCTGCCGGATGGCTCAACAGTTGAATTGAATGCAAATTCGACACTTCAATACTATCCATATTGGTGGAAGATGCAACGAATCGTGAAAATGGAAGGAGAGGGCTTCTTTAATGTTGAAAAAGGCAAAAAGTTTATTGTAGCTTCATCGGGTGGAAAAACACAGGTATTGGGTACAAGCTTTAATATTTATTCAAGAGATGATCATTATAAAGTAACTTGTATTACTGGAAGCGTGAAGGTGACCTCTCGTTTGAGGGAAGAAGTTATTTTGAAACCAAACAGCAAAGTAGAAATTACAAAGGATGGTGATATTAACATTAAAAGGGACATTGAGACCTATCCTGAAATATCTTGGAGAAAGAATATTTTCTTGTTTTCAGCAACTCCAGCAGGAAACGTTTTCAAAGAGATTGAACGACAATATGATATAAGAATAAGTGTGGATGTTGATGATTATGTGCTGTACACAGGTAATTTCTCAAAAGAACAAAATGTGGAGGATGTTTTGGGCTATGTATGTCCTGCCTTGGGACTGAAGTTCATAAAAAAATCACCGGGAATCTATGATGTTATTGAGGACAGTGAATGATAAGGAATATTGTATTTGGAATCATATTATTAGTCATTAGCCTGAATGCTTTGGCTCAGGAAAATGAAATTAAGATTGACGTACATGAAAAACCGCTTAACACGCTTTTGATTGAACTTCGCGATCATTACAATATTCGTCTTTCTTACAGTGATAATGAATTATCCAGATTCAAGGTTACGGTTCGGAAGACCTTTCAAAATAGCGAAGAAGCACTTAAGTATTTACTCCATGATCTGCCTTTTCAATTGAAAAAGTCGAACGATGTTTTCATCATCATTTTCGATAAGAAAAAAGCTGAAAAAGAGTTTCAAAATACAGTGAATATTTCGGGTCAGATCGTCGAATCCGGAACCTATGAACCTTTATCATTTTCTTCCATTCTCATTAATAAGCAGCAGTTATTTGCCGATGCATCCGGATCATTTAATTACACGGCTTCTGCTGATAGTTCATTCGATATTCGAATCTCTCATCTGGGTTATTATATTCTTGATACCGTGCTTTATGAAGGTCGAAATCAAAAAATTGTATTAACCCCATCCGTTGAAAATTTGCCTGAAGTAACAGTTCAAAATAGTGTTGTTGAAAAAGCGGCAATTATCGGAGAGAAACCCGGCAACATGAAGCTGAATCACAATATCTCCCGATTTCTGGCTGGGCAGGGAGACAACTCGGTATTCAACTTGCTTAAATTAATGCCGGGAATTCAAGCTGCAAATGAACAGACTACTGATATTCAGATTTGGGGAAGCTACGAAGGGCAAAGCTTAATCTCATTTGATGACTTTACCTTGTTTGGTCTGAAAAATTACAACAGCAACATCAGTATTGTCAATCCGTCGGTTGTCAAAAATATCGAAATATATAAAGGTGGTTTCGAGGCAAAATACGGTGATCGGGTCGGTGGATTGGTTAGTGTTTATGGGAAAAATGGGAGCTTGAAAAAACCCACTTTCAGTTTCAATATCAATCCGATGACGATTAATGGGATGGTAGAACTTCCGTTATTTAAAACTTCGTCCCTTTTATTTGCATACCGGCAAACCTATTATAATCCATATAGTCAGGATGATTTTAAAATTTTTGGTTTTAAAATACACGAGAGGAGAGATCGACCAGAGCCAAACCCGATGCCGGGAGGTGATGTAAATTTGAATGTATTTCCTGAAGATTACCAGTTCAGGGATATGAACTTGAAGTATACTTTCAACTTTGATAATTCCGATCAGATTTCGTTTAGTGGTTATTATGGAGGGGACGATTTTAAGCTTATTACTACCGATAATCTGGTGAATCCTTCATTCGAAAATAATCCGGAACCATTTAAGGTGTCATTCTCGGATTTAGAAAAAAATGAACAGCTTGGTTTATCATTGAACTATCTTAAAAATTGGGGAAATGGGAATCTTTCAAAATTGATATTTTCGCATTCAGACTATTCCAAGAACATTACTGACTCTATTCACACCGTATCAACAAATGATGATGTTGCATCAAAAAGTGATGTAATTCAAATTAAAAATGAGGCGTCTGAAACATCACTTCATCTCAATAATACAATCAATATTTACAAAGGGCACCAGATTGAATTTGGGGCTGGAGTTTTCGTAAATAAAGCCTCAATAAGAAATAGAAATACGCTTACTGATACTTTGGCGGTTGATGACAGCGACGAATTCGAGAATAAAAGAGGAATGTTCTTCATTCAGGATAATTTGCCGCTTCCCGGGAAGATTACTTTGAGAACAGGTCTTCGGATAAATTTACCAGACAATCTGAAAAAAGCATTTATTGAACCAAGAATTAGTTTTACTTCCGCACTTAGCGACAATTTAAAACTGAATGCTTCGTGGGGGCTATATAATCAATTTGTATACAAAACAGCGTATGTTGATCGTGATAGAAATTTCACTTACCTGTGGGCGGTTAGTGATGAGAACTCAAAGGTCTTAAATGCAACTCATTGGAATGTTGGACTGAATTATTATAAGTCAGATTTTACCTTTAATGTTGATGGTTATTTTAAGACCATCAAAAACCTTTCGCGTTATAAATTGGAAAACCCGTTTGTGAATGGGGAGATGAAAGAGAGTTATAATTTGTATTCCGGAGATTCTAAAACCTACGGGATTGATTTTTATATGAAAAAGGATTTTAAGAAGCATGCCATTTGGGGAACCTATACTTTGAGTAAGGTTTTAGAACGGCTGGCACCTGCAAATTCAGTTTTACCACGATACATGCTGGCTCCTCAGGATCAACGTCATGAGCTTAAACTTGCGGGGCTGTTTAATATTGGAAAGTTTTATTTGTCAGCCAATTATATTTATGGTTCGGGTTTAAATATTCTCAAAGAACAATATGGTTTTGGCCGGGAAAATATCAGTTATAAAAGACTCGATGCAGCGATGACCTACAAATTCAACTGGAAAAAGTTGAGTGGTGAAACCGGGATTTCCATTATTAATTTGCTCAACACCCGCAATCTGGTATCCAACAATATCCGAAACATTGACTATGAATTTGGCTCCATTAAAATCAGTTCAGATGCGTTGCCTTTCACCCCGATTGTATTTTTGAAACTTACATTTTAAAAAGGTTTTAAGCTGATTCGGGAAATTGTCTTTATATTGCTATACTTGAAATAATCGATTTAAATTCAATGAATCTTCCAAATATTACCCATACCAATGTTGATGTTTTCCTGAATCGGGAGGATATTATTCTTGATACCATTGCCCAAATCATGAAAGACTTTGGCTTATTTGGTGTGGAAATTCATTTTTCAGGACATATTGATGATGCCTATCATGAGTTGCATCAACAGCTAGTTGATCAAATCGATTCACTCTTGATTACTAATTCAGATTTACTAATGTCCATTTTATATCAGGTTGATATTTCAGAACTTGATATTGCACGCACACAAGCCGATTTTCCTCGCTATAATCAAGTTGAGGTAATTGCCCATCAAATTATCTTTCGAGACCTGAAGAAGGTTTTATTTCGGCGTTATTTCAGTTCGAAAGCTTAATCTGGTAGAAGTTGCTATTTTAGAAATCCTGAATTGTCGATATTAATTGATAATGATTAGCTTTATAACTTTCTAAGCCCAAATGCGTGAAAAAGCTTTTTTATTTTCTAATTCTATTCTTACAAGTCCATGTATTAATTGGACAGATTGACCTTTGCCGGAAATCAACCGAAGGAACTGATTTTTGGTTTGGATTTATGGAAAGCCGAAACTATCATTCTAACCACTTCATTGATATTACAGTTACTGCAAGGGAAACAACTAGTTTTCAAATCTTTATTGGTAAAAATGAATCTCCTTACAATGGAACACATACGGTTCAGGCTAATAGCAGCAAACGTGTTTCTATTCCCTGGACATTAGCGGAAGCCATTGGTTCAGAAACAATTCAGGAAAAAGGGGTCAGGCTTGTATCGGAAAAGCCAGTGAATGTTTACGCACTCAATTGGGATAAAAATTCATCGGATGTTGCAGTAATCTATCCAGTATCCTCACTCGGGAATGAATATTTTGCCGTTTGTTATGAACCACACGTGAACGAAAATAATGGGAATTATGGAGATGGTAGAAACAGCCAGTTTTTAATTGTTGCAACAGAAGACTCAACAGAGGTTGCAATTGTCCCGTCAAAAGTTACCGATAAATTGGTAAGCGTGGGAAGTACTATTAAAACCAAGCTTAATAAAGGAGAAGTTTATCAGGTACAATCCATGAACCATCCAAATCTTGCTGGACAAGGTGATCTAACTGGTAGCTATATACTCGCAGATAGGCCGGTTGCCTTTTACTCAGGGTCATTGGCTACAACAGTTCCCGCACAATCAGGAGTAAGATACTGGGATCATCTCTATGAACAAATTCCACCTGTCTATTCCTGGGGTCGCGAATATTATGCAGTGCCATTAAAATCACGAGAACAAGATTTATACAGGGTAATGGCTGCGCAGGATGGGACAACTGTTTACATTGATGGATTTTCGCCCATGAAACTGGATAGGGGAGAGTTCCGGGAATTTGTGCTACATAATGATCAGCCCAGACGGATATTTTCAGAAAAACCTATTTTGGTTGCTCAGTATAGTCAGTCACAATCGGTAGATAGGGACTATACCGGCGGAAATGGCGACCCGTTTATGATCGTTTTAAGCTCGACAACCCAGACGAAAAATGATGTAACTTTTGTTGCTTACGATTCCGATCAGATTCAAAAGTATTATGCCAATGTAATTAGCTTAACGGAGGAGATTGGAAATATTCGTTTGAATGGCTCCTCGGTTCAAAATCAGTTCACTCCATTCCCAAATAATAGTGAATATTCCTGGGCACAAATAACTCTCAGCCCGGGAACTTATCGGTTATGGAACACCAATAAAGATCGGGGATTCTTGGCATATGTATACGGTTTCGGAGGAGTGGAATCATACGGTTATGGTGTTGGTTTTAATCTTGATCTTGTTTTGGATTTGGGGGAAAGTGTCGATTTTCAAGGTGATACTTTATTGCTTTGCTATGGCGAAAAACGATTGCTGGATGCAGGTCCTTATTTTGATACTTATGACTGGAATACGGGTGATGTTTCGCAGAAACTGCTTGTTGATCAGGCTGGGAAATATTCCGTCAAGACTACTACCATTGATGGTTGTGAGTTGGAAGATTCGATATACGTGTTTGTAAGTCACCCTGAAGTGGAGCTGGGAATTGAGGATGTAAAAGAATGTTATCCCTTTTCATTACCATTGGATGGGAATGATGGTTTTGCAAAATATGTTTGGGAAAATGAAAACGGGGACACGCTCTCAACCAATCGAATTTATGACGCTGATAAAACCGGAGAGTACCGGATTTCATCATATGACAAATACAATTGTGTCGCAAGGGATACCATGACCCTGACCGTATTCCCGGTGCCGGATATCAAGATTGAAGGCGACACCTTGCTTTGTGGTGAGTTAAATTTATCTTTAACCGTGTCCATTGCCAACGCACCCGAAGACGTGTGGAACTACGATGGTAGTTTTAATTGGTCAACAGACAAACCTTTGCAGTTAAGCTTTACAGAGGAAAAGCAAAAGAGTGTTCAACTTGAAGCTTCTGAGTGGGGAACCTACAAGATATTCTACAAACTAACCACAGTTGATGGCTGTGAAACGATTGACACTTTTCAGGTTAGGTTTCATAACAATCCCACTTCTCTGTTTACATTTGAAGACGATGCCAAATGTGAAGGGTACAGTAAAAAACTTCGTTACGTTGGGCAGGCAACTGACAGTGCATCGTTTTACTGGGATTTGGATGGATGTAAATTTGTTGATACGCTTGACTGGCAATATTACGATGTTACCGTGGGCGCCTTCCTTAATGATCCTCCTTATATCAGTTTGGTTATAGACGACAATCAGTGTTGGAGTGACACAACAACAATACCTCTAGGAGCAAAACCCAATTTCACGATGGATGCAGATAAACTGCGGGGGTGTGATGAGATGACTGTTAATTTCACAAGTACGCTTTTAACAGCGGATAATGTCAATTTTGAATGGGAATTTAGCGATGGGGAAGTTGTGAAGCAACAAAATGCAATCAAGCATTTTGCAACGACAGGTTATTATGGTGTTAGTCTGACCATTACCAATCCTGTTACGCAATGTCAGAACGGCTTTTTATTGGACAGCATGGTAAAAGTATTCCCAACCCCAAAAGCATCAATAATTGCTGATCCGAGTTTTTGTTACGAAGATTCAACTCGTATTATCTATTCAAATAACATTGATTCTTCGTTTTGCTCGTGGGAATTTGAAGGGATTACTCAACTGGACGATGGGAATGATTCAATTCTCATTCGAATTGATGATCCCACAGGGACAGTACGACTAATTGTTGATGAATACGGATGCATTAGTGATCCCGTTGAAATGGACCTTAAAAGGAAGCCCCATTTTGATTTCAACACCGATGACCAAGAGGGCTGCCAACCTTATTCGTTGGAGATTTATTCGGAATCAATTGACGAATTCATAAATTATAATTGGATTATAAATGATTCAACCAAGATGCAGGGAGAGTCTGTTTATGTCACGTATCAGGATTCCGGGAAATTTGATATTAGCTTGATCGGAACTTCAACGATTACCGGATGTGTAGATACATTACTGAAACCGGATTGGTTATGGGTACATCCGATGCCGGTAGCTGAGTTTGATGTGAATTTCCCTGTGGCATTAATTGAGAATGCGAATATTTCATTTTACAACAACTCCGAAAGTTCTGATTATTATCAATGGGATTTTGATGATGGGATGAACTCAAATGAATTTGAACCCATGCACACGTATCTGGAACTTGGCGAGTATTTTCCGTCCTTAATTGCAGAGTCCATTTATGGTTGCAAAGACTCAACCGACTTTGAAATTAGAATTTTGCCGTTTGAGGTTTTCACTCCGAATGCTTTTCGGCCGGACAGCGAAATCCCCGAAAATAAAATTTTTATGCCGGTTGGGTTGGGAGCTGATGCGTCATCATTCAACATTAAGATTTACGATCGCTGGGGGCAAATAGTGTTTGAAAGCAATACCCCTGATTATCCATGGGATGGAACAACCAAAAATGGAGATCGTGCCCCGATGGGCAACTATGTATGGTTAGCACAGTTTATTGATATCCAAGGGTTCAAGCACAATCAAAAAGGACAGGTTCTTCTAATCCGATGAGTTGCTACTGCACTCCAAATTCATCCTCGTATGGTCGGAAAAATGGGAAAATTCTTTTTTTATCCACTTTCTTCAGTAAAAATGCGAGTGATAATTCACTAATTCCTCCGGAGTCACCACGTAACCCGGAAACTGTCCAGTCAAAGCTGTAAGTAATTTGCATTCTACTATTTACATATCCAAAAAGAAAGATGACAGAATCGTAACGGATACCAAAATTCTGTCTCAACCAGGCACCAGCAGTAAGTCCTCTTTTAGTCGCAAACATGCCGTAATTAATTTGTTCTGAGATTCCCTGCTTTTGTACAATAATCTGCGGTGAGATATCTAATGTTTTTCGATGATACCCATGTCTAAAAATTGGCAGTCGTGCCCCAACATGTGCAGTATACTTTCGGTAAAGTTTATCACCATTGCTGTCATTCCCAAAATAAGTTTGATTCGGTTCTGTCAAATGATGAACGGCACCTCCAAAAAACAATCGTTTACTATAAATCAGCAATCCGGTGGAAAAATCTACAAATCCATAGTTCGGATCAGATATTATTTCAGCAGTTGTTCCATGGTTTCCATAGTTGATATCCAGGTTATCGGCAAAAACCAATCCACCAACGTTTAACGAATTCTGGTGATATCCAGTTTGTAAGCCGGCATGAATTCTATATTCCTTGCTTAGTTGAAGGAAAACAGAATAAGCCAGATCTATTTGAAATGAATTTACAATATTGTCGGCCTGTGTGTCATTCATTAGATGAAGCCCAATTCCACCTTGCAGTGCTTTTACAGGGAAATCAAAAGCTGCACTGTAAGTTGAATAAGCGTTATCAAACTTATGCCACTGGTTTCGATACTGAAGGGATACCCGGGGTACACCTACAGAACCAGCAAATGCAGGATTGAGGTACAAAGGGTTTGTATAAAATTGGGAGAAGGAAACATCTTGCCCATAGCTATGATGAATACCAATCATCATAATACAAATGACAATGATTTTTAGCTTTTTTAAACTTTCAATATGGTCGCAATTCCGCATTGCCTAAAAATAGCTATTATTCAATTAGATGATTCGTTTAGGGGAATAAAAAAGCCGGACAACTTTGCCCGGCTTAAAAAAGATGATTTTATCAGTATTTTATAAATTTTGACACATAGTTTTTGTTTCCGTTTTGTACAGAAATAAAGTACAGGCCTTTGTCGAATGATCTGATCTGGTATCTCAATAACTTTTGGTTATGAGCAACGATTTCTTGTTCGACGAGAGAACCTACTGTGTTATAGATTTTAACGGATGTTTGATTTCCTGATAAGCTATTAAGTGAAACATTCACATAATCGGATGCAGGATTTGGATACACTCCAAAACCAGCATCGGCAAACTCGATAGCTGCCGTCGCAATTTGTATATCGGTAAAGTTTGTGTTGTGGGTAAATACAATTGTACTATCACCTTTTACATTTTCCAACATTATTCTCCATGCATGATCGGTTGGTGGGTTATCATACATTCCGTTACCATTGTGATCAGCGTAAAAATCAACATCATAGGATTCACCCGGTACAACTCCATAAACACCAATAGTAAAATTGACCGATGCAGTTACTGATATGCTGTCAAGTTTTTCGCCGTTAGTAAGGTCTAAAACATACAAATGGAAATCTTGCCCATCATGGGGTGTCATGCTATTGAATTCAACAGTGAGTTTATGCATCCACATGATATCGGTAAAGTTGGTATTATGAGCAAAATCAAGGGTTTCATCACCAGCTACATCCATTAGTTCCATTCTCCAGGCATGATCAGTTGGTGGTGCATCATACATTCCATTTCCATTGTGATCGGCATAAAAATCAATATTATAAGATTGTCCAACTTCAATTCCCATGACCTCCAGGCTGAAACTTTCTTCAGCAGTTGTTTTCATTCTTTTCAATTCCTCGCCGGTTTCCTGGTTAATAACTGCAAGCCAAAGATCCTGTCCAACATGTGGGGGCATCCCTGTAAAGTTGACCATCAATTTATTCATCCACATGATATCAGTAAAGTTGGTGTTATGAGCAAAATCAAGGGTTTCGTCACCATCTACATCCATTAGCTCCATTCTCCAGGCATGATCGGTTGGTGGTGCATCATACATTCCATTTCCATTATGGTCGGCAAAAAAGTCGATGTTGTATGATTCGCCATTTTCAATTCCCATTACTTCAATAGAGAAATCAACTTCTACGGTGACTTTTACGCGTTCTAATTCCATCCACGTATTTGTGTTGACAACAGAAAACCAGAGGTCTTGTCCAACATGCGGAGTCATTCCAGTGAAATTTACTGTCAATTTATTTTCCATTGAAACTTCATTTACCGTAATGGCACCTGTCATTCCTAAGGAAGCGTGCGGGTCACATTGGTATTGATAAGATCCGGCTGTATTAAAAGTGTATTCAAACGTCCAACCAGTACTAACATCGTTTCCAAAAGATTCCGGGTTTGAAGCAAAATTAGCGGTTGTTCCGTTAACATTATGGCTACCTTCTGTATTTGTCCAAATTACTTTATCTCCTACATTAATAGTCAGAGAAGAAGGGCTAAATTGATTATTGGTAACAGAAACATCATGAGTAGTTTGCGCAAGAAGGCTACCTGCCAATAATAATAAAATGGAAAAGGCGAACAGACTTCCTGAATTTTTAAAAGTAAAAATTGTTTTCATAGGCAATGTTTTAGTTTACGTATTTGAGCTTCAAGAATATTAACACGCAAACAAAAAAAGATGTTCGTATCTTTTATTAAAAAAAAGACAAAATAGTCTTGAAAAAAATATCTATGATACAATTAGTTAGGGTGAAAAATAAAAAGTCCGGCAGTTGTACCGGACTTGAGAAATTAATATTTGGAATAAGGTTTAAAACAATTTCTTAAAGCCAACCAATTGTTTAACCTCCTTTAAAGTTTCGGCAGCAGACTCCCGTGCTTTTTCAGCTCCCATTTTGGCGACTTTTGCCAGGTAAGCGTCATCTTCGAGTATTTCAATAATTCTGGAACGAATAGGACTTGTGAAGGCGACAATGTCTTCAGCCAATTGTTTTTTCATGTCTCCATAGCGGATTTCACATTTGGCGTATGCTTCATCAAATTGCTTTACCACCTCTGGATCTGAAACAATATCCATCAAGGTAAACAAGTTTTGAACGGGTTCTGGTTTTGTTGAATTCATTTCAGTCGGGCCTGCATCGGTTACCGCACGCATAACTTTTTTGCGGATTTCTTTTTCGGTGTCAAATAAGTTAATTGCATTTCCTTCGGATTTACCCATTTTTCCACTTCCGTCTAAGCCGGGAACCTTCACCAAATCAGCTCCATCGAAAGTAAATGGTTTTGGTATTGGGAATACCTTGGATTTATACATCCGGTTGAAACGCTTGGCAAACTTGCGGGCCATTTCCAGGTTTTGTTCCTGGTCTTTTCCAACAGGCACAAAGTGAGCTTTATGAATAATAATGTCAGCAGCCATTAAAACCGGATAGGTTAATAGTCCGGCATTCACATTTTCCGGCTGTTGCCGTGCTTTATCTTTGAAAGAAGTTGTCCGTTCCAATTCGCCGAGATAGGCATTCATATTTAGAATAGTATAAAGCTCATTAATTTCCGGAACATCACTTTGAATAAAGATGGTTGATTTTTCAGGATCAATGCCACAGGCCAAATATTCTGCCAATACTTGTTTTACACCCGATTGCAAGTTTTCCGGGGTTGGATGCGTGGTTAACGAGTGTATGTCTGCAATAAAAAAGTAGCAGTTATAATCTTCCTGCATGCGCAAAAAATTACGCACTGCTCCAAAGTAGTTTCCAAGGTGCAAATATCCTGTGGGTCTGATTCCACTAACAACGGTCGGTTTATTCATCTTTTCCATTCTAAAGTAATGAGTTGCAAAAATAAGCCGATTCCTCGAAACGCAAAAATTAATTTGAATGATCCAATGTTTTATTCCTGATTTTGATTGGCCATCGCTCTTTTTAATGAGCTCACGGAACCAAATCCACCTATCTGAACAAGATTTTCCAAGGACGTGTCAGGATTATCCTTTAAATAATTTTGCACATGCTTAACCCGGTATTGATTGACAAATACATTAAAGTTCATTCCAAAGTTATGATTGATGATATTGGAAAGGTAGGTTCGGTTTGTTCCAACTTCTTTGCAAACAGTAGTAAGGTTTAGATTTGGATTCAGGAACGGCTCTTTTTCCTCAAAGTAGCTGATAAGCGATCGTGTTAACTCTGTATTGACCGTTGCCGATTGATTGATAATTGGGAAGACAAGTTCCGAATTTTCGGTTTTTGTAATCTCTGGTTTTTGTTGTTTAAATGACCAAATTCCAAGAATCCAGGTAAAGGCAGAAATAACAAAGAGAAATCCAACTAAAAACAGTTCGTTTTCTTCTTCAAACGGATTAAACATGTAAAATAGAACACACATTAGGCCAACCAGAACAAACGATCCATTAAACCATTTGAGCCAATTAATTGAAAATTGATCAATATTGGAATATTCATGGTTTAAGCGTTCGTTATACTTTTTGGGAAGACGAAAAAAAGTAATTGAATAGTAGATAACCTGAGCTACAATGAGCAGAACATCAGTACTTCTAAATAGGGTTAAAATCTTTAAATTAAGTGTTGTGAATTCTACACCAGATCGATAGGTTGACAGGTATTGAATGCGCTCATCTAAAGTCAGGAATCCATAAAATATCGTGGCCGAAGTGATGCCAAAAACCAAGCCGGGGAGCAAGTGCAGGAGTTCTTTCTTGAATTCCTTTTTTGTTGAAATGATTGATTTTATATATAAGTAGATGGATGGGAAGATCCACAACACTGTTGCAATGTGCAAGCTGTGTAAATACGTGTAATATTCAAATAGCTTTTGAAAATAAAAGTAGTTTGCCAGAAAAACATAAAAAGCATTGAACAATGCGAGGCTCATCACCAATTTTGGAAAATTCTCCTTCGATCCAACCAAAATTGTAATGGATAATATAAATGGAATTACAAAAGCTGAGGTAAGTAGGGTGAGTTCCAGGTGTTCCATGCTGAAGTCTGTTGATTGTTAGTTGATTGATTTGACCATTTTACGATCTGCAAAAAATAATTTACTATTTAACAACTTCTTTTTATTATTTGACTATTCCTTTTTTACAAAATGGATCGTTCGGTTTCCTTTCAAAGGTAACTTTAAGCTCAATAAAAATAAAACTAAAATTATTACTAATAAAAAGAAGGTTGATCTTTTTGGTTATATCCTTTTATTGGATAACAAATGCTGCAGCAGCTGAAGTTGAGGGCGCAGAACAGGGAGTTTTATATTGGGCAATATATTAGCGAATGAAGGTGGCTTCCCGGGATTCAATTTCGATCTTTTCCTTATATTTGGTTCGATAGGATCCGGGTGTTACGCCTTCATTCTTTTTAAACATACGAATAAAAGAGCTGGTGGAGCCGAAGCCAACTTGATCAGAGATATAATCAATTGAATATTTACAATCAATATCATCCTGTAAAATTTGCTTTGCCTTGTCGACACGGAATTTCCCAACAAAATCTGAAAAAGTGCAGCTAAATTCTTCATTAATCAAATTAGAAAGATAGGTACGATTCGTATTCAATTTTTCTGAGACTAAGGTAATTTTCAGATTATTGTTTGTGTAGATTTCTTCACCACTAAACAGCTGAAGGAGTTGAGTTTTAAGTTTATCTCGTGATACCTGTTTGGGAGTTGCTGCAACGATTGGTTCAATCTCGTGCTCATCATCTATTAAGTTAGCTACTGTATGGTTTTGCATGAAACCTTCAAATCCGATAATAAAAAGCAGCGTGCTAAAAATAGCCGAAGGAATGATAAGAAAGTAGCCGCTATCAATAAAGGATGATTTTCCCAGAAAGTTGAAAACTATGCTCATTGCAGAAGTAGCTACAAAGGATTTAAGTAACAAGTTTACCCAACGTATATTTTTCCCTTCAATGTTTGAATAAAAGTTTGCGATACGTTCGTTGTATTTCTTTACCAGTTTTGATCCTTTAATCAGAAAGTAAATGACCTGTACCACAAATGTAATTCTGGATCCGAAGAATAGAATACGCTGTAATTCACCGGTTTTTGTAATGGCTATGTCCTGATTATAATAAAAAGAGCGCACGAAGTTTTCCGCGTCACTTATGCCCATAATTATATAAAAAATAGCTGACGCCGATGCAAAAAGCAGGGCAGGTAAAAACATGATCCAATTTGTCTTTTTAAATCGATTTTCCACTGTCAATAGCTTGATGTACCAATAATACAGAGGGTAAACAGATAAAGAGCAAACAATATATAGTGGGTCGAAATATGGGAAAATGGCATACAGATTTTGAAAGAAAATTGCGTGGGAACAATACAAAAGAAATGCGACACTCATAAATGCAGCCAACAAAAACTTGGGACGGTTTTGTGTTGGTTTGCTTATACTAAAAAGTATGATGGACCAAAAGGCTGAAATATACATCGGAGTGTAGATGATGAGATCTAAAATCATATAGGGTGAAAATTATGTTATCAATGTGACGATAATTAGGCGAAATATAGAAAAATTTTACCATTTGAAAACGATTTTTACCATTTGAAAGCTTCTCTAAATGGGATTGAGATACCTTTATTTCAAAAACCCAAAATGAACTGTTACAACTGTGGAATGGAACTCACAGCAGCTGAGAAATTCTGTTCCTCTTGTGGAAATCCCACAGATCAACAACCATCAAAAGATATTTTTTGCCCCGGATGTGGAACGAAGGCAGAAGCGGGGAGTGCATTCTGTTATTCCTGCGGATATAATTTCAGTGAACCATCAAAAGTTGACCGCAATGATGCACATCAAAAACATCAATTTACATCAACTATTCGGCAATCATCCGGCAAAAAGCAATTGCGGAATATTGCAATAATTGCTCTAGCCATTATTCTGACAATTACAATAGCCATAATTATATGGATAAAAGTTGATCCGCAGGCTAAGGAGAAACTTACCAATATTGGATATGGTATTCTTTTGATAGCTGGATTTATCTGGTATTTGAAGAGCAAGAAGAAGTCGGGAAAAGGTGGCGGCAGTTCTTTTTGGGACCAGGAGAATAATCATGAGGATTACGATGATAATGATGATGACGGTGATGATGACGATTAACCATAAAACAACCAAATATGACCCTTTGTACCAATTGCAATAATGAAATTCAAAATGGAGAAAAGTTTTGTCCGAGCTGTGGCAGGCCCGTTCAGGCTGCATTAGCAGGTATTAGTTGCCCATCCTGTAGTTATGAAAATCCCTCAACAGCTACCTTTTGCGAAAAATGTGGGAATAATCTGAAAGCTGAGCCTTTAAAAACAGAACCAAGGAAAAAAATAAATGTAAATACCATCACTTCTTCAGGATCTTATTCGGGAACGATGGTTAGCAGTGGATCAAAGTTTTGGAAACGGTTACGGATTGCGATTCTTATCATCGTGTTAGCGATTGCCATTGCTCTTATTATTTGGTTTCAGGTGGATGATGAAGCTGGTCGAAAATTAAAGGATGCATTGATGGGAACAGCCTTTATGATCGTCTTTTTCTTTTTTGGTTGGCTATTTTTTCGTGGAAAGAAGGGACGGGGTAGATCTGGATATGATGACCAGTTTGATCACGACGATGATTTTGGAGATAGCGACAACGATGATTAACCAATAACTAATTTTCTTATGGCTTTTTGTACAAACTGTGGTAATAAAGTAGATGATGGAGTGAGATTCTGCAATTCTTGTGGTGCAGAAATTTCAGGCAACATTAAACCACAATCTCCAGCACACAAACCTTTGGCAAAGGAAGATGAATACACGCCGGAAGGAAGGAAGATTATTAAAGGGGGGCCAAAACCTACGCAAAATTATTCTCAACGATCCCCTGCATATACGCCTCATCCAAAGGAGATAAATTCAAAAAAAGGATATGTTGGCTGTCTTATAGCAATGCTGATTTTGGCTGTAATCCTCACTGTTGGGGGAATTAAGTTATTTAAATCTGCAGGAGGCTGGTTTGATGATCTATTTAGCGGAAACAAGACTGAGCAGCTGGCAATAACAGATCGCGAAATACCAAAAACACAGGCATTAAAAACAGAGAAGGTAAAAACCGAAGTAAAAGGAATACTTGCAGAGCAACGTGTTTCTACTGACAGCATTGATGCTGTTGTTCAGGTCTCAAACAACATGAAAGTAATACTTCCTGTCGGTCTGTTTGAGGGCGAAGAAGAGTTGGTGGTAAAAGAGCTGGCTCCTGTCACTCTGCCCTTTGATGGAAGAAAGTGTACAAACGTGGTAGATATTAGCCTTGGAAATCTTCATGAATTTGATGATTACGTAGAGATCCAGCTTGATCCGCCTGCAGGCTTCGATACTCAAAACGGCGTGGTTCAATGTTATACCCAGCGAGGAAAGAAATGGGAACAAGTACTGGCATTTTACGATTCTCAGATAGGCAAGGTGCGAACATTTACCGATCACTTCACCATGTTTGCATACACTTATAAATCAATAAAACTTACTCATAATCCGCTGATGGAAGTTGCTGCTGAATCTGCCTATTTATGGGGACGTTTGACTTCAACTGCACAGGTTAAGCTATTGGAAGGCTACGATTCGAAAAAAATCATGCAACAACAAGACGATGATTACCTGGCAGCCTGTTGGAACTCAGCGATGGAACTTTATGGATTGGAAAGTGCTGGTTTGTCTTTTGCCGAGAATGTGCTTGAAGTTTCAGACTTGGGGACGTTTAATAATTATGTCGGGAATATTGGATTTGGATTAGCATTGGTTGGTTCTGCCATGGATCTGCAGCGCGGAAACAAGAAGAAGGCTGTTCTGGAAACATTGAAGAATACCTACAATTTTGGAGCTTCAAAAATCATAAATACACGCTCACTAAATATCGCTTTTATCGGAGTGTTTGCAATAGATTATGCCCTGACCACCTTTGCCAATGAAGCATGGGCCGGACGGACTGACCTGTATCGCAAAATGTTTGACAATTTCAATTACCAGCAACGGGTTCGTGCAAAGAAAAACTTTCACTGGTGGAAGAAGGAAATTTTCTGGAGAATGGAAGACAAAAAAGATGCTTCCAAATTTGAAGAAGTCGTGGAAGGATTGATCCAGGAATACATTCAGGATTTTTGGGATGATTACTCAGAGCGAGCAATCATGCAGGCTGAATTACAGAAGCATGGGTGGACGTATGATGGAGGTTACAGCGAAAAGTTAAAGACTGATTTAAATAAAGAATTCAGGTTGTACATTTTACAATATATTCAACCGCTGATTGAGCGGATGCAATTGCGCTATTTGCTAAACGCGAAATCAGAAATTCAAAATGAAGCAGCCAAACTTGCTGATTTATTAAATGAACAGCACTCATTGAAATGTCTTGTTGAACTGGGTAATGATGAAGAACCCGAAAATTATAAAGGTTTTAAAGTGGCTTTTAAGACTGCCAACAAAACCTTTCAAAAGTTGTGGCAGGGAGTGTTGGATGAGGATGCAACGATGGAATTCCCTTGCACTTATGCAGGTTTCATGGATGCAGGTATGCCGCAGAAAGCAGTTCTTTATATTCCAATTAATGAAGAAAAGGATGAATTTGAAGAAGTTGAACAAAGTTTTACCATAAAAACTGACGACAACTCAACGGACATTATTTTCTCCATGGATGCAGAACTGGCCGATGGGCCATGGGAAATATCAGAATATGAAGCATCCGAATTATTCAGTTTTATGAACGACATTGTTGATTTGGCCCTCGGATCAGAAGAAACGCAAAAGCAAGCAGAAGAAGAGAACGCTGCAAAACGCAGGAGTGCTATTCGAAAATTGAATGAAGAATATAAGCGAACAAAAGAGCTTGGGAAAGTAAATGCGCCAAATGCAAATTATGAAGCCGGGGAGGAACTACTTTATCTGTATAAGTTTAACCCCGAGAAAGAAAGGGGGCTTTACACCTTTACAATAAATGAGGATGATTGTGAAACAAGAGTATTGCTCGATCTTAAATCAAACTTTTATTTCGAAGCCAAGATGTTCACCATTTGCGATGGCTTTGTTTGGATTGATTACTTAAAAGGAGAATTAAAAAGATAAATATGGCTTTTTGTACCAATTGTGGAACTGAGATTAATAGAGGGATGAAGTTTTGTACTTCATGCGGAACGCCTATTTTGGCTGATTTGCAGTCAGAAAAGCCTTCAAGCTCGAATAAACCGGAAGAGGAATTTACCGCTGAAGGGAGAAAGATAATCAAAGGAGGACCTAAACCAAGTCAGCAACAATCGGCACCCAAAAAGCAGGTTAGAAGAAAAACTACAGCGGTGAAATCCACAAAGCAAGAAACGGTGGAAAAGAAGGGTACGGTAAAAAAACAAGCAGATAAGAAACCACCTGTAAAAAAGCGAGTAGACAAGAAACCGGCTCAACAGAAAACGACAAAGCAAAACCCTGTGAAAGTACAAAAGGCGACAAAGCAAAAATCCGGAAGATTCTTTTTTCGGTTGCTAATTTTGGCGGTTATCATTTGGGGTGCTGTCAAAATATTCAATCTGGCCGGAGATTGGAGTGGTGGTAGTTTTTCCAGTTCAGACAATGTAAAAATGGACGAATATGCAATCCTTTTAGGGGATGGTATTACCAGATCTGGAGATCGAATTAATCAGCTTACTAAAAATGTAAAGCCAATAAAGACTGAATTCAGGAAAGTTGATGACGAAAATACAATTGCTGAGGTTGGCAATGTAAAAGTTGATTTCGGCGAATTCAATTTAAATGAACCGAAGGACTGCGAAGTAGGTGTTTATCCTGACAAGATAATTGATGGAGAATGTAAAATTACAGTTTATGATATTAGTCTCGACAATCAGCACCAATTTGATGATTACCTGACAATTTCACTTCCCTATGATCCCGGGTTTGTAGAGCAGGGAAAGATAGAAGACTGTGTCGCAGCTCAATATTTCAATGACAAAACCAATGAATGGGAACCGGTAATTTACGACATTGACTACAAGAATAAACAATTGATTGTTCATACGGATCATCTAAGTCAATACGGAGTGTTCACCGTAAAAAACGACAAGAAACGAAACGCTTACATAACTAGCGTTTATATTTCTGATAGCTATATGAAACGCTATAGAGAAGGGGCGCACATTGATGTTCTTGAAAACTACTACGAGAATGATCGTTCATTGGGCAAGGAAGCTTTGGATTTTGGTCTTTCATTCTGGGGAAAATTTTCAGGACAATCGGGCGTAGCAATAAACACACTGACTGCCGGAGGAATGTACTCAACTGATTTCACGTCGAAACTAAATGATGGATTTAAAAATTTGGGATACGCTGCCAGCATTGTTCAATTAGGATATGATTTATGTTACAGCGATAATAAAACTACTGCGATTAACCTCACTAAAAACATCATGAACCAGTTGGTTGCTGAGTTTGGAACACCTGCTATCAACATTGCTTTCATTGGTGTTTACTTTTTTGACGTGGCACTGACTGAGTTTGGAAATGCCATGCTGGCTCAAAAATATAAAGAGCTTTTTGATGTGTACGATTACTACAATAAAACCTACAACCCAAGGTCATTGAAAGAATGGCGTTCATTAATGATCAAAATTCATCAGGATAATCCCGATGATCCGAATGCTGCTTTCAAGGAAATTATGGAAGAGATTGAAGATTATGCGTGGAAGTTCATGAATAAAACAGGTATCGGGACTAAAAGCGAAAACACTGCCGAATTAAACTCCCTGGCGGGGGAAGCGGGTTTAAAGCGAATGGCCTGGCCCAGTGAAAAAGATATTGATGGTGTTTATGGTGAAGGAAAGCAAAAGATCATCGATAAACTTTTTCCAGTCTTTGTATCCGTCAACAATTGGAGGATGAAAAAATTGCGTGCAGAACTAACCAAAGAGGCATCGAAACTTGGCAGACAGTTAAATAAGAAAATAAAACTGACGATTACCGAAAATCTAAGAAAAGGGCAAGCATCCAAGTACGGAGACTGCACCGTTGCTATCCGCCCACTGGACTCTGGAACCGACAAAAAGCAATGGACAGGCATGCTGAACAAGTCCGGCACAACCCATACGTACTTCACTTACATTGGTCATTACACCGCAGGAATGCCTAACCGGGTTGATATCTACAAACCCGGAGACAAGCCCGATGTAAGCAAACCCATTTTTACCGAAGAATTCGTAGTTGATGAAAAAAATGAAATCATTATTGAATTGGGAAATCTTGCAGAAAGCAAATGGGTACTATTTGATACGGAGGTTATTAAAAGCTCCGGCTATTATTCTTTTGTAAAACATGAATCTACTATTGATAACGGAAGTCTAAAAGCAACCTGTGTCTCCCCCGATCCAGCCAGTAATTCATTCTCTCATTATACCATGTCCGCAAAATGGACGCCTTTTAAGAATTCTTATATGGAAGGCGAACAGGTTCGAACAAAAGCTACCGTGAGTTTTGATGGTAAAAATGTGACTAATTCGGTATTATTCATCCTTTTTCAAACTGCTCTGAATGATGAAAAACCATCTGATTTTAAAGGCAGATCAAAACGCGCCGGAATTGATGGTGAATTGACATATTCGGATGGACGGGAAACTGATAACGGTGAATTTACAACGGTAGCTCCACGGGCGTTAAGTAAAGATGATGTTTGGGTTCTTTCTGTTTACGGGGAAAGTAGAGAATACAAAATGTACTATAAACCACAAAAAGTCAATTAATAAATAACAAAATATAAACACTGATATTATGGCATTCTGTTCAAATTGTGGAAATGAAATGAAAGCAAATGCAGCATTTTGCGGCAGTTGCGGTCAACCCGTTGGTGGCGTTGCTGCTGCCCTAACTGCGCAAACTGGTACGGTGACTTTTGATGTGGTTAACCGTGAGCGTTTGAATATGGTCAAAGTAGATCTTGTGAACTCTGCTTTTCGTTACGAAGCTGGAGCAATGCACTATATGCAGGGTAACCTGGAGTTGGAATCGGATATACCTGGAGTTGGAAAAATATTTAAATCAATGATTACCAAGGAAAAAATTGTAAAACCAGTAATCAGTGGAACAGGAACGATTTTTCTGCAACCATCCTTTGGTGAATTTACGATTCTCAATCTTCAAAATGATGAATGGATTTTGGATCAGGGCGCTTATTATGCATCTGAGTTAAATGTTGAAATAGGGGCTTACACCAACCGGGCTATCAGCGCCATGTTTTCCGGCGAAAAGTGGTTTCAAACAGTGGTTGCCGGAACAGGAAAAGTTATTATTACATCGGCCGGGCCACTCGAAGAGATTACATTAAATAACGACAAACTTGTTGTTGACGGACGCTTTGCCGTGGCACGAACTTCAGGCGTTGAGCTAAAAGTGGCAAAAGCAACGCGTGGAATATTTTCAACTATTATCTCAGGAGAGGGATTGGTGAATACGTTTACAGGGACGGGAAAAGTCCTTATCGCCCCGGTAGATAATTATTTCAATACCCTCATACATACTATTCGCTCTGTTGATTACAAAGTTTCACAAATCAGTAAAAACTAATTTTGCCTAAATTGAACCAAATGAAAAAGATTATTTATGTTGTTTTGCTTTCGGTAGTTTGTTTATCCTTGCGGGCACAAACACTTAATATACCGTCTTCTCAGTTTAAACCAGGAGAAATAATCTATGTTGATTTTACTGCACCAGGATCGTATGCCGATAATGCCTGGGTGGGGATTATCCCGTCATCGGTGCAACATGGCAGCGAAGCCACTAATGATAAATACGATTTAACTTACCAGTACCTAAAGAAAAGAACTAGTGGACGACTGGAATTTAAAGCTCCGGCAAAAGAAGGGTCGTTTGATCTACGGATGAACGACTCAGATAGTGGAGGAAAAGAAGTTGCATCAGTGAGTTTTGTGGTGAGCAATACCAGTCAAACCGCAAATTCAGGATCTTCTTCAAATAATCAAAATTATTCCGCAAACCATCAGATTGCTGGAGATTACACTACTGATTTTAAAGATATGACGATCAATATAAGTGGGAGTCATGTCACCGGTACTTATGCTCATTTGGGTGGAAAAATTGATGGTAACTTACAAGGGAACAAACTGGTAGGTGCCTGGACACAGACCAATGGAAAAGGGAAATTTGAATTCGTATTTACAAGCGACTTTTCCTCTTTTAAAGGCAAGTGGGGATACAATAACGACGCCCCAACTAAAAAGTGGGATGGTGAAAAGAAAGGTTCATCAGTAGGTTCTGCAAGCCTTCCTTCAGTTTCAAATTTGCCAATCGATATTGCAGGTAGCTGGAGTTCAAATGGGAGTAGAAATCAAATAGCACGTGTTCATATTTGGCAAAATGGCGACGAGTTTCAGGTCATTTCTGCATGGCCCGATGAGACCACTGGTAAATGGAAAAGTTATCGGGGAGAAGGCCGTTTTGAAGGAAGAAATATGAATTTTAAGGTATTTCCATCAACGACTGACGGTAGCAGCGCTGATCAGGGATATGTTCAACACTGGACGGTTTCTTCGGATAATTCTGAGATTTCAGGGTACTATACCCGGCATGGAAAACGGACAATTGATAAAAACGTCCTTTATAAGTTGGTAAAGTAAGGGTATTGATGTTAAGCGTTCGGAATCGACCTATGTAAGATTGGCATTCTGGAATATAAATTTGATTAAAACTAAGACTTGAAGTATGGCAGTTAAAAAAAATAAAGGCAAACAATCAATCAAACTACCAGTATCAGCGGTCTTCAAGTGGATACTTATTGCAGTTTCCATCGGGCTTATCACCGGATGGGTTCGCTATTGGATTGGATATTATGTCCTGTTGCAGGGTGTGATTGCAGGCTTGCTAATTCCGTGGCTTGTTAAAAAGACGGCTTCAGGGCAGCTGGAAGCCTTGTCCGATGTACGGTTTAAAATAGCGATTCTTCTTTTCTTCGCTTTTATGATTGCACAGGCTTTTGGGTTTGGCCTGGCACAACCGAAGTTTGATCCGTTTAACTGGTTTGGCAGGGTATGGAACGGTGATACTTTCGAATCCGTTTTTGGTATCTTTTCTACCGCTGGTGTTGTGCATCAAACTTTTGCAGAAGGATTGAGTGGAGGTTTCTGGGTTTTTCTATCAGCAATCGATGTTGCATTTATGTTCTTTTTTATACTAGTATCATTACCTATCGTAACCAGTAAAAGTAAATCATGATCAAATTTGTCCGCATTATATCATTCGTCATCGCAATAGTTATAACCATTTTTAGCATTTTCTATATCGAACCGGATCAAGAGTTGGTGAAAGCTCAAAAGGCCTATAGAAATGGAGATATGGATCAAGCATTACGAATGGCCAGGCGAGCCAACCACGCGTTTTCTGAAAATAACAAAAAAGTGAATGCATTCTATTTACAGGCCAAAGCTGCTTCGAAAATGGAATGGAAAGATACAGCTGTTGACTATTTAGATCAGTTGCTATCCATAGACCAGGAAAATGCACTGGCCTTGATGTTTCGGGGAGAGCTCCAATATCAACTTAAC
The DNA here is from genome assembly GCF_052690465.1 of Sunxiuqinia sp. A32. NCBI lineage: Bacteria > Pseudomonadati > Bacteroidota > Bacteroidia > Marinilabiliales > Prolixibacteraceae > Sunxiuqinia > Sunxiuqinia sp. A32. The sequence continues at coordinate 275,448 of NZ_JBQYLI010000003.1, forward strand.
CAAAATCAGAATGCTTTGATCGACTTAGATAAGGGTTTAGATTTGGTATCTCAAGATATTTCTAAGCATACCTTGTCATATTATCATGTCCAGCGTGGGCTGACATATCTGGCACTGGGGCAGGCAAACCATGCAGAAGATGATGCTCTGGAAGCTTTGCATTTATCTACTGACTTGGCTGAGGCTCACGATCTAATGAGTAAGGTATTTGAAGAAAAGGGGGATATTGAAGGTGCGTTGGCAGAGTGCGAAAAGTCTTATCAACTCTCTATCGAAAAGAATAAGCTTTCGTTTATGACTCCCAAAGGGGAAGAATTATCGAAAAGGTTGGTGGATTTAAAAGTTAAGTATCTCCGGTCTTCAAGGAAAGATTAGAATTCTTTCAAATAAACCAATTCGACTTTTGACGAGCTTGAAAACTCAAAAAATAATAACTAGTTTTAACGGGACAAAATGAAGATATGTATAAGATTCAGTTATTTGGGAAGGAATGGCACTGGCGTAACGTGAAGATGGAATCACGTAAGCATAATATGAATTCACGATCTTAACTGGATCGGGAAAGGGGTTTGTTGTATATAGGCAGCAAACCCCTTTCTTATTCACAAAAAACACTAATTAAAACCATAAAATCATGGCTAGACAAAAGAAAATCTTTTTAGATGAGGCTGATATGCCTAAACAATGGTACAACTTGGCGCCTGACCTTCCAACTCCATTAAATCCACCATTAGGACCAGATGGAAAACCAGTAGGACCGGAAATGTTGGCACCAGTATTTCCAATGAATTTGATTGAACAGGAAGTTAGTCAGGAACGCTGGATTGATATCCCAGAAGAAATTCGTCAAATTTTGTTCAAATGGCGCCCAAGTCCGCTGATTCGTGCTTACGAATTGGAAGAAGCGTTGGGAACACCAGCCAAAATCTATTATAAAAACGAAGGTGTTTCCCCTGCAGGAAGCCACAAACCAAATACAGCAATTCCTCAGGCTTGGTACAACAAGCAATTTGGAATTAAAAAACTGACTACCGAAACTGGAGCCGGTCAATGGGGTTCTGCCCTTTCATTTGCCTGCTCTGTGATCGGTGGAATTGAATGTAAGGTTTTCATGGTAAGAGTAAGTTTTGATCAAAAACCTTTCCGTAAGATGATGATGAACACTTGGGGTGGAACTTGTATTGCCAGTCCAAGTACTGAAACGAAAGCCGGACGCGATATTTTAGCTCAATATCCGGATACACCTGGATCATTAGGTATTGCGATTTCTGAAGCGGTTGAGGCTGCTGTATCAGATACCACTGGTCAAACTCGCTATTCGTTGGGATCGGTATTGAATCACGTAATGTTGCATCAAACTATTATTGGTTTGGAAGCGAAAAAACAGCTTGCTAAAGTAGGTATTGACAAACCTGATGTGGTAATTGGTTGTTGCGGTGGTGGTAGTAACTTCGCCGGGCTTTCATTCCCATTCATGTACGACAAAATTAATGGTGCAGACATCCAGATTATTGGTGCCGAGCCATTCTCTTGTCCTACACTGACCAAAGCACCGTTCATTTATGACAACGGAGACGTTGCTCAAATGACTCCACTGTTGGCGATGCATAGCTTGGGACATAACTTTGTTCCTGCACCAATCCATGCTGGTGGTTTGCGATATCACGGTATGGCTCCATTGGTAAGTGCTGCCTTGCGTGATGGACTGATGGAAGCACAGGCTATTCACCAAAGCGAATGTTTCGAAGCCGGTTTGTTGTTCTCAAAAACCGAAGGTATCATTCCTGCTCCTGAAACTACACATGCTATCGCTGCTACCATCCGCGAAGCTAAAAAAGCTAAGGAAGAAGGAAAAGAGAAAACCATCCTTTTCAACTTCAGCGGACATGGTTTAATGGACTTAGTTGGTTACGATAAATACCTGAACGGGGAATTGCATGACTATGAATACCCTGAATCAGAGATTGCATTGAATCTGGAGAAATTGCAAGGGTATCCACTACCAAAATAAGAAATAGCGTGATTCACTTTTTGTGAACCTCATTAATGAAATAATGTCCTGCCAAAATGGTGGGACATTATCATTTTTGTAAACTGATGCTTTTTCCTATTTTTGCAAAGCTTTTTAAGCATGGTCCCATAGTTCAACGGATAGAATAGCAGTTTCCTAAACTGTAGATATGGGTTCGATTCCCGTTGGGACTACAAAAGACGCTGATTATCAGCGTCTTTTTGCATTGTCGAACCCTAAGTCATACCCTAAAGACTATTCTAACGAATTATTATTAGACAATAACAGATTCTCATTTGATCTAAATTAGAATTTTAGAACACACAAGTAAAGATAATTGACTGATCTTTGAAATAAAATTTATATTTGACTGACTATTCTGGCCACAGACCATCTATTATCGGCGATAATTCCAACATCGAGGGATCAATAATAACATATTTCATTTTTATTCGTTTCCAGGTGTAGATAACATGTACCAAACCATCATTAGTCTGGATTACTGCAGGATAGGAAAAACGCTGATTAGTTTCATCTTCCAAAATTAATGCAGCTTTCCAATTCTGTCCATCATTACTAACGGCAATATTTAGAGGAGAGCGACTGCCACTTGTTTTCCCATCAGGAGGCAATACATGGTTATAAACTACTAACTGACGACCATCAGAAAGAGTTATGGCATCGATTCCAGAATTATTTTGAGGCAAAGAAGTTTGAGTTAAAGCTGACCAGTTTTCTCCAAAATCGGATGACCATGTTTGCAATACAGCTCGATTTTTACTTCGACAAAGGGCATGAATACGCCCATCTGTATAATTTAAGATGCATGGTTGAATCGCAATCGTATTATATCCATCATTAATAGATGCTGTTTTTCTCCATGTTTTTCCGAAATCCTCAGATATTTCGAAATGTATCTTCCAACCATCATCCTCAGTGCTTGAAGGACTAATTAACTTATTCCCTATTAATACAGGTTTATTCTTTATCGGTCCTAAAATCCCATCTGGTAATTTTTCCTCCTTAGACCATGTAACTCCACCATCCTCTGAAGTTATCATCATCCCCTCCCAAGTCCTAGGATTCTGGCCTACCTTATAATACAGTTGAAGATCTCTGTTAGGAACCTGATACAAGACCGGATTCCAAGTTGGATATCTTAAAGAATCATTTTTAATCCCATCTGCAACAATCTTTGGGGCTGTCCAATGACCATCCACTTTTCTGCTTACATAAATACATACATCTTCTTCTCCCTCATAGGTTCCACCAAACCAAGAAGCTATCAATATCCCATCTGAATTTTCAACAATTGTTCCTGCATGACATGACTGAAAAGGCGCTTTCTCATATATAAACTCATCATGTAAAATTCCTTCCTTATAGGTCCTCTCTTTTCCTTTTTTGATTCCATATAAAAAGAAGGGGCAAACAATAAGAGAAATCCAAAGTAAATTCTTTCTCATAGTAATTAATTTTTTCATTAAACTAAACCAGACATTTGGTGAATTACTCCAGCAAACATCTACTATTGCATTGACAGAACTGGTCAAAATTGTCCTTCAGCTTTCAATTGGTATTAAGGCTCAAAAATCATTAAGTCATCTAAAACATCTGCTATATGCTGATAAGGATATTTATGAACTAAAAAATAATGGCTAGCATTTTCATTAGGATTCCATTCATTTCGACCATCTTCATGTATAACAAACTTTCCAGGTCCATTTACATAAAAATATTTTTCAGGATCGCGGACAGCACATAAAACCGCTGTTTGATCCCATGAATTACGTTTTTCAGATATCTTATTTCCATATGTTTTCGAATTATACTGATATGCCCATGCAACTGGATTCTTGCATGTATCCCCGTTTGCAATTTTATGTCCTGTAAAAATTGGCTTCCCTATTTCAAATCCACTAAAAAGAATTGGTGTAGGCCAATTTTTAAAGAGATAATATGAAGCTTCAGGATCTTTTCTTACATTAAATTCTCTTCCTTCTGGAAATCCTCCAGCCATGCTAACCAACCTTTTGACTTTCTTTTTTACCAAATCAACTCCCTTTAGAGATGAAAACTCATCTGGATTCGATTTAAGTAGTGCAGCAAGATTACTAAGAAAACCTACAGTAACAATAACTACGCTATTGTCTGGTTGGGCAGAAAGAACTTTTCGATATACTGCCACTGCTGATGGATAAGGCTCATCTATCATTGATTCCGGCAAGAACTTTGAAATAACAGAATCATTCCAATGGTTTCCTTTTGTAAAATCGGGGGCACTATCCACAGCAACACCTATTGGAATACTATTTTTACCAAAATATGTATTGAAAACGCTAATTGTTGGCGCTATAGATGGATGAGCATCACTGGCACAGCAAGCTAAAATTTCACACTCTCCTTTAGCTGCAAGTGCATGCAATACAGCAATCGCTCCAACATCATCATAGTCTGGTCCCATATCTGAATCAAAAATAACCTGAACAGGCTCAAAAGTGTTATTGACCTTTGGTTCTGTTGTACATCCTACAACCAATACTATTAAGGAAATATAGAATAGTTTCATTTTTTGTTGTATTTCTTATTATGTATTCTTTAATTTTTCAACAAGAAACTCCTTCCTTCAAGAAATAAAGGATTGAGTTCAAACCCACTTAATCAAAAATTATTTGGTTTACAGTCAATTACAGCTACTTGTGTCAATATTTTTTTCTTAAAAAGTAATTTCAAGAAAAACCTAATAAAATGTCACCGACGGCTATTATGACTATTGTGTGTAATCCTAGAAAAGTACTGAGATTGCTCTACTTGCACTAGGTGATCTTTATCTAAATTCACATTAAGCTAAATCCCCCTCCTCTTACAGAAAAGGAATTGATTCTTACCAGCTATCCGTTCGAAATGATGAAGCCGGAAGCCCCTCTGTATTGTAGAGCTGACCAACGACAAAATCTTCAAACGCATATCTCACAGCTACTGGACTAATCACTTCTTTTGAAGACAACCTTATCCCTTTCTTGTCAATAACAGCATGAGCCGGATAGAAATGCCTATTAACTCCTGCTATTTCAAAGTTAGTCAGCTCTTTACCAAAGGTCGTAAGCCCGTTCTCAGCATGGTCAAATGTTAACAGTACCTGAGTTCCTTCTACCGTCATACACTTTAATTTAGGCCCTGAATATTCAATTCCTCTGATACCGTAGGTTTTAGCCAAAGCGAAATAAGCAAGCCTTTCTCCCACTATTTTTTTATTTGATGGATGAATACAATCTTTTTCGCCGACATCAAGTAAACAGGCCATACCAACATTGGCAACTTTTGATGAAACCTTTAGTTGTGACTCTCTCAAAAAAGCTGAATTGACTTTTTCATCGTTATAATCATAGGGCGCTATTTGAGCATAGTAGAACGGAAAATCCCCAATTCCCCACTGCGACCTCCAATCACTGATAAGACCCGGCAAAAGTTTCTCGTACTCTTCAGGTCCATAACGATTTGATTCGCCTTGATACCAAATCACCCCTTGAATCGCAAAAGCTGTCAATGGGTGAATCATAGCATTATATAAAATCGAAGGTACTTGGGGAAACTTTGTCTGGTTCCTATTTTTTGCAAACGGTGGTTTTAAAAAATCAAACGTTCCTATGACTTTTTCACTTATCCAAGGTTCAATCCTGGTACCGCCCCAGCTAGAACATATGAGTCCAACCGGAATGTCCAATGTCTCTTGGATCATTTTTCCAAAACAATAAGCCACCGCACTGAAATTAGCAACCTCCTCAGGACAAGATTCCGTCCATTTTCCTGAAAAGTCATCCAATGGAACATCGCTTGTATCTTGTTTCACAGTAAACAATCGAATTGAATGGTTTCCAGATTTAAGGATGGCTTCATTTGAACCACAGACAGGCTGATTTTTATAACCTTTCATAGGCATATACATGTTTGATTGACCTGAACAGACCCAGACTTCTCCAATCATTACATCAGTTAATTCTAGAGGTTCTCCATCTGTGATACGTATCCTGTATGGACCTCCAGCCAATGGAGTCTTGACTTCCAGCAGCCAGTTTCCCAAACTGTCAGACCTGGCCTGATAACAAATTCCATCCCAAGAAGTCAACACTTCCACCGTTTTATTGAATCCTGCCTTTCCCCATAGAGCAGCGTTAGTTTGTTGCTGCAAAACCATGTGGCTTCCCAAAATTGAAGGAAGTTGAATTTCTGCATTAGCTACTTCCACTATAAAAGTTACATGCAATAACAAAATCAAAAATTTAAAACGAATACTTGCTTTCTCTCTCATCTATTTTTTCTATAACGATCAAAATTATACATATGTAATCCCAGAAGAAAGCTATAATTCTAGCTTTTCCAGAGCTTCCTCTATTATTTTTTGTTCTTCTAACCTAAACCGATGAAAAGGTTCGGCCATAAAATCAGAGCAAACGCCCTTTATTGACAAAGCACACTTCAAACCTTTGAGATAACTGGACCCGTAATTACCGACTTTGTAGAGTGTAGTGCTGATTTGCATAACCTTTTGCTGAATAGAGGTAAGCGATTCAAAGTCCTTAGTCAACGCTGCATGATAAAGGTCAACATATAACCGAGGGAATAGATTGGCTCCACCATTCACCCCTCCATGCCCACCCATTAGCACAAATTCCGCTGTGATTTCTTCCGGACCAACCATAAAAGTAAAATCAGGTCTGTTTCGCAACAAATAACGGGTATGGTTCAAATAAGCCAAGTTCGCAGAACTATCTTTAAGCCCAATTATCCCAGGGATCTCAGCAGCATGCATTACCGTTTCAGGAGCAAATGCTGCTTTTGTATGTACAGGAATGTTGTAAATAAAAATGGGTAGTGGCACCTGCGGAGCAATATGTTTCAGGTATTCCAGCAATTCTGCCTGCCCGGGTTCGAAATAGTATGGTGGAGTTAAGACAACCGCATCTGCTTCATATTGAGCTGCCTTTCTAGCTATATTAAGGCTTTCCGGGAAAGACGTGTCCGAAATACCTACCAAAACAGGAACCCGACCATTAACAAATTTTAAACTATACATGATCATTTCTTCCTTTACTTTAAAGCTCAAACTTGCAAATTCGCCCGTTGTCCCTAAAATAAAAACGGCATGAACACCTCCTCCTAGTACATGCTCAACTAAACGTTCAAGTCCCTCGATATCCAACGTGTCGTTGTCAATCAATGGGGTAACAATTGGAGGAACGATTCCTCTTAATGGCATAGAAAGCTTATTCCCTATGATACGATTAGTTTTATAATTTGATGTCATTATTAAAATTTTTACTACTAATAAATAGACCCACAAGAAACATACTAAGCGTTGCTATCACGACACTCATATATGTATGAAAAGGACTTTGTAAGAATTCAGGAAGTACATGTATCTTAGATGACAATGAGATCCAGACAATCACTAATATACCTACGATAACAGAAACACCAGCAGCTACATTATCTGCCTTTTTAACTACAAATCCTAAGAGGAACAAACCTAACATAGCCCCTGCAAATATTCCTGTCAATTGCCACCAAACAGCAAGTATACTTTCCGAGCCAATTATGAGTAGCGCAACAATGGTTCCAATGATTCCAACAAAAAGAGTTCCCCCCCGTAAAACCATCATTGCCTCAGAATCTGCCGCTTTCGGACGTACATATTTTTTATAAACATCTTCTAATAGAATAGTAGCCGAGCTATTTAAACAAGTACTCAAGGTACTCATGGCTGCAGCCATGATTGCGGCAATTATAAAACCAGCTATTCCTGCAGGTAGTTTGTTTGCCATAAAATGTGGCAATGCCTGATCTGCAACTTCTTCAATTGTTAATGAAGTTGATTTTATTGATGCATATTCATAGTTAACGCTACTACTCTCGTCAGCCGACAGTTCATTAATTTCCAGATTAATACCAGCCTTTTCTTTTAAATCATTTAACAAAGCCGGCTGGGTCTGGTAGTATGAAAATAACATTGAGCCTATGAAAAAGAACAATACCGAAATTGGAACATACAATAGACCTCCAAACCAGAGTGACCTGCGGGCATCCTTATCAGACTTTGCAGTATGATACCTTTGAACATACGTTTGGTCAAAACCAAAGGCTTTGACGTTAATAAAAAGTCCGTACAGGAATACTACCCAGAACGTTGATTTTGACAAAGACAATTCAAAAGAGCCCAGTGAAAATTTGGAATGCTCACTCGCTATCTTGATCGCATTAATCGGACCTCCCGGAATATCCACTAATATAATCACCAATAGTAAAATCGCCCCCGCAAATAAAATCACAGACTGTATGACCTCTGTCCATATCACAGCTCTAATACCTCCCAACAAGGTATAAATTGTTATCAATACACCTGATACAATTATTATTAATCCCATGCTCCAGCCTGTCAAACCATTTAATGCTAAAGCAACTCCAAATGTTATTGTAGCAATCCTGGAAAACTGGATCAGCAAGTAGCATACAACAGAATATGTCCTGGCCCAGGATCCAAATCTCTTTTCCATATGATGGTAAGCAGATATTTCCCCTCCATGCCTATAGAAAGGGACAAAATACTTTGTCCCAATCCATATTGCAAATGGTATAGCTAAACTAAAAACAAGATAATTCCAATCAGTACCAAAAGCCCTACCTACAACTCCTATAAATGTATTGCTACTAATATATGTCCCAAAATAAGACAAACCAATTACCCATCCCGGCAAAGAACTCCCTGCGACCATAAAGTCATTACTTGTACGGTTCTTCCTAACAAAGTAACTGCCAAATAGAACAATAAATATTAAGTACAGGATAATTACGGCTAAATCAATAAAAGGTAACTTCATTTTTTACTCCCGTTAACAAGATTTGTATTATAAGTTTGTTGATCCAGGTGCTTCATATTCCATGGAAAGCCAAAATCAGGTCCCTCTGACATGTAAGATATTTGGTCCCGTAACCACTCCCCTGATATCTCAATTACATCCATATGGCCCTTTGCAGCCTCTGCTGCTGCCAGTCCCGCAGCTTCTCCAATTCCATGCATCGTAGCCATAACCCGGATTGCTGCAGAGGCTTCGTGGGTAGCAGACAGTGCCCGACAGGCAACTGCAAGATTTGTACATTTCGTTGTCAGCAAACTTCGAAGGGGGATCTCATAGTAGTCTCCCGGAGGAGGAGCAAAACTTGCACTCACTTTTCCCTGCTGCCCTGGTATTTGCTGGACATCTTTTGCTCCTTTAGGATTATGAATATCAATAAAATACCTCGACCTGGTTACCCCATCTTCAAATTTCCTGCCTCCAAGGATATCTTCCTGACTTACTGTGTATAATCCCCGAATATGTCTTGTCTCTCGCACTCCCACCTGGCAGGCAACTTTTTCAACAAAGGAATCCTTAAACCAGGGAACGTTTTTAATTAGCCAGTTACCTATCACGTAGGCCTGTCTCCGCCCTTCCATCTCTGCTTTAGAAAGATCTTCAACAGATAACCCTGAAACCTCATTGATCCTTGTCATATTAAAATGGAGTATTCCGGTCCTTGGGTAATCATAGAAGTGGATAAAGTCCCTGTAGGGATAATAAAGTTCCCCTTTGGACAGGGCTTCCTGGAAATAAGGCTCTACCAAACCACGGGCTGCCCGTAAATTACCTGTTGCTATCATTTCCCGTTTATCAACATTTCCCATTCTAAAGCTTACGGTCATAGCCTGGGTGAGCCCGTCTTCATCCCTTCCTATCTTAAACGGCACTCCTGCTAAAGCTGCAAGATCACCATCACCAGTACAATCAATAAAGTTTTTAGCTTTCAAGGTTGCGCTTCCACCCTTTGATAATACATTAACAGATACTATTCGTGAGCCAATTTTCTCTAGTGATTTTATGTAGGAATGATAACGAACATGAACTCCTGATTCAATTAATAAAGAGTCATAAACATGTTTTAACAGTTCTTCATCAAAAGCGTATCTCGAAAGACTTGACCCAAAGCCGCCCTCCTTTGCTAACCGACTTGCTACATCTTTAAAAATACCACCAATTAGTGAACCTTCTTGTTTCGTTTCAATATCCATATATTCATGTCCCGACCAGGGATTGACCAAAGCTGCAGTTGCCATACCCCCACTAAAACCATATCTTTCTATTAGCAAGGTTTTAGCCCCGGTCCTAGCACTTGCCAGTGCTGCGGCTACTCCCGAGGGGCCTCCGCCACATACTATTACATCAAAAAAATTATCTGTACTAATTGTCATTTTTAGATATTTTACCTATTATATTTTTAGATGTTAGTAGTCTAACATCTTTGAGTTTTGTTATTTTTCAAATTTGCTTATATTTTCCTTTTTTAAATCTTTCTCCCATTTCTCTATTTTTGAGTTTAATTGAAGAATTTTTTGGGGAAATTGAGAAGCGATGTTTTCTTTTTCCCCAATATCCTTTCGTAGATCATACAGTTCAGGCTCATTCACCTGATCGTTCATAACGAGCTTCAAATTCCCCATGCGGACAGCCCGTTGACTTGGAGTTCTCCAAAAAATTGTCCTAGTTGGCAACTTACCATTGCTAAACAACACATTAAGGAGACTGACACCGTCAATTGAATTTTTACTACTTTGGGGAACTGATATATCTAACAATTCAAGAAATGTCGGTAAAAGATCGAAGGTCAGAACCGTTTCATCGCATACAGAAGAGGCCGGAATTTTTCCGGGACACCAAGCAATGGCCGGTACCCTATGTCCCCCTTCGTACAATTCGGTCTTCTGTCCTTTGAGGATTCCGTTGGATCCGACTGCTTGCCAGGTATTATCAGCGTAACTTGTGTAACCGCCATTATCTGACAAGAAAAAGATTAAAGTATTATCAGATAGTGAATTGATCTTAACAGTATTTACAATGCATCCCACGCTCTCATCAAGCTTTTCTATCATATTGATCAAAACCGAAGGGACATCCTTAGGAGTATGTGGGCCTAACTTACAGAAAGGACCAGGAATATTTGAAACATATTCATCCCCTTCTCTCCGAGTCCACAGATCGTCATCCGCTGGTTCTTGCCAAGGAAAATGAATTGCGAGTTGAGATACATAAAGAAAGAAAGGATCGTTTTTATGGTCTTCAATAAAACGGCAAGAATGGTTTGTAATAAGATCTGTAACATAACCATTTTCATTCAGCATATCTTCATTATGCCACCAGTCCTTACTTCCGTGCCTAGAAATTTTTGAAAAATAATCCAAGTCACCATTAAAATATCCCCAAAACTCATCAAAGCCAAACTTTATAGGATTGCCTTCTCGGGGTTGCCCCAAATGCCATTTTCCAACAATTGCAGTGCAATATCCAGCTCGTTTTAAATATTGCGCCATGGTAATTTCATTTGTATTTTGCGGAAGATCCAAAACGTGCTTTTGGGGAATTTCAACTCCCAATCGTTGTGGATAGCGCCCTGTAAGCAATGATGCCCGTGTAGGGGAACATGTTGGACCATTGCTGTGAAAATCAGTAAATAACATACCTTCTTGCGCCAGTCCGTCTAAATTTGGAGTTTTTGCAGGTCCTCTGTAATATCCTCCTATATCTCCATAACCCACATCATCTGCTAAGATTATGACTATGTTGGGCATTTTTCGATTCTTTGATGCAAACGTATCAATATCGCAGTTTAACAAAAAATATAAAATCCAAATAATCGATTTAATCGACTTTAGTATTTGATAAAATCGATTGATCATGTTAATTTTTCCTTTCATGCTCTGATCATTAGTGATATTAAACTGCCAACTTGAAGTCGAAATCTTACTTAAGATCCGGATCAAAGATTGTTGCAGCGATATACCGATATTTGTCCCCTGCATTAGCATTATTGTAATAATAAATAGCTACCACTTTACCATCAGGAAGCAATACAGACCTTGGATAACCTATATCCCAACAAGCTCCATCATGTCCTCTTAATAATTCAGGCTCACTCCAGCTTTGTCCTTCATCAGAACTATAAGATACATACATACCTATCCCTTCAGACATCGTTTTTTCTCCTCTTATCCCGTAAACCAAGGACAATCGTCCATCTTTTAACTTTAATAGTGCTGGGGGATTTCCATTATAATCGACCTTTACAGGATCAGCTAACTGGGTCCAGGAATTTCCATTGTCTTCAGATAGGAAACTGACCATACGTGGTGGTTTCGTCCTCCTTATTACAGTAAGAAGCCTCGATTCATCTAAGCGCACAGAAGAAGGCATGATTGAATTAATTTTGTGAGAACCTATCCACGAGAGAAATTTCCAGGATTGTCCACCATCGCTAGTTCGGACACAAGCAACTTCTCTCCATTTTTTATCACCATCCTTAAATCCAACCGTCAAAAAAGCTGTTAGCTCGTGTTTACCTTCTACGATATAATCTGTTCGTGCAACTATACCTGCAGGATCACGTTCTGGAAAATCAACTTTTAACTCAAATGCTCCTACCCATGTTTTGCCTCGATCATAGGAATAATAGAAAGACGAAGGACCAATGTACATATCGCACATTCGAAAAGTTAAAGCAAAGTTTGGATTTGTAAAATCAATACTTTCAGCTAATGGTTTGGCAGGTATAGATTTGTTCCCTAGATTATGCTCTACAGTTCCCTCTGTAATACCAGCATCATAGGCGTCTTCTATTGACCATGAAATTCCTCCATCTATGCTACGAGCAAATTTCGTGATTGAAGATTTCTGATCAAAAGTATGCCCTCTCTCTTTATCAACGAAGTCTGCTTGTGTAAAGCCAACTAATACTTCATTTCCCCACGACCAGATTCCCCAATTTGCGGGCCAGCCTCCATATTTACCTTTTTCGTAATATACTTTGACATTGTCAATATCTTTATTCTTTTCTTTAGCAGAAACACAACTCAAAACAGAGCTTAAAATTAAGATTACAAAAACTTTAACACTTATATACATATTTTTTCTATTATAAGATTTAAAAAATTAACTCATTTAAAATATTAGGAACTTTACTCTATGCTTTCACAATAAGAGAGACTAAATTTCTACCACCATCTATTATGGAGTAAAAATTGTTGCGGCTATATACCTGTATTTAATCCCTTCATTTGCGTTATTGTAATAATAAACAGCAACAACCTTTCCATCAGGAAGTAAAACAGATCTAGGATAACCAATATCAAAACAGGCACCATCATGTCCTCTCAATAATTGGGGCTTACTCCATTTCTGCCCATCATCGGAACTATATGAAACATACATACCTATCCCATCCTTAGTTACATCTTCTCCTCTGATCCCATAAATTAAGCATAGTTGCCCATTATTCAATTTTAGCAAAGCCGGAGGATTTCCGAAGAAAGTATTGCCAACATCAACTGGATCACATAGTTGTTTCCAAGATTTCCCATTATCTGCTGATAAATAGCTAACTAGCCAAGGAGGCTTTGTCCTTCTTATTATTGTTATTATTTGAGATGAATCTAATCTAACGGATGAGGGCATAATTGAATTTACACCGTGTGGGCCAATCCATGACAGAAAACTCCATGTTCTTCCTCCATTATGAGTGCGCACACAAGCAACTTCTCGCCAATCTCTATTACCTTCTTTAAATCCAACCGTTAAAAATGCAGTCATTTCATGTTTACCCTCGATAACATAATCTGTTCTAGTTACAATTCCCGCTGGATTAGAGTCGGGAAATTCAATATGAAATTTATAAGGCCCTTCCCACTTCTTACCTCGGTTATATGAATAAAAAAAAGCAGATGGCCCCTTTCTGTCATTGTACATAAGAAAAGAAAACGAAAGATCGGGATTAGAAAAATCAATACTCTTATCCAATGATTTTAAGGGATAAGTTTTATCAAAACCAGCCTCAATTGACCAAGTTTCTCCCCCATTAATACTTCTCGCAAATTTTATACTTTCTGATCCATCTTTTATGGGGTGTCCTTTCTTATCCTCATGATCACCAACAATAAAACCTGTTAATATCTCATTTCCCCATGACCAAATCCCTATATTAGCAGGCCATCCCCCAAATTTACCTTGCTCATAATATATTTTTACGTTTTTACTATTGGTTACACCATCATCAATAGAATACAATTCAATAGATATCGCAACCATAAGAAATAACATTATTAGGATAGGTCTACTTTTCTGTGTTAATAAATTATTCATAACATTATATCTATTTTATATTTAGGATACTGGCAGAAATATAACGGTATTTGTCTCCTGCGTTTGCATTGTTATAATAATAGACTGCAACCACCTTACCGTCTGGAAGTAATACAGATCTGGGATAGCCAATATCCCAACAGGCTCCATCATGTCCCCTAAGTAATTCAGGTTCATTCCAACTAAGCCCTTCATCAGAACTATACGATACATACATACCTATCCCATCAGGCATCGTTTTTTCTTGCCTAATCCCATAAACCAAACATAATCGTCCGCCTTCTAACTTTAATAATGCAGGTGGATTACCATTAGAATCTACTGTAACGGGATCAGCTAATTGAGTCCAAGAATTTCCATTATCCTCAGACAGAAAACTAACCATTCGTGGAGGTTTTGTTCTCCTTATCATTGTTAATAACCGAGAAGAATCAAGTCTTACAGATGAAGGCATTATTGAGTTAATATAATTAGGACCAATCCAAGAAAGAAATCTCCAAGTCTTTCCTCCATCGTAGGTACGCACACATGCAACCTCACGCCAATCTTTATTACCTTCTTTGAATCCAACTGTTAAAAATGCAGTCATCTCATGTTTGCTCTCAATTAGATAATCAGTTCGAGAAACAATGCCAGCAGGATTACGATCTGGAAAATCAACCGATAATTTATAAGGACCATTCCATTTTTCTCCTCGGTTGTATGAATAAAAAAAAGCAGTGGGGCCTGTTCTCTCGTTTTGCATCAGAAATGAAAATGCCAAATCAGCATTTGAGAAATCTATTTTTTCATCTAACGTTATGAAACTAGTACTTTTATCAAATCCATCTTCTTGATACCAAGTAATCCCCCCATCTTTGCTTCTGGCAAATTCAATAGACGCTGATCCACTTTTAATTGTATGACCACTTTCTTTATCTTCATGATCACCTACAGTAAAACCAACTAAAATCTCATCACTCCAGGACCAAATACCTACATTTGCTGGCCACCCTCCATATCTACCTTCTTCATAAAATACTTTTACGCTTTTAACTGACTTATCTATAGATGAATTTTTATCTTCTGGCTTCTTACAAGATCCAATTAACACAATCACTGTCACAACATGTATTAAATAAAATAGATTTCTCATGTTAAGATTTATGTACATTATTATATATATGATCATAAGTATTTTGAGAGATAGAGTATCATTGGGTGATTCAGATCTTTTCTGAATCACCCAACATAGGCTTAAATATCAATATTAATATCCTGGATTTTGAACTAACAAATCATTTACGTCCATCTCGTCTTGAGGTATCGGCCACAAATAGTTCCTCTCTATATCAAATGCTCTAATCTCAACAACCCTAAGCATATCACCTATGGAAGAATAGTCGCGATTACCGTATTCATCAAATACAGGATTCCCCATATCTGCATAACTATATCCTTCTAGCGGGCGACCATAAAGGGGGCCTGGCATAACGTTTTCTGCAATTCCCCAACGTCTTATGTCTTGTAAACGAAAGCCTTCCATTGCTAATTCAATTTTTCTCTCTCTTCTAATGATTTTCCTCATCTCGGCTTGAGATTTTCCTCCAGAAATTGGTGGCATCTGCACACTCTCCCTTCCACGCACGCTATTAATTGCATTTAAGCAATCTTGATCAATCTCATTTAATTCAATCTTTGCTTCAGCAAAGTTCAGTAGAACCTCGCCTAGTCGTATCATAATGAAATTTAGAGATGAATTATTTCTATAATCAGGAAAATCAATAGGATCTGCCATCTTTTTCCAACAATACCCAGTGAATGTAGCATATGGGTTCAACGCATCTTGATTGGAAATTCTTTTTGGTGGATCAACATTATAATCCCAACATTTGACACTATCTCTGTTCGTTTCAAATTGGAAACCTAAAAATATATCTCCAGGAGTTGCAATTGATTGCTTTAATCGAGGATCTCTATTTTCAAAAGGATGAGCTGGATCAAATAAAGGTGATTGTTCAATAGTCATACCATCAATACATTCATAAGAATCGACCATCGATTGAGTTGGAACTTTAGTGCTTGTACATTTAGCATTTCTAGAACTAACAGAATATGCCATTCTTGAACGCTGTATTCCGTACTCATACATAATCTCAAAAATGACTTCTGAACAACTCTCTCCTTCATATTGAAATAATCCTCTATAGTTAGGATAAAGTTGGTATATCCCAGAATCAATAATTTTCTTTGCAGCAGTGGCAGCAATATCATACCTTCCGGCATATAAAGCAATTCTTGACTTTAATGCCAACGCTGCTCCTTTTGTTGCTCGTCCTGTCTGATCATTACTCCAACTTTCTGGCAACTCCTCAGAAGCCAAATCCAAATCAGCAAGAATGAAGTCAATAATTTCATCCTTGTTGGTACGAGAAACCTTATTTTCTGTAATACCAAGAGTTGATGTTACCAGTGGAACGTCTCCCCATAATGATACTAACTCGTTATACCAAAAAGCTCGTAAGAAGCGTGCTTGTCCGGTAACATGATTGATCACTTCAGATGATGCATTCTCCACTCTGTTTATATTCTCAAGTATGAAATTACATCTTGAAATGCCTCTGTAATTGTGAGACCATACGGTCCCTAATGTTCCGTTTGCTGAGTTTACACTTCCATTTCCTGTATTTGTAAAAGTACTCGATCCTCTATCCCAACTTATATCTGTTCCACAATCAAGTATATATTCCCATTGACCAGAAGCACTAATCTCATTTAGCCACAAATTTTCATAAACACCATTTATTGCTAATATAAGTTCTTTTTCTGTTTTTAGAAATGTAACATTAGATGGACCATCCAATGGGGCTTTCTCTAAAAAATCTTGACATGAATATATCGTTAGAATAAGTATAGAGATTATTAATAATTTTGTCTTTTTCATGACGATTAAAATTTTGCATTAATTCCAAAAGTGAAGGTTTTTACAATCGGGTAGAACCATGAAGATCCATTTGGAGATTCTACATCAAAACCACGTAGAAAATTATCAATTGTCAATAGGTTCTGACCACTAAAATAGATTCTGAAATTATCTATAAATACATTATTTAACATTTTCGGGGGAATAGTATATCCAAATTGGATGTTTTTCATCCTCACATAAGCCGCATTAAATATCCAATAATCAGATACTTGTTCATTATTTGGATAATTAAAGGTTAGACGTGGATAAGTAGCATTTGTATTCTCTGGAGTCCATCTGTTCTCCGCTTGCCACTTATAGATTGTACTTCCCGTGTTAAAAGACCAGACTCCATTTCCGTACCTAAGTCCTTCCGCTTTCCCAACACCTTGAAAAAATACATTAAAATCAAATCTTCGATATGATGCCCCTAAATTTAAGCTATATGTATAGCGAGGAATAGATGAACCAAGTATTACCCTATCTCCATCAGCGGTTATTATACCATCACCTTGATCAGGAATACCATCACCATCGGTATCTAATGTTAATTGATCAACATACTTAATGTCGCCCGGAGCTACTATTCCACCGAATTGTTTTGCATGCTCCACAACTTCTTGGGAAGTTTGAAATAATCCCTCTGTCTGGTAGCCATAGAACGCATCTATTGGAGCACCTTCTTTTCTTATTGAACCCGATGAAATGTATGGACCAGTATCTTTAAGATCAATTATTTCATTTTTCACATCAGACAAAGACAATTGAACTTTGTATTTAAAATCATTTATAGTATTGAAATGAGTCAAACTTACATCCCATCCGGTATTTCTAACTTTTCCAGCATTTTGATAAGGAGCTGTTAAGCCAACAGTTGCGGGAATAGGTAAACGTAGTAAAATATCATTTGTATTCTTTATATAGTAATCAGCTGTAACTACAAATTTTGTAAGAAAAGAGAAATCTACACCAACATTCAGCATTTCAGTTGTCTCCCAGGAAATGTCAGTATTACCAAGAGCAGTCAAAGCAGCCCCAGGTACCGCCGCGTTATTTAAAATATATCCTTGAGTGAGATCAACTGATGAAGAAAATGGATATTCTCCAATATTTTGATTTCCTAATTCTCCCCAAGAAATTCTCAGTTTTAAATTATCAATGGAATCATCTGCCTTCAAAAAGCTCTCCTCGGAAATCCGCCATCCTGCAGAAAAAGAAGGAAACCATCCGTACTTATTTCCAGAAGCAAAACGAGAAGAACCATCATACCTCAAATTAGCTTCAAATAAATATTTCCCATCAAAATTATAATTTAACCTTCCAAAATAAGAACGCAACGAATATTCATGAGAAGATCCCTCCGCTTTTTGGTTTATTTCAGAACCTAAACTGAGTAACTGATATTCTTCTAACTGAAAATCCTCTCTTCGCCCCTGAAATGATTCATAGATATACTCAATTTGTTCAAATCCAGCTAGAAATTTTAAATTGTGATGAGATAAATTCTTTTCATAATTTAACAACGCTCTAATATTATCAGTTTTAGTTCGAGTACTTCGTTGAAGTAGAGAACTCATATTTGGAGCGGTATAGGCAAGATCACCATTCCCATAATATGTATCTATAGTATTTGTAAATTCTTTCAGATTACCATAGTAGAATTCTGGAGCATACATAAAATTAATATCCATACCGCTTATGGGCTGCCATTCTCCCTGCAGATTAATGGTAGTTGTATACATCTGATTGTTATTCTTACCTGAAGAATTTGCATAAGATATTGGGTTTATTCCCAGCCAACCTTGCCCATATTTACCATCTGACAATAGACCTTCTTGATTTCTAGGAATACGTCCATTCATATATTGAAAGATAGTATTTATACCTCCAGAAGGTTCATATTTTAATTCATCGCTAATTCTTATATCAAATTTAAAATTTAAGTTTTTTAATGCCTGCAAATCCGTATTCAGCCTCAACGAATTTCTATTATACCCGGTATTAGGAATTAATCCATTTTGCTTTAAATGAACCACTGATCCCCTGAATTTTATCAAATCGGATCCTCCTGATAGTTCAACTGAATGATTTTGCATCATACCATCATTGGTCAATGTTAAATCCTGCCAATCTGTATCCGGATATAAATCGCTTGGAGCATTTTGTCTATATTCTTCGATATAACTTTCTTGAAACGTAGGAGTCTGCCCCATATTGGTGTTAGCTTCATTTAACAATAACATATGATCAAGTCCACTAACCAATTCTGGTAAATTCGTAGGATTCTGCCAACCAACATAACCATTGTAACTAACAGTTATTTTTTTACTTTCTCCTCGTTTTGTAGTAATAATAATAACGCCATTTGCAGCTCTAGATCCATAAATCGCAGCAGACGAAGCATCTTTCAATATTGAGATATCTTCAATATCGTTGGGATCGACATTATTGATTTTACCTTCAATTCCATCTATTAAAACAAGAGGACTTTGCCCGGCAGTGCCAAGTGTTCCAATTCCACGAATTCGAATAGTACCTCCATCAGCACCTGGTTGTCCCGAATTCTGTGTAATTGTTACGCCAGGTGCAACTCCCTGCAATGCCATAGAAGTTTGGCCAACCGGCTTCCAATTTATTTCTTCACTATTAACAGATTCTACTGCTCCAGTAAGATTAACCTTCTTTATGGTACCATATCCAATCGCAACTACCTCTTCAATCCCAATGGCATCTTCAACGAGCACAACATCAATAAGAGTCTTCCCACCAACAGATATTTCCTGTGTCCTCAAGCCAACAAATGAAAAAACAAGAGTTGCATCCGCTGGAACATCAGCAATTGAATAATTACCATCTACCCCAGTGATTGTTCCATGGGTGGTACTTTTTATTACTACAGTTACTCCTGGAAGTGGAGAACCAGATGAGTCACTAACTTTACCAGTAATACTGGTCTGCTCCTGAGTGGAAAAAACGTTATCCTGTTGAGATAGAGAAGAAAGAACAATCTGACGATCGTAAATTTTATAGTCTATTCCAGTTTTCATGAACAACAAATTCAAGATTTCATCAATTGTTTTGTTTTCCACCTCAAAATCAAATCTTTTGGATAGATCAATTAGTTGATTATTAAACATGAAATAGTAATTTGAGTTATCCTCAATTGTATTAAGGATCTCACCCAAAGAAGCATTTTTTAATTGAACAGTAAGCTTTGTTTCCTGAGAATGGCCAATACTGGCTATTACCGTAGCTACAGAAAAAACGATAAGGAAAACAGTTAGCTTCATAACTAAAAATAATTGTTTGTACGCAATGGAACTACGTTCCTTTACGAGTGTTAATTTTTTTTTCATAAATTTGAACTGATTACATTAATACTAATTGTCTCTCTCTTTGTCATGACTGGGAGACAATAAATTAATTTTACAGCAGGATTGTGGAACCAACACTTTCCTGCTTTTTTGTTTTAATGATTTCGCATAGGTTTCTTTTTAAGATGTCAACTTTTATAATTTATATTTCACATTTATCTCAATTCTGACCTTTGCAACGGTATCATCCTTTTGTCTTTTACCGGGAAATATGTTGTACTTTAAAGGAGAAGAAAAGCATAACATATCCAGGGCTTGCTGAATCGTCTCATTTCGAAAAATGGCTGTAAATCTATATTTTAACAACTCAGGATTTTTCAATTCAATGTCAACATTGTACCATCTTTCCAGTTTTGAAACAACTTCCTTCATTGGAGTATCCTTGAAAATTAATTTTCCTTCTCTCCAAGCTGAGAACTGCCTTACATCTACATCGGATACTATCAATTTTCCATGATCAAATAGTGCTCGTTGCCCCGGATCCATCTTTAAAACTGGAAGATTATCCGATAGCCCAACTTGAAACAGCTGAATAGCACCTTCTTCCAAAGTTGTCTCAAATTCGTCATCCGCAGAAGCAAAAACATTAAACTGTGTACCAACAGCCCTAATAGTATATTGATTTGTAACGACATCAAAAGGTCTTGATTTATTTGCGACAACATCAAAGAAAGCCTCACCATCTAAAAAAACTGTCCTCTTGCTATGATTGAAGTCTGGTCCATATTTTAATTTACTCCCAGAGTTTAACCATACTACAGAACCATCAGGAAGCATCACTGTTGATCGCGTGCCGTACGATGCAACAAATTCTTGCCCCACTGATCTTCCTTTTTCGAAATTAAAGTATAATAGATAAGCAGATAGTATTAAGGCAGGTAAAATAAGAATTGCAGCTGCCCGCTGAAAATAACTCAAATAAATCTTCCACTTGTTCTCAGATTCTTCAATCCTGGAATTTATTTTCCCCCTTGCTTTTAACTTATCGATCTTCTCCATTTGATCCAATCGTTCAGATAAATTCCAAAGAATCTCGTAGTGATCCAGTTCCTTTTTACTTACATCAGATTGGTTAAAGCAGGTAGTTATTTCATCAGCTTCTTTGCCTGACAATTCTCCGTTCAGATAGGCTACTAATTTTTTTATAGAAAGATTTCTAAGTGACATTTTTACTGCTTTACGGAATAACAGACAACTCAACTTGTGCTACCCCCCACGCAGTAAAAAAAAAAATGAAAAAATGACTGTTCTTTTTCAGGAAAGGTACATAAGGAACAGAGGTAAAAAGTCTTTTAACTCTTTCCTTAAAACCTTTAATGCTTTGGTAATCTGATTTTCAACGGTTTTTTCCGTAATCTCTAATTTTTCAGCTATTTCTTTATTTTTTAGATTCTCAAATCGGCTTAACTCAAAAACCTCACGACACCTTGGAGGTAACTTTGACATAGCTTGATTAAGAACATGACGAAGTTCTGATTCATTATATAAACTCCATTGTTCTTCGAAAAGATTATTTTGCTGAATTAAATAGTTTTGACGATAGTTACGCTCAATTTTTTTATGTTTTAGCAAGTTCAGACATTGGTTATATACAGTTTTATACAAATAAAAACGAACAGAACTCTCAATTTTAATATTTTGTCGTTTTTCCCAAAACCTTACAAAAACATCCTGTACTACTTCTTCTGATGCACTTAGATCTCCAATGTAATTTTTAGCATAAATGCACAATCCAGAATAATAATAATCAAAGAAATAGTTAAATGATTCTTTATTACCTGCTTTCATTTCAGCAAATAAATGTAATTCTCTATTTCTAAGTAATTGGTTCACTCTGTCAGATCTCTGCTTTAAAATTAATCATATTTGAAGGGAGATAAAACTATCATACTAGATTTATCTATTAAACTAACTTTAACTATTAAAAAATAATGATGTGTACTAATCCTACTTTTGCACATATGTATGCAAATACTGTATAGAAAACTTGCAAATATGTAAATTTTAAAACAATATGCAAATCAAGCCAAGTTCTGACCCCTTATTTATTATCTTTTAAAGACTTCACACACAGCACATATCTGAATACTTATCATAATTACTAAAAGAAATATTCACAATCGAGTTCAAACTATTAAACCTATTCAGTATTTCTCTTCATACATTTATATTAGCTCTATGAACAACATACAGCTATCCAAAAGGATACTTGAGCTTGGGTGGGGTTCCTAGAACAGCTAAAACTATTGCCAGCGTCGTTATACGAAACTCTGTATCTATCCTTAATGAGAAAAAATTCCCTAGAACGCTACCAGTTCTCGCATTATATATCGGATAATCAATATGTAATAGCACCCGTTATATAAGGACAGCTAGTCACGGTATAAACTACCCCATTTATAACAAAGTCGATTATAATTCATATAGCCATATCAAAGCCGGGGAGTGTTTCCCCACTCAGAAAATGCTCAAAATATAACATACTACCTCTATGGGCGCACGACACATTCGTTAAACAAATTCAGTATAACAGTTGCAATTACATTCTATCTATGTGAAAAATAACTATTTCATCAAAAAAAACATGGAATAAACAACATGAACTGTGCATTTAAGAGACAATTCTTTGCAATTTTAATGGTACTAGAAATTCCAAATGTCGGCTTTACATTAACGAGAAGAGTTATTTTTTGAGTTGAACTGATTTCGGTGCAAAAAGACGCCTTCTGAAGCTACACTCATTTTTGAAAGACACAATCGGATATAGAGCTCTGAAAAGTATGATGAGGTTCCTTTATTTTCCAGCTTATCCGATAGTACTTTATATTTTAAATTCGATAATAAAGAACATAGCAAAGTTCGTGAAGCTTCTACGTAACAATAAATCTGACTTTATCCCAATGTCGGCTTTACATTATATGTGTGAGAAATTATTTCCCTTTTCACAAAATGGCTAAAATAGAAATTATAAAACATCAAATGAGGCCGATAATCGCACCATATTGGAATTAAAACTTCCTAAACCACCTCAATTTACATATGAACCCACTCCTTCAAAACTACGATAATGGGATTGAAATAAAATGAGGTGTGTAAAAATGGGTCTCGGACCCTATTCCCCTTCAAATAAAAATTGGGAATGAAATATTGCAATAGCTGCTTTAACTCAGACAATCTTTACGAGTAGTAGAGAATAGGATAAATTTCAGAAACCATTAAATAAAATGATCATCCTTCTAAGAAAAGTAATTCACAAAAGATTTTAGGAAAGAAAGATCACACCTTGCATTAGTTATTTACATGAATACATCAATAATAAAGCTAAGAAAAGAGTAAACGAAGGAAAGCAGAAGTAATCCGTGTATTGAACAAGAAGCAAGCAAAAAATGGATTAAAATGTAGGAAAAGGTTGAGTAATATATTAAAACTAGGCTTTGGAAGATGATAAATACCGACTAGAAAAAATTCTATCAAGAATGCACAATATATATAAAAACACCCGGGGGATCTTTTCCCAAATGCATAAAATTGGATTATCACCCATAGCGTATACTATCTCACTCAATATACTGAATTTTGTAGGTCAATATTCACAGTTTTGCCAAGATCATATTTTATTATGTTTTTTTGAGGTACATATCGATTCCTTTCATTAATTTAGTCAAAAATTGTCAAGTCACTTTAAGAATAAATATCAATGATCGGTGATAAGATTCGTCAACTACGAGAACAAGAAAACATCCTGCTTCGACAGTTAGCTGCTAAGTTGGACATGGACACAGCACTACTCAGTAAAATGGAACGTGGTGACCGATATTTCAGAAAGGAAGACATAGTAACCCTTGCAAAAATCTTTAAGCAACCGAAAAAGGAACTGCTCACCCTTTGGTTAGCAGATAAAGTACTAAAGACAATTAAGGATGAAGAACAAAAAGAAGAAGCACTGAAATTAGCATTAAAATCACTAAAGTAAACCCAGAGCCATACACGATGGAGAAAGATAAACTCGACCTAAAATCACCTGATTTGGTGAATGAAAACTTTGAAAAATTAGCAGCTCTATTCCCAAACTGCATTACTGAAAGCACTGAAGGTAAAGCCATAGACTTTGACCTACTCAAACAAGAGCTAAGCCATGCCGTGGTAGAAGGCACCAAAGAACGTTACCGCCTAGAGTGGCCCGGAAAACGTGAAGCCATTGTTACCGCCAATCTACCCACCACAAAAACTCTGCGCCCAGTACGGGAAGACTCAGTGGACTTCGACAATACCGAAAACCTCTACATTGAAGGTGATAATTTAGAGGTGCTGAAGCTACTTCAGGAAAGCTACCTGGGTAAGATTAAAATGATATACATAGACCCACCTTACAACACAGGTAAAGACTTTGTGTACAAAGACAACTATAGCAAAGATGCTCAGGAAGAACTGATTGAAAGTGGACAAAAAGATGAACACAACCAGCGCCTGGTAGCTAACCCGGAAACTGCGGGACGCTATCACTCGGATTGGCTAAGCATGATGTACCCGAGATTGAAGTTAGCGAGAAACCTTCTAACCCAAGATGGAGTAATTTTTATTTCTATTGATGATAATGAAGTACACAATCTAAGAAAAATTTGCGATGACATATTCGGAGAGATGAACTTCTTATCTAACATTATTTGGCATAAAAGATATGCTGCTTCAAATGATGCTAAAGGAATTCCTTCCATGCATGACCATGTTGTCGTTTATCAGAAATCAGATTCATTTAATAGGGGATTATTACCGCGAACCGATAAACAGAATTCTTTATACAAATATGATAGTGAAGACGGGAAAGGAAGATGGAGACCAGATAACTTAACTGTAAAAACAGTTTCGGAGTCGTATTTATATGATATTATAAATCCTAATACAGGAAAAGCCTATTCACCAACACAAGGAAGATGTTGGCTGACGAATGAAAACACAATGAAAGAATGGATAAAAGAAGGACGTGTGTTTTTTGGACAAAAAGGCGATGGTGCTCCCCAATTGAAGCGATATCTATCAGAAGTCCAAGATGGTGTAGTTCCAAACAGCTATTGGGGATATGATGAAGTAGGGCACACAGATAGTTCGAGAAAAGAGTTAAAGAAATTATTTCAAACCAGCGCACCATTTGATAACCCAAAACCAACGGGATTGATTAATCGAATTATTCAAATTGCAACTAACAAAGATGATATCATTTTAGATTTCTTCTCAGGATCTTCTACGTCTGCCGATTCAGTTCTTCAAATGAATTCGAAGGACACGGGGAAAAGAAAATTTATTATGGTTCAAATACCCGAAAAAACAGAAGCGAAAACGGATGCTTATAAGGCTGGGTATAAAAACCTCTGTGAAATTGGGAAAGAACGAATCCGCAGAGCAGCGAAGAAGATCAAAGAAGAATCCGGCGCAGATATCGATTATGGCTTCCGCGTTTATCGTTTAGACAGCAGCAACATGCAGGATGTGTATTATAAGCCGCAAGACTATAACCAAAGCAACTTAGACCTCTTTGCTGATAATGTAAAACCAGACCGCATAGCAGATGACCTGCTTGCCCAGGTTATGCTGGACTGGGGCTTGCCCTTATCCCTAAAAATAGAGCAGGCAGAAGTGTCCGGGAAGAAAGTATTCAAAGTCGCAGAAAACTCATTGTACGCCTGTTTTGATAGCGGAATAGATGAAGATTTTGCCAAAGCCATTGCTGCAGATGCACCTTTGCGAATCGTGTTTAAAGACAGTGGCTTTAAAAACGATACGGCAAAAATAAATGTAAAACAGTTGCTCAAGCAGCTCAGTCCGGAAACCGAAATGAAAGTTATATAATGGCCTTACCGGTAAACATAGAAGATTTAGTACACGGCAATACCGTTGAGTGGGAACGCCTGGAGTTTAAGCAAGGCTGGAACCCCGAGGATGTAATTCACTCCATGTGTGCCTTTGCAAACGATATACATAACTGGGGAGGTGGTTACATTATTGTAGGTATTGCCGAACAAGATGGTCAACCTGTATTGCCTCCTGCTGGGTTGCAGCAAAATCAGTTAGATAGTATCCAAAAGAATATTATTCAACTTGGACATAAAATTTCGCCTAATTATTTTCCAGTTGTTCAGCCTTATTTATTTGACAATAAGCACATCCTTGTTATTTGGTGTCCTGCCGGAGATAACAGGCCATACGAAGCGCCTGAGACATTAGGTAAAGGAGTACAACGTGTTCCTTACATAAGGATAACATCAAATAGTATTAAAGCGCAGGGAGAAAACCTAAGAAGGCTCCAGGAGCTTGCTGCGCGTATACCTTTCGATGATCGGATAAATAATCAGGCTACGATTGGAGCTTTGGATTTAGGATTGATCCGGGAGTACCTGCAGGAGATCAAAAGCAGTTTGCTTGAAGAAAGTGCACAGATGCCTTTCACCGACTTGTGTAAAACAATGCTCATTGCCAAAGGTCCGAACGAAGATATCCGACCGGTCAATGTAGGCTTACTCTTCTTTTCGAAACAACCGGAACAATACTTTGACCGGGCATGGATTGAGCTGGTATGGCACAAAGATGATTCGGGAAAGAATTTTAAAGAAGTGTACTTTAAAGGGCCGTTGCATAAACAACTCCGCGATGCGCTTTCCTACATCAGCACAAACATCATCAACGAAGAAGTAGTGAAACATCCGGATGTTGCAGAGGCCGAACGTTTTTACAATTACCCGTTTGAAGCAGTCGAGGAAGCCTTGTCCAATGCGGTCTATCATAAAGGGTACGATCATGGCGCCCCTATCGAAATTCAAATTTTCCCCGATCGAATGACCATCCTAAGTCACCCGGGACCGGTACCGCCAGTTAATCAACAGGTATTATCCACCAAAAAAAGAATTATCGCCCGGGAATATCGCAACCGAAGAATTGGAGACTTTTTAAAGGAGCTTCGTTTAACCGAAGGACGAGGAACAGGTTTCCCTGCCATTTACAGAGCCATGGAAGCTAATGGTTCACCTGATCCTGACTTTGAAACTGATGATGCTTCTTATGTTCTGGTTACTCTTCCAGCTCACATCAGTGACCAGGTAAGTGACGGAGCTAATGACCAAGCTACTAACGAAGTTAATGATATTGTTTTTAATGACTTAGGAGATATTGTTGAGTTTAGTAACGGAGTTAGTAACGGAGTTAGTAACGGAGCTCGTAACCAAGCTCAAACTATAATTGCTAATAAAGTTCATGATAGGGTTGCAGAGGTTCTTAGTATTACAGCAAAGTGGGTAAAAAGAGAAGAGTTGTTTGGCAAAATGGATCTGAGCAACCAATCAACAAACCGCAAGAAATACCTCGATCCTTTAATAAACCATGGGTGGATAGAAATGGAATACCCTGAGACACCAACCCATCCTAACCAGAGATACAGAATTACAGATTCAGGAATGAGACTAAAACAACTAATAGAACAATAATGAAGCTACAGTTTAAAGAACAAGACTTTCAGATAAAAGCGGTTCAGGCTGTAGTAGATTGCTTTGAAGGACAACCCCTCAAAACCAACCGCTTCACCTTGGAACGCAGTAAGGAACTCATACGCAAAGCCAAACAGGTAGCTACAGGAGTACAGGCCATTGACTTCGACATTGAAGAAGAAATAGGATATCGCAACTCCGCTATACAACTTCTGGAAACTCAGGTGCTTAAAAATATTAAGGAAGTTCAACGGAATAACGACCTGCACGAAAGCCAGAAAATCGAGCACCCCCGTGGTGTGAGGTTGGGTTACAATCTTACCATCGAAATGGAAACCGGTACCGGGAAAACCTATAGCTACATCCGTACGATGTACGAGCTGCATAAAAAATACGGATGGAGCAAGTATATTGTTATTGTACCCAGTATTGCCATTCGCGAAGGAGTGTACAAGTCCTTTGAGGTAACACAGGATCACTTTCAGGAGCTGTACGGACACAAGATCAATCCATTTATTTACAACTCCGGTCGTCCGCAGGATATCGAAAACTTTGCATCCGACAATCGTATCAGCGTAATGATCATTAATACCCAGGCATTTAGCCGACGGGGAAAAGATGCTTTAAGGATTTTTCAGGAGCTTGATCAGTTTGGAACAAGAAGACCCATTGAGATATTATCGCAAACAAATCCGATACTCATAATTGATGAGCCACAGTCGGTTGATGGTCCGGTTGCACTTCAGATGATGCAGGAATTTAATCCGCTTTTCGCAATAAGGTATTCTGCTACTCATAAGGAAGACTACAACAAGGTATATCGTTTAGATGCACTGGATGCCTACAATCAGCATTTAGTAAAAAAGATTCAGGTCAAGGGTATCAACCTCAAAGGCTCAACAGGTACTAATGGTTATCTTTATTTAGAAAGCATAAGCTTAAGCACGACAAAGCCGCCTGTTGCTTGGATTGAACA
Source organism: Sunxiuqinia sp. A32 (assembly GCF_052690465.1). Classification (NCBI taxonomy): domain Bacteria; kingdom Pseudomonadati; phylum Bacteroidota; class Bacteroidia; order Marinilabiliales; family Prolixibacteraceae; genus Sunxiuqinia; species Sunxiuqinia sp. A32. The sequence continues at coordinate 304,446 of NZ_JBQYLI010000003.1, forward strand.
TGAGAAACGAACAGCTTCAGGGAGCATTACTAAAAAGCGTGTTAAAGTGCAGGAAGGCTACAATCTTTATGAGCAATCCGGCAATATGCCTGCATACAAAAATCAAACAGTCACCGAAATTAATGGCTACCTGAATAAGATAGTCGTTGGCGGTCAGGATATACATCCGGGAGATATACTTAACGACAAGGATGAAAACACATTTAGAAGGGTACAGATAAGAGAATGTATTCTCTCGCACTTGCAAAAGGAAAAGCAACTCTTCGGCCAGGGCATTAAAGTGCTCTCGCTTTTCTTTATCGATAGTGTAGAAAAATACCGTGTGTACGATGAGCTGGGAGAACAACAATTAGGTGAGTACGCACAAATATTTGAAGACGAATATAACAAAGTAAAGAACGAGTTTTTAGACCTCTTTGAACAGGAATATAACGATTTCCTGAGAGAAACGGATCCAGGCAAGGTGCACAGAGGGTACATGCCTGTCAACTATGGAGAGTACCTTAGACGAGATGATGCAGCCATGGTACACAATGGGTATTTCTCGATCGATAAGAAAGGAAAAACCATTGATCCTAAGTTAAAGCGTGGATCTGAGGAATCAGATGATGTCTCAGCCTATGACCTGATTATGAAGGACAAGGAAAGACTTCTGAGTTTTGAAGAGCCAACTCGTTTTATCTTTTCTCACTCGGCCTTGAAAGAAGGTTGGGACAATCCCAACGTGTTTCAAATATGTGCGCTAAAGAATGCCGATAGTGGTAGTCTTACCCGTCGCAGGCAGGAGGTTGGACGTGGTATGCGCCTCTGTGTAAACGACCATGGAATCCGCCAGGATTTTGATGTGGTTGGTGAACGGGTACATGAAACAAATAAACTCACAGTCATCGCCTCTGAATCTTATGAAGCCTTTGCAAAAGGACTTCAGAAGGAAATTGCTGATACACTCAAGGACCGTCCACAGAAAGCGGAAGTGGAATACTTTGTTGGCAAGATGATTACCAACGAGCATGGAGAGGATCACAGATTAACCGAAGAGGAATCGAAAAAACTCAATAAGATACTGTACAAACACGACATCATTGATGAAGATGATAAAATCACTGTTGTAGGTAAGGAACTGATCGAAAAGATGAACGTTCCGCTACCGGAGAATTTAGAGCCTTTCAGAGAATCAGTTTGTAAACTGCTTCAGTCTGTTTACACCGGTGCTGAATTCAAACCGGAAGATGAACGTCAGACGGTTGTACTCAACACCAACAAGAACTTTAAGAAAAAGGAGTTCCAGGAGCTCTGGAACAGGATTAACCTAAAAACTATTTATGAGGTACAATTCGATACCGATAAGCTCATTCAGGATTCAAAAATCATGATAGATGCTCAGCTCAACATCGGCGATCGTGTGTATGAAGTTAAAACAGGTGAGTTACAAGAGGGCACCGCTGAGCAAATGAAGGAAGGTAAACTGGTTAAAGAATCCAAGCGGCAATACCTTAAAATCAAGAACGATCTATATACTAATACGATCTATGACGTGGTGGGGGAAATTGAGGAGCAGACAAATCTAACCCGAAGGACGATTGTAGAGATACTCAAGAAAATCAAGCAGGAGAAGTTTTTGCTGATTCGAAAGAATCCGGAAGAGTTTATAGGTAAGTGTAGTAAGCTGATCAATGAAGTGAAGGCCAGCTTGATCATTAACAACATCGTTTATCACAAAACTGAAGACAGGCACGATGCCAGGACAGTGTTTACCAACGATAAATTCGCACTTCGTAAGTCAGAACTGCTCAAAAAGCATATTTATGATTTTCTGACCTCTGATTCTAAGGTGGAGTCAGACTTTGCTTCAGCTTTAGAGACCAGCACTGAAGTAGTGGTTTACGCCAAGCTTCCTAAAAGCTTTTATGTTTCAACACCTGTTGCAAAGTTCAGCCCTGACTGGGCAATTGTGTTCGACAAGGATAAAGTACGAAATATTTATTTTGTTGCAGAGACTAAAGGTTCTGAATCGGACCTGCAAACAAGACCAATAGAGACACTCAAAATGCACTGTGCAAAGCAACATTTTGAAAAAATTAGTGATGGTGAAGTTCAATTTGTAGATAAGGTAGTTAGCTATGAAAAACTAATGGAAATTGTACAGCTAAAATGAACAAGGTAGAAAAAATCACCCGTATCGGAATCCGGGAAGCATTTCCGCTTGAACCAAGACACTTTACTCCATGGTTAAGAGATAATATCGATGTGGTTAGCGATGCCATTGGTATAGAATTGATCAGTCCAATGAGTGAACAGTCCACAGGGAACTTCAGCGTGGATATAAAGGCCGAGACTGTGGATGGTGAAACAGTTGTGATCGAAAACCAATACGGCAACAGCGATCATGATCACCTTGGAAAGCTGATAACCTACTTATCATCGTTCTCAGCTAAAGTAGCAATATGGATAGTTGAGACACCTAAGCAGGAGCACATAAATGCATTAACATGGCTAAACGAGGGTGAAAACAACTGTGATTTTTACTTACTCCGAGTTGAAGCTATTAAGATCGGGGAAAGCGCAGCAGCTCCATTGCTATCGCTCATTGCAGGACCAAGTGCAGAGTCAAAGCAGATAGGACAGAAGAGAAAAGCAGATAATGAGAATGATCGACTAAGGGGACAGTTCTGGGATGATCTCCTGGAGGTATCATCTTCTATAAACATTAAACATTTTGCCGCGATAAAGGCATCGGGGCGAGATGCATGGATAGGATCGACTGCCGGTAAGAAAGGGTTGACCTATGTGTACTGGGTTAATCAGACTAATTGCAGAATTGAACTACGGATTGATAGAGGGAAAGATTCTGAACAAGAAAACATCGATATCCTTGAAGCACTGAGGAAGCACCGGCCGGAAATAGAATCAAGCTTTGGTGGAGAATTAAACTGGGCAGACCTTGAAGGATACCGTGTATGCAGTATTCGAAAGGAAATATCAGGAGGATATAAAAATTCTCAGGATGAATGGAAAGCCATATTATCGAATTTAGCTGATAACATGAACCGATTGATCAAAGCGACTTCCAAACATGTGAAAGAACTTAGTATATAAGTATGAAGCTTATTGATAACGTAAATACGAGATTAGGTGATGACTTAAAGGAAACTATTAAAACAGGTAGTAAGCTCAGCATTGCTGCATCAACCTTCTCTATTTATGCGTACGAGGCGCTCCGTAAAGAGTTAAGTAAGATTGAGGAGTTGCGTTTCATTTTTAGCTCACCTACCTTCATTGAAGAGAAGTTTCAGAAAGAAAGCCGGAAGTTCTACATTCCACATATCTACAGAGAATCAGAGCTGTGTGGAGGTGAGTTTGAACTGCGACTTATGAACCAACTTAACCAAAGGGCCATTGCGAAGGAGTGTTCGCAATGGGTAAAGGATAAGGTCACCTTCAAATCGAACAGACACATTAATCAGCCCTTGAATGGAATGATACATGTGAACCAAGGAAATTATGAAGCGCAAGCTTATTCAAATGTAAGTGGTTTCACTACATCAGACTTGGGAATCACGCACAAAAAAGGATTTCCTACGCTCATTCATAAAACGGCGTATCCTGATAGTCAGTCGTATTTAGACTGGTTCAACCAGGTGTGGGAAAATGAGGAAGACCTGAAAGATGTTACACAGAAGGTTCAGGACTATTTTGAGAGTGCGTATAGAGAGAACAGCCCTGAGTTCATCTACTTTATCACCCTTTACAATATTTTCAATGACTTTCTGGAGGATCTGTCTTTGGATAACCTGCCGAATGAACAGATAGGATTCAAAGACACACATGTCTGGAACAAACTGTACAATTTTCAGCGCGATGCTGTTATCGGTGCCATAAACAAGTTAGAGAAGTACAAGGGGTGCATATTAGCGGATTCTGTGGGCCTGGGTAAGACTTTTTCCGCCTTAGGTGTAATAAAGTACTATGAGATGCGCAACAAGGATGTACTGGTTCTGTGCCCGAAGAAGCTGGAGGCAAACTGGAATACCTATCGGCATAACGATAAAAACAATATTCTTGCTGCCGATCGTTTCCGTTACGATGTACTCTTTCATACCGACCTGTCGCGTGAGCATGGAATAAGTAACGGTCGGAATCTGGAATCGGTGAACTGGGGTAACTACGGCCTGATCGTAATTGATGAGTCGCACAACTTCAGAAACAACAACACAGTGGTCGGCAAAGAAAACCGTTATCAGCGGCTGATGCGCAAGGTAATTCAGGAAGGTATCGAGACCAAAGTGCTGATGCTGTCAGCAACACCGGTCAACAACCGTTTTAACGACCTGCGTAATCAGTTAGCACTTGCTTATGAAGGCGATGCTGAAAGTATAGACAGCAAGTTGGATACTCAAACTGGGATCGATCAGATCTTCAGGAAAGCACAACAAGCTTTCAATATCTGGAGTCGCTTTGAAACCGAGGAGAGGACTACAGAGAAGCTTCTGGATATGCTTGACTTTGACTTCTTTGAAATCTTAGATTCCTTGACCATAGCACGTTCCCGAAAACATATCACCACCTACTACGATACCACAGCAATAGGAAAATTTCCAACCCGCAATAAGCCAGTCTCGATACAAAGCCCGTTAACGGATACCGGAGATGTGACGTACGTTGATATAGCAGAGAAGTTAACACTGCTAAATCTTTCCATCTATACTCCCTTAAACTATATACTGCCGAGCAAGGTGCAGGCATACGCGGATCTGTACGATAAAGAAGTTCGATCAGGATCCGGCGGAAAGCTCACCCAAATGGACAGAGAGGTTAGTTTGCGTATTCTGATGCGTATTAACTTGCTCAAGCGCTTGGAGAGCTCCGTTGACTCTTTCCGTATCACACTTGAAGGAATAATTAGTCAGATCGAGAATGCCATCAAAACTATTAAAAATGGCGCCTCAGGTGACTATGAAGGAATTCACAAGATTCTGAACGATGAGAACTTCGACTTTGAAGCTAACTGGGCGGATGAAGAGCAGGTTATAGGCAAAAAGATTAAGGTTCATATCTCGGATATGGATACAACTAAATGGAGTGAAGACCTTAATGAAGACCTTGCAGTACTTAATCACCTATGGGGGAGCATTGTGGACATAACAGGGGAGAAAGATGCTAAGTTACAGCATCTAATATCACTACTTGATAATAAGGTAAAAAATCCAATCAATGAAGGCAATAAAAAAGCCATCGTTTTTACTGCTTTTGCGGATACGGCTAATTATCTATACAAACATATTCGTGTGTACCTGAAAGATGAATATGGCCTCAATACAGCTTTGATAACAGGATCAACAAAAACTTGTACTTCGAAGAAGATTCCTGCTGACCTCAATGCCTTGCTCACTTGCTTTTCACCGATTTCGAAAGGCAAGGAGCAACTGTATCCGAGAATAACTGAAACAATAGACCTGCTAATTGCAACGGACTGTATCTCTGAAGGACAAAATCTGCAGGATAGTGACTACCTGATCAACTATGACATACACTGGAATCCGGTGAGGATAATCCAGCGTTTTGGTCGGATCGACAGAATAGGCTCAAAGAATGAAAGTATTACCATGGTAAACTTTTGGCCTGAAGTGACACTCGATAACTATATCAACCTGAAGCAAAGAGTCGAGAATAAGATGTTAATCAGTAATATGGCGAGTACCGGTGATGACAACATCCTTAATACTGAGGAAAGAGATCTTGAGTACAGGAAAATACAACTACAGAAACTTCAGGAGGAGGTGATCGATCTTGAAGACCTCCGTGAAGGAGTGAGTATTACAGACCTTGGATTGAATGATTTTCGCGTGGACCTGTCTAACATGATTAAGGAGTACGGTGAATTAAACAATATTCCTGAAGGTTTACATGCTGTAGTGAGATCAAGCACTATCCTTGAAAGTGGTACAATTTTCGTACTCAAGAATGTCAACTCAAGTGTCAATATCAATAAGCTCAACAGACTGCATCCGTACTACTTGGTATATATTAAAATGAATGGAGAGCTGGTACTCAATCACGTAGAATCAAAAAAGATTTTAGATGCTATGCGAATGCTTGCCCGAGGGAAGACTAAACCAATAGAAGACGTATGCAAAGAGTTAAGTGAAGAGACTGATGACTATCACCTGATGGATGAATACTCAACGCTTTTGAAGAAGAGCATCGGATCCATACTTCAAACGGAGGAGGAAAAGGAAGTATTAAGCCTCTTTAGATCAGGTGGAACAACAGCATTGAAAGAGAAGATTAAAGGTCTGGAAGATTTTAAATTGGTATCATTCCTAATCATTCGCTGATGGATTACTTCAACCTTCCCATCAGGACAAAAGTTGGTCGTGTAATACCGAAGAATGCATTTGATCGGTACACTAGCTCGAAGCAGAAAAAGTTGTTTGCAGACCATATTCAACGGATAACATGGACACACAAAATATCTACTGAAACGGTAAATTTAGAATCCAGAGATATTCGGGAAATCCAAGTATTCAAGATAGAGCTGAAACAGAAATCGGACATCAAGAGAATCACTGAACTTATAAATAAGGCCATTCCATACCATATAGTATTCTGGGTAGAGTTTGAAAAGGAAGCATACATAACTACGGCAACAAAACATCTACATCCAGCGAATGAGGATATAGCTGTAATAGATTGGACATTTGAGTCAGAATGGTTTAACAAAGATCACAACTTTATAGCATTCAACCTCAAAGGTACCCTTGATGATGTATTTAAGGAAATATGTGTTCAACTAACAGGTAATACAGATTTAGAAGATAAGCCGATAGAGGCAATATTATCCTACCAGAAGGAAAAAGGTCGTTTAAGAAAGAAAATCTCCAAATTAAGATCTGCTATTCTAACTAGTAAACAGTTCAATGAGAAAGTTGAATTAAATCTAAAACTGAAGGAAGCCGAGAAGGAACTTGATGTACTGGAAATAAAATAGTTTATCTTAGACAATTAAGATTATCTCCATACAATCCTATATTTCTCCAGTACTATATTTATTCAATAAAATTATAAGATATGAAAGAGATCCTGGTATTAGAATTGACTCCTCAGGAGTTAAAAGAAATGATTCATATTACAGTAAAAGCGGCTTTGAGCGAATTTAAGGAAGAATTGCGACCGAAGGAACCAGAGGAGCTCCTTACTAGAAAAGAAGTGGTAAAACTTCTGCAAATAAGCCTTACTACACTTTATCATTGGACTAGGGATGGAAAGCTTAAGCAATATAAAACAGGTGGGAAGGTGTATTACAAGAAGAATGAAGTATTAACTGCACTGGAAAGTTGATTTGCAGCCTTGAGCCAAGCGGATGAATGATAAGTGCAGTGAATGAAATGGGTTGCGGTTATTATTCAAGCTTTGTGAGCCGCCTGCAAGTGGAGCGAGGATGTCGCAAAAGAAAGGTGGAAGTATGAAACCGGTTTGCGGCATATTTACAAAGTGAGGAACGAACAAAGAAACTAAACCTCCGACCTGCCGGAGGCTAGCTCTATCTCATAAACTACACCTCCATTTCTTTCTCAATTTGTCTAATTATTTGTTTCCTATATTTAACCCACTTCCCTGTTCCAAGCCGATAGCTTTGCTTAGTTCTTCCATTCAATCCAAGATAAAAGGGTATCAAAGGCCGATTTAACAAATTATCTCTTGCGTCAATTGGGAATTTTGTTCTACACTCATAAAAATCTATTGTTTTACCGTAAGCATCCGGATTAGTCACTAATGCTTTAAATAACATATCTGAAGTCAAAAGAACAGGTATATTTGTATCAAATTTACTTAATTCCTCATCTAATACAGGAATCCAAAGTTTAGAAGCTTCAAGCCATATTCTCCTGTTTTCGCTGGTTTCTTTTCGGAAATAGTTACGACAGAGGTTCTGTACATAAACAGAATTCCATGATAATCCTACTACTTCTAAATCTCTTTCAAACGCCTTTTTAAAAGAATTAAATACTGGAATATTCATCCCAAGTGTAAATACATACGGCATGATTTGAGTGTGTCTGTTGCTTGGATCGCAACCTAACAAAATTGCTTTTACCTGATTTCTATCTTCACACCATGGAGCGGGTATCGGAATTTGATCTATAATATCCTCCAGATAAGCATTTTTAAGAGTCCGAATTATTTGTCTGACTTCCATAAGTTTCTCTGTGATAGCAAAAAAATTAGAGCTAAGATACGGTGTTTTGCCGATTAGTTTGTTTAGAATAACGATGTTACACTATTATACAAACATAAATTGAATATCTATGAAACTTTTAGACAAATCGGCACGATCTATACTTCGACAATACAGAAATCACGAGGTTAGTAATCTGAACGACAAAGAATCTAGTCTTATTAATAAAACTTTCCAGCGGTTCTTAAGTTTAGGCAAGAAGATACAAGAAAAACTGGAATCCGATAGTTGTATCTTTAATTACCCCGAAAAGTATAGTTTAATGAATGGAGAAAAATATCTCAATGTATGGGTTTTAAAAATCTTCCCATCAGAAGAGGCCAGAAGAAAAGACATATATTATTCAATCACACTGAATCAGAATATAAAGGTTGATCTTGTATCTAATGATTACGAAAATCGGGATATACAACGTGAAATAGAGTATTTTATGAGGAAGTTTAGTAAACTTCGGAAAATGACTCTTCATAAACATCAGATAACATCTGAACGATTTGGCTTTGATTATACCGTTTATTTTGTTGATCTTATCAAATCAATTGACCATGAACTGGATATTTACTGTCAATCGAGAAATAGTTTAAAAATCTTACCACTAGCTCTATTCCCTGACTTCAAATCAGATCGTGAACTTACAAATAGAGTGAGCTTATTAAATGAAATTAAAACTAAGAGAATTGCCGAATCTTCCTTATTATTATGGCATATTCTACTTAATAATAAAACACCTGTTGATCAACTTGCTGATGAATTAATCTCAGATCTCAATGAAGAAGATATAAATCCGACTTTTCCCCCCCGATTTAATCCTATCAATTTAGATAATTACAATGAAAAAGTGCAGAGAGGCAAACTAAAAGTTCTTCGTAAGGGAGGTAAAAAAAAACCAAAAAAGAAGTCTCAAAATGGGAAAGAGTATTGGAGTCGAGATCCAGATATTGCCTTCACTGCATTAGCTAAAGCTAAATTCAAATGTGAATTCAATTCTTCCCATACTTCTTTTATCTCAGAAACTTCTCGTAAGAATTATATGGAAGGGCACCACCTAGTTCCAATGAAATATCAGGAAAAGTTTCAAATTAGCTTGGATGTACCTGAAAACATAATTAGCTTGTGCCCTACCTGCCACAGGGCAATACATTTTGCAACTCTAAAGTACAAAGAAGAAATGATCCGCAAATTTTTTAAACGCAGAATAAATGCACTAAGAAGCCGAGAAGTAAATATTAACTTTGATGAGTTACGTGACTACTATAATATCTCCTAAAAATTATCATTGATTGTTTAATTCCAGGTTTTTAAATCTTTTCTTTAATTGATGGTGCTTTACCTTGATTAGGAATTGTTCGACCTAATTCATCTCGAATTGACTAATGTTAGCATTAATAAAGGTTTTTGTAAGATACGAGACCGAAACATATTCTTTACCACTCTTTAACGCTTTATGGGCAATTCTAGATATAAGTTCTATTGCACCGCCCCATTTTTCATAGCCATAGAAATCATTATAGGATGCCTCTATTAATGAATCGATATCCTGGACATTTATTTTCCATGATTTTGTGTCATATTCAAAAAACTCTTCATTAATATATCGTATCCATTTGTATGTTTGAAGAATCCACGCTTGAGTAATCATGTCTTTAGATTGGAAACTTTCTAACGAGGCTGGGGATTCATACTCTATGGATCTTTCCCATTCATAGTAACCGAGCCCAAATTGATCGACCGAAAAGTCAACAATAGATTGCTTAATAATATACATATCCTCTTTAGGCAAGATAGGTAAAAGAGTACAAGAGGTCGCTCCCAACGGCTTTTGATTTAAGTCAAAACCGTTAGTAAATCTTTCTTGATCTTGATTAAATTGCTGCTGATTACTTTGTTCCTGATTGCTTTGATTATAATTACTAGTTTCTTTTTCGCCAGTCGATTCCTTGCTAACCTCTTTCTCGCGTTGCATTATACCGTCATTCACTAGACCGTTGTTCAATAAAGTACTATCGGTTGACAAATCCTTATAGGACAAGGAAGTACTTTCATTGTCAACATCAGAACTTACTGTTGGTTTAGTATCTGTTTCCTTGTCTGCCGGGTATTCATTAATAATAAACTTCTTGTTGCCAAACCTCCCTTCAGAATTTGATTGCCCCATGTCTTTAATAAAGCTCCGTTTTACAAGTTCGGACCATGCATTTCTAAACCGCTTTACTCCAATCCCTAATTCTCTTTTGACTACATTTTTGTATACAATAAAAGAATCATCCTGACTCAACATCCATATCATTATCATTTTAGCTTCAACACTCATATCGAGATCCTTAATAAGACGATTATCAATTTTTGTGTAATAATTTTTCTCGCCATCATTCGCGCTGCGCTTATAAATAGTATGATTTTTATTCATTTCGTTTGTCAATTAATCGATCACTCTTTTAAGCCTTGTCGCAGCAGCAAGCACTTCCCCTTTTTTGTAGAAAATCCGACTTGAAATTCTATGAGGCTGCAAATATCCTTTTTCCTCCCATCGCATCATTGTCAAGGTCGTTTTTACATTTAGCATCTTCATTGCTTCCTTACGAGGAATTAGTTCCGTAGACGGTTTTTCATTTCGATCCTTAATAATAGCATCAGCTGTTTCTTTAGCTACATTTTGCATTACCGTCATTAAATCGTCAGCAGTTAACTCAAGTCTCATAACACGTTCACCAGCAATATTTTCAAATAATTCCTTATACATAAATATTAAGTATTTTTAATAATGTTGGCAAATAAAAGTATAGTATACGAAAGTTTTTAGGGAAAATATGCGTCCCAATATTTTCCCTTGTTGACTACTAATAGTTTAGAGTGTAATTTTTTATAATTTTTTTGATGCGGTCATAAATAATATCGGAACCATCTTGATCATATACATGATCCTTTTCAAGTTTATCAGCAGATTCTTTATCCGCCAGCTCAAGAGTCAGAAAAGGCTTATTCTCATATATACCTAGCTCATGCATAATTTCACTAACTATGATATATCTTTTCCTTTGACTTAAATCACAATGTATTTCAGATATTACTAGATTTAGTGCATTAACTAGGTAATTTACAGGATTCAGCAACAAAACGGTTTCTAGCAACTTCTTTTCAGATAAGATATGTTCTTTAAGCACAACGTTTCTCCTGCAGATATCCGTACATAATAATTTTGAGCAATCCTTTAGTTGTTGTCGAATCAGTGGTCTACTTTCCATAAACCTTTTGATGTAGTAAATCTGCAAAGATAATTCACCAACTAATCCAACTTTGTTTTCGTCAACAGCAGAATGGTCTAATAATTCGCTAATCTTAATATTATATTGAGTAAGTTGAAAAAAATAGCTGTTTGCCTCTTGATACATTTTCATATCAAGTCTATCTAATTCAATATCCTGTTTCCTGTTAAAAATGAAATTAAATTTATTACTGGTGATGGTATTATTAATTATTACTAATTGCCTCAAAAATTCATTTGTAATAACTGTTCCTCTATCTAACTTACTTTTTGTCATTTTTACTTCTCCAATGTTTCATTAGCATCTCTGCATGCTCTTCTTCTTTTACTTTTATATAGCTGTAAAATGCCTTCTCAGTTTTATGCCCGGTTATTGCCATAATGCTTAAAGAGGGGAACCCTGATTTATACAAATTAGTTGCAAACGATCTCCTGGCAGTATGACTACTCACCATTTCCCATTTCTTATAAGTCTCAGATTTACGCTTTCCGCCTTTTGTAATACTTTTTGTCACCTTACTCTTTAGTTTTGCTAAACTGCAAACGTCCTTGATGTAATCATTGAACTTCTGATTACTTATCATTTGGGGCATTTCTCCCTCATATTTCTCCAATATGCTTACAACTACTGGATGTAAAGGGATTGTTACTCGTTTCTCCGTTTTCTTTTGTTCGATTTTAAGGTAATCACCCTCTATATTACTCCTTGTAACTTTATCAAGATCACTGAATCTGCAACCAGTCCAACATCCTACCAGAAAGATATCACGAACCCTATCTAAATATGGTTTCTTAGAAAGATCAAGCTTGTGGATCGCTTTTAGTTCTTCTTCATCTAGGTAGATATTAAAACTCTCCTCGGATTGCTTCTTAAAACTTTTGAATGAGATATTGTCATGAATTTTCCTTTGGGATGCTGCATTGCAAAATACTTTAAGGTTCTTGATTCGTGAAGCAATCGTGTTTTTTGAATAGCCATTAGATGCTAAATATTTTAAGAAGTCAGCATAAAAATCCAGATCTAAATCATTCCATTCCAAGTTTGGGTTAAATTCCTTTAAATTTTTTAAAGTCGAATGATACGCACGAATGGTACGGTATCCATTATCTGATTTGTCAATCCAGGATTCAATCCATTTGAACATTGTTTGTGAATCTTGTTGGACATACTTAAATGGGTGTAGATATTTATCTACAACATTGTAAAGCCATCCTTGTCCTTTTGGATTCGTTTTTAATGCTTCTTCAAGAATATGACCTTCAAGTTTCTTTAATTTGTTAATTACTTCATCTTTCCCTTTAAATGCGGTTCTCTTAAATTTCTGTTTGGAAAGGTCCCAATATTGCAATTTAACAGATTCTCCGGAAGAGGTCGATTGATCAATATTCCCTTCTTTAAAGCGAACACGAATATTGACATCTCTTTTTATGTCTTCGGTTTTTGTTAGAACCTTAAAATAAACCTTTGCCATGCAATTAATATTTTGGTTTCCGAAGGTAACTCTAGGGTATGACTTATGAAAGTCATACCCTAATAATGTGAATAACTCTATGTTTAATTAACATTTATAGCCTACAGTCATGTTTGTATGCCTTGTAAATAAAGGGATTTCGGTAATATCAGTGAGTTATATAGATTTACTTAAATTCACATAAATTATTCCCGTTGGGACTACTAAAGCCTCTGAGTAATCAGGGGCTTTTTGTTTTATATGACTGATTGATTTGTTTTATTGAATGTCGATATATACGCTTTTCAAATCTAGAAAGCCCTTCAATAAAATCAATTAATTTCTTTTTACTTTCTCTTTTCAATATTATTTTCACATTGTAGGGCAAATCCTTCAACAATAAAACACCTTCTTTTGCATTAAAAGACCTGATTTGAGCAAAATTTATCGAATATGATCTATTTATTTTCACAAAACTTCGAAAGTTAAAAAGCCCTAATTTTCCCAAATCATCCCAAGAAGCTGTTAATATAATTGGATTACGTTTAGGTGTATTATTGGGATCTATACCATAACCCATTTTATCTTGGGATAGATATACTTCTTTCTCTTTCTTTCTGGATATTACACAAACAATACTACTTGGACATACTAAATAAAAGTTCGTTTTGTTATTTATTACTTCCCTAAGAACAATTGGTAGATTCTCATTTCTCCTGTAACGCTTTATCTGCTCTTCGCGATTCTGATATTCTCTAACTATTGATTCAAGCTCTGTTTTCTCACTCTTCAACATTCCAACTTGTCTTTTTAGTGATGCATTCTCCTCCAATAGAATTTCAGTTCGTTCCATATTATTACGGTTTCGTTACGAAGTAATAAAATAATGTTAATCAAGTGGAAAGCATTATCTATTTTCGATAAAATTTAATTTTAAAAATAAGATTATGAGCTTAAATTCAAGTTACAATTACACACAAGATGAATTAGACAATCATTCAAATCAATTGAATCCAAACAATGACACTTATTGGGAAGCTCGTGACTATGATGAACGTCCAGACAACTGGGAGGATATTGATGACTAAAAAATGATATCCATAAGTCTAAACCAAAGAAAGTGAACAGCAAATTCATGTTCGCTTTCTTTTCGCCTTTTTATAGGTCTGATTTTAATCTAACTTTAAAATGGATTTATAACAAAAAATTTTACGCACTCCACCAAAATTTTCAGGTATTATAGATATTCCATTCGTCCGGATAAAATAATTACTCAACCAAAGCTTAAAGTAAATAATCTAATTTGGGTAGTCAACAAGCCCTAAATTCCAACCAAATCAATAAATTTTAAGTAAAATGCAAAAAGCAGAAAATCAGCATGTTAAATCTTGTTGTCACAGGGATAAAATTTCCTGCCTAGGAAATTCCAAACGGATGCGCAGGAAATGGAAAAGATCTGCGCAGAAAAATATATTTTCCTGCGCAGGGAATTAATTACTTCGCTTTTTGGAACTTTACGGTCTTTAACATGTCCTTGAGTCGTGTGCCGGGAGTGAAGATAATACCGGCTTTTCGAACGGTGTCCGAACTAACTTTTGCCTCTTCTTCTTCGGCAGAACTTTTCAGGGTAACCCTTAAGCTTCCCAGGTCGCCTACGCGGATAATTGTACCCCGGGAAAGACTGTCAATCGATACATCAACGAGGGCATACAATACAGCACGAATATCGGCACCACTCACGGTACTGATTTTTTCAATCGATTTGGTTAAATCTTCAAGGGTCATTTCGCCGTCCATCACTGGATTTGCGTACCATTTTTTTTCGCCGCCACCTACAACGCCGGGCTGGCCTTTTTCTACTGCTTTAAATTTAATAGACATAACTTTAAGATTTGATATTAATAATTACCCTGCTATAGGGCTTTAAAAATCTTGTTATCTCTATTCACACTCTTTTTGCAATAAGCATTGATAAACCAATGCCACTAGGACCTATACACGTAGAAACCTGGAAACGATTTCTAATTAATTGCACGAATTTTAATTAGTATTCATCGATTAAGGGGTGTAAGGGTATCAGTTTATCTTATTCTAATTAGCATAAAAATAAACATACCAGAGCACTAAACCAAACCTACTATTTAATATATTCGATTCACCCAATTTTAAACATTAACTGAGATACCCTTAGCTTGCACTTGTCGAAATCTCTCGGCATAATGGGTATGACATTCGTTCGAACGAGTTACACGCTCATTAATCCTTCCTCCATATTTTACTAATTTCCAATGCCGATGGCTTTAAATTACCTTCAAAATCAATGATTGACGTGTTTATAGGACAGGGGTAACAATCGTGCCCCATCCAAATAATAAAGCCACCGCATTTTGGGAAACGCTTTTTACTATTATCCAGCGCAATGCTCAATCCTTCTGTTTGCCGTTGTTGACTCCACTCTACATAGTTTTCAAGTGATTCGGGAACTTGTTTATCTCTAAATTTATGGTATTGCTTCCAATCAGTCCACCAATTAACGGTGCGCCAAAGGGGATTAGAAAAGTCTGCAGGCAATGGCGCATAATCTCCCGCGTACTTGCGAATCATTTCAGCAGACATTGCTCCAGGCACCCCTGCTTCAGAATGAAACAAAGCATCGTTTTGTTCCCAGAACTCATGTACATCATCCATGTTCTGATTTTCATCACGGAAAGGCATCTTCCAGGGGCCATGAACGTCCCAATTATCGCCACTGCCAAAGTTGCTCCAATCCGCATAGATATTTGGTCCCGACGGACATCCCGGCACAAATTTCCGTGTTGGATCGAGCGCCACAATTTGTTTTTTCATGGCATTAATTAGTGGGTGTTGATCATCTACAGGAGCAATGTCTCCTTTTTCATACAGTTCGTTGCCGGCACACCAAAGCAATAATGATGCATGGTGATGGAGACGGGAAACATAATGATTGAGTATCTTACTCATCGTATAGATTTCTTCAGCTCCCTCTGGTGGGTAATTGTCTAATCCAGATGAACTGAGTGGGAAATCCTGCCAAATAAGAATTCCCATTTCGTCACAGATATCATAAAGCCATTCTTTCTCGGGAAAACCGCCGCCCCACACTCGTATAATATTTAATCCCAAATCTTTATAAATGGAGAGTAATTTTCGATAGTCTTCTTCTTTAAGGTCGGCAAAATTTGGTCGTATGGGTGTCCAGTTTACTCCTTGCAAAAACACTGGATGACCATTTATACTACAAAGCCATGGTTCTGCATGAGGAACTGCACCTTCGCAAGGCTGCCATTCAATATGACGAAAACCAATATTCCGATTAACTTGTTGAACGACCTTTCCCGTTTCACCCAATAAAGAAATATTCAAATGATAAAGTGGCTGTTCCCCACTGCCATTGGGATACCAGCGTATAATTTTCAATTGACTCCAGTTTATATTTTGAACAGATTGAGTTGCTGTTATCGTTTCTTCTTTTACTACTTCACCATCCTGCATTGCAAGACTGATTTTGACTTTACTCTTTAAAGGCAGTTTGTTAAATGATAAATTAATCTTTAAATCTCCACTATCGGTGTCTCTATCCGCTTCAGCAACAAGTCGGACATCTTCTATAATCGCATTTTGTTCGGTATTAACAACTAATTGTACCTTATCCCAAATACCAGTCTGAACAATACGCGGTACCCAGTCCCATCCGTAATTAAAACGTGGTTTCCAGTCTTTTATCTTAGATGTCCATCCTATTTGGGCTAGGTTTTCCGGGGGGCATTCAAATACAAAGACCAGCGTGTTGTTTGTCTCCTTTAAAAACTCCCCAATATTGAAATTGTATGGAATAAATGCGTTATTGAAATATCCTACCTCTTTCCCATTGAGCATCAAATACCCCTTATAATCAAGCCCCAAGCACTGAACCGCAACATTTTCTTTATTCTCAGGCACCCATTCGTCAGGTATCTTTGCGCAAAAAAGCCAATGTCGGTTTTCTACCCATTCGGATGCAGTATAGTTCAATCCGACATTCCAATCAGGAATTATTCCGGCATCCTTTAAAGCATTTCGAACTGAGCCTGGGACAGTAGCATCTATGCCCTGTATTTCGGCCCAAGTTCCGGATAGGGAGTCAAAATTGAAATTCATTCGCCAAACATTGGGTCGATACCCCCATAGTTTCCAGTCCAACGATGATGTATCGTGAACGGTTAAAGCAAAAGCCGATTGTGAGCATCCAAAACAAAAAATTAGTACAAATGATCCGATTGCTATTCTGGATAAGATTGATTTCATAAGTAGTATGTTTGGCATTTTTTGTTTTGCTCAGTAGGACTTTTGAGTTTTTTAAAATAGATCAATCAACTATTCTTCGTCTCCCGTGGGGATATTCATCGAACCAAGATTGGTTATTTGGTAATTACCCAGGTTGAATTTTTTATTGGCGTTGTCGTCGATATCGGTTACTTTCATCAGGGTGCGTTCGTTGTTCTCTTTGTTAATTGATTCAGATTCCATTACAAAACCCCATGGCATTCCTCTGGAGTATGCGGCAGATTTAAAGATGGAGCTCATGTAATCTCTTGTTTTGAAGTTGGCCTTCTCGCTAATCCAAAAACTTGCTTCTGTATCTTCCTCGGGGTTGTTATACTTATATTCTTCGCATGTGTATCCTGCAATTGATTTCGATCTTCCGGTTTTTTCCAGGTATGGATTCAGGTTGATGTTTTTGATTTGCTCTTCATCCAACTCATCATAGGCATCATCCATAGCTTCATCGAGATTTATTCCATACACAATTCCGTTTTTTTCACCTTTATCATCCGAAAGTATAATCATGGCGCCATTCGTAAAATCCATAATAAACATACCTTTCCCTTTTTGCTCCATGTCGCCTGAAATAAATTCGTAGGCAAAATTCTTTCCTTCCGGGTTAATGTATGTCACAAAATCGCCCTCATTATCTAACTTCCCATTTGATTTGTAGGATTCAATATGCATCTGGATTTTTGAATCGAACGTGTATGAATCTTCAATTGGGACAGGATCACCAGACAATCCCATACCCTTCATCATTTTTTGAAGACGTTCGTTTTGCTTTTCCTCGTCTGATGCTGCAGCTTCTTCATTTTCTTCAAATGCTTCATCCAGCTTTTCGTCTACTTTTTCATCAACCTTGTCTTCAACTTTATTTTCGATTTTATCCTGAACCTTTTTGCTTAACTTGTTCAGAAATCCTTGTGCTGATGTTGTCTCAGATATCATTAAACAACCAGCAATTATGGCAACTATTAATACATACTTTTTCATGACTAATTCATTTTTTTAACGAATTAACAAGTTACTACAATTGCATGGCTCAATGCAACTTATCAAGATGAATTCTAAATTATTTTTTAAAGGAAAAGGAGAGAGGGTGTTGAAAATTAGTGTTTCATTGCACGATCGATATCTCGCTTAGCATCCTTGCTTTTAAGACTTTCCCGCTTGTCGTACGTTTTTTTACCCTTGGCAAGTGCAATTTCTATTTTGCAAAGTCCCCGATCGTTAATAAACATTTTTAGTGGGATAATGGACAAGCCACTTTCTTTAATTTTCTTCTGAAGTTTCTGCAGCTCTTTTTTGCTTAACAGCAATTTGCGGTCACGGCGGGCCTCATGATTATTGATATTTCCAAAGTCATATTCAGAAATATTCATATTCACGACATACAGCTCGTTATTTGTAAACCGACAGAAGGAATCAACCAGGCTTGCTTTTCCATTGCGAATCGACTTAATTTCAGTTCCAGCCAATTGAATTCCAGCAACAAACCGTTCCAAAATTTCATATTCGAAGAAAGCTCGTTTATTCTTGATATTTATATTTTGTGGTTTATGCGCCATATGCAAAAAATGCCTGAAATAGTTTCCAACTAATAACGTTTATCAAGGCGAAAGTAAAGAAATTAACCAATATAGTAATAAGAATGTACCGTGTTCTGTTACCTTCCGGAATCTCAAAGCAAACCTGCACACCCAAAACGAAAAGAACAACGCCATACAGACCCAATATTTCGAGCACATATAAAGCAGGGAATAACCCAGTTACAGCAGATACCAGGAGAAATGGAAATAATGAATACGCAATTACCGGCTTCACGAGCGACATATTTTTACTTCCTCCGAAACTTGTTAGCAGTTCGTTTGTCAAATAGCTGGCAGCAAAAAATTGCAAAAGATAAACGGCAATTTCCCGAAAGGATTTTGAGATAGCATAGGATAACAGAAACTCGGGACTGGTAATCAGTTCGCCTAAAAATATAGCGATACCAACGAGGAAAACAATCGGCAGAAAGAATCTGTAGAGTACATTTACGTCGCCTTCCCCTGATTTCCGACTTTCCCAAAATTGTCTTGGCTCAATGGTGAGTTGCCAACTATCATTCAAAAGACGTATATATTCTTGTTTAATATCCATAGATGCTGGTTTTGCGTTACAAAAATACATTATTTTGCATAGTTGAATAATTTTATGGGCAGAATTAGAGATCATAAAAATCATACATTCATGCAAAAATCAAGATACCAGCTTCTTACCATTTTAGGACCAACTGCCTCTGGCAAGACAACTGTTGCCGCCCACGCTGCGCTTCGACTGGATGGTGAAGTAATTTCAGCGGACTCACGACAAGTCTATCGGGGGATGGATTTAGGAACCGGGAAGGATTATGAGGATTATGATATTGAGGGAAAACACATCCCTTATCACTTGATTGACATTGTGGATGCGGGCTATGAATACAATGTTTTTGAATATCAATCTGATTTCTTAAAAGTATATGACGATATCGTTAAGCGAGGAAAATTTCCGGTGTTGTGCGGTGGGAGTGGCCTGTACCTGGAGGCTGTTCTTAAAAACTACAAACTCATACAAGTTCCCAAAAATGTGGAATTTCGAGCTGAACTGGAAGAGAAAGACCTTGCTGAACTGGAAATCATACTACGAAAGTATAAACCTGATTTGCACAACAAAACAGATATTGAAACCAAACGAAGAGCAATCCGGGCAATTGAAATCGAAGAATACTTGAAACATCATCCAGATATTGACACGGATATGCCGCAAATAAACAGTTTGGTTGTTGGTGTAAAATATGACAGGGAACACAGACGTAAAAAAATAACTGAGCGGCTAAAGCAACGAGTAAGTGAAGGAATGCTTGATGAAGTTCAGGTTTTACTGGATAAGGGTCTGACGCCAGAAAAACTGACTTATTACGGCCTGGAATATAAATATCTCACGTTACATCTGATTGGTGAACTTAGCTATGATGAAATGTTTGTCCAACTTGAAATCGCTATCCATCAATTTGCCAAGCGCCAGATGACCTGGTTTCGCCGAATGGAAAAGCAAGGGACTAAAATCAATTGGCTCGATGGGTATATGTCTATTGATGAGAAATTGAATGCGATTACCAACTGGCTAAATGAATAGTCAGTTGCGCTCTTTCCATTTAGTATGAATCGCGCATAAATCAAGCTTGTCTGCTTCTCTAACAATTCCGGATAAATACTCCGTTTCATTCATCTTTTTGTGCACTACTGCGAGCGAATCATTCGCCATTCCTTCTTTCAGGTAGTTCACTTCGATACTTGCCAATTCATTATTATTTAGGAATTCGATTCCGAAATCATTGATCACACGTTCCAAGTATTTCACGCTGTTAAAATGCATATTTACATCCAGCTCACTAAATTGAACGGGAACAAAGCTCATCGAATTAGGATGTGCAATTGGCTTGATCCGCTTGGGATTTCTGCAAGCATCATTACTTTCAAGTTTTGGGAATGTATCGCGATAATTTCTTAGCAAGAAGATTTTCTTGGTGTCATGTTCCAGGATCAACCAGGAGGTACTAGCCTTTAAAATTAGTTCTCCGGTTTTTGTCTCCAGAATAAAATCCCGGTATGCGTACATGCCATCAGTGCCGGCAGACCAGGTATTCAGAACGATCTCATCTTGCCAGGAAGGGTATTTTTCAAACTCCACGTACATTCTCGACAAAACCCAAAATAAATTGCTGCTTTTTAACTGATCATATCCCCAATCCATCACTTGTGCATGAGCCCAGGCAGCCTCCAGCATGAAATTAAAAAGCATTGGCACCGATGCTTTTGCAAACTGGTTGGTGTGATAGCTTTTAACTTGAAGTGTTTCAATATATTTTTTCATTGTTAGCCTATGTTACGATTCAGGGAAATTATTCAAAATGAAATCACCTTTTCAAATGAAGGCAAATCTTGAGGATCCCGCAATAAAAGATTTAATTATTAAACGACAACTTGAGCTTTCCTGAACGTATGATTATTTCAGAATAATAAGAGTTACAAAAATATTGATAGTTGTTAACGAAACCAGAAATTATGGATGTTTTTTTTGAAACCCTGGTGACTAGATCGTTTCATTTATCAAGAAAATTGCTAAACCTTTCTATAAAACTATTGTTCAGCTTTGAAAATAAAGAAGCTTTAACGACTTTTGCGAAAATTTTTTTCATGAGCGAGATAATAATTAAAACACCAGAACAGATTGAAGGCATCCGTCAAAGCAGCAAATTGGCAGGCCAATGTCTGGTTATGATTGAAGAGTATGTGAAGGAAGGTGTGACCACTGATCACTTAAATAATCTTATTGAAGAGTTTATTCGGGACCATAAAGCCATTCCTGCTACTGTCGGATATAATGGTTATCCAAAAGCATCATGTATTTCGCTTAATGAAGTGGTTTGCCATGGAATTCCAAGTCCAACTGAAGTTTTGAAAGAAGGTGATATCTTAAATATTGATGTGACCACCATATTGAATGGTTATTACGGAGACACCAGCAGAATGTATACAGTTGGTGAAATCTCAAAGAGGGCTGCAAAAATTGTAGACGTGGCAAAACATTGCCTTGATTTGGGTATTGATCAGGTAAAACCTGGAAATCATTTGGGCAATATTGGGTTTGTTATCGGACGTTATGCTAAGGCAAATAAGTTCAGTGTAGTGTACGAATTTTGCGGGCATGGTATCGGCCTTGATTTTCATGAAGCGCCTCAGGTTGACCACATTGCCCGCCGTAACTCAGGGCCCATCCTCCAAGCTGGAATGACGTTCACGATTGAGCCCATGATTAATGAAGGCAGACCTACAACCCGGGTTGACAAGTATGATGGGTGGACTGCCCGTACCAGTGATGGAAAACTTTCAGCTCAATTTGAGCATACTATTTTGGTAACCAATTCGGGCTTTGAAGTTTTAACGGACGTAATTGGCGAATATTAAAATAGTCAATAGACCCGTAAGAAAATAGTTTTCATTGTGCATGGAATATTTGAATTACGTATTTTTAATAATTCAAAAAACGAATTGTACAAAACATGCTGATCGATTATATACGTAAGTATTTTCTTACTGCTGATACCAAGGCATATGCAAGTCTTTACGAGAAAAAGAAGAGCATTTTAGTAAGTTTCTTTTTATACTTTTTTCTCTTTATTTCATTATTCTTTGTTTTTGCGGCCATCGTTACTAAAGATTATGAATTCCTTCTGGCGGACAGTTCATTCTTTGTTTTAGGTTGCATCCTTATCTATTTCCTCAAAATAAAGAAGTACCTGAATCAGGTTATTAATATTTTCATTGGTCTAATTTGCGTGATTAGCATACTGTTTGTTCAGTCAGGAGGGATGAATAATACAGGAATATTAACAGCTGTTTTAGTGCCAATTCCCATTATTCTTCTGTTAGGTAAAAGAAGAGGAATATGGACACTGGTAATCTTTACAGCAGTTAATCTTGCAGGCTTTATATTCTTGAAAAATGAAAGCTGGTTCCCAGACTATAATCCAGATTGGCTGGAGCGTGTAACGGTGGTATTTGTGATGATCTCATTGATGGCATATATAAATGAATATGTTTTCGATCAGCTTTATTTTCGATTGGAGACGATTACCAATTCCTTTAGAACCAGCCAGGAGAGATATAAAAATCTGGCCATTAATAAGGAGAAGTTTTTGTCGCTGGTGTCTCACGATTTAAGCCATCACATTGGAAATTTCGCTGTTACTTCTAATATGTTGAATGAGCAATACGATGTAATGTCAAGCGAAGAAAAAAGGAATCTGATCACACAATTGGCTTCAATATCCAACCAAAATTATCATTTATTGCAAGATCTTCTAAAGTGGTCAACGGTACAGAATGAAATAATCCCATTTTCGCCACAATCCATAAAATTGGAAAGCATATTAAGAGAAGTTATTGAGCTATTTGATCAATCGATTCAGGCTAAAAAGCTTTCGCTTTTTATTAAAGTAAATAGCAATAGCGAAGTTTTTGCAGATAGCGATATGCTTGGATCTATCATCAGAAATATTCTTTCAAATGCGATAAAATATTCGAAAGAAAATGGTGAAATCAGAATTTCAGCTATTGAGAAAGGTGACTTTATGATTGTAAGTGTCACTGATAAAGGAATTGGAATGAATCCACAGGTTCTTCAGCAAGTGAAAGCATCCATTTCATTTTCAACTCCAGGGACGTTGCAGGAATCAGGAACAGGAATCGGACTTATTTTGGTGAAAGAATTCCTGCAAAAAAACAAAGGAGAATTCTTTGTTGAAAGTGAAGAAGGAGAAGGAACTGAAGTTAGTTTCACTTTACCTCTTGCCGATTAAGAAAGTATCTTTGTTCATTTGTTATTAATATTATATTTGCGAAAAAATATAGGAAATGTCTCTGATAATTGAAGAAAAGGATTTAGCGAAGTTTATTATGGTGGGAGACCGGGTTTTGGTCAAGCCTAAGAATCCGGCAGGAAAAACTCAATCTGGTTTGTATTTGCCTCCAACTGTACAGGAAAATGAGAAAGTACACAGCGGATACATTGTAAAAGTTGGCCCTGGATATCCCATTCCGGCAATGACAGATGAAGACGAACCTTGGAAAGAAAACAAGGACGAAGTTAAATATGTTCCTTTACAAGCACAGGTGGGTGATTTGGCAATTTATCTTCATAAAAGTGGATTCGAAATTGAGTTTAACAAGGAGAAATACATTATCCTGCCTCATTCTGCAATTATGATGATCATTCGTGACGAAGATTTGTTCAAATAAGTATAAATGAGCAGATGCAAATGCTTTTCATTCAATAATTTTACAATTCGTGAAGAAAACATCAATTCTATTTTCATTTTGATAATGCATAAAGTTCTGAAAAAGATTTTTTAATATCTTGCACTCGTTACAAATAATAGAAGAACAATTGGTTCAAAACGATTAATTATTTAATAATGAATCCTCAAGCTGAAGAATTAAACAAAATTATCCAATCGAAAAATCCTGTTATTTACGATCTATTATCTGCAAAAGGTAAAAATATCTTTTTCCCGAAAAAGGGAATTTTAGGACAAACTGCTGATGCAAAAGGAACCAAGATTAACGCCACCATTGGTGCTGCTGTTGAAGATAACGGTTCTCCAATGCGTTTAGAAAGTATTGCCTCAAATGTAAATCTAGATCCTTCATTGGTTTTTCCTTATGCGCCAAGTTTTGGACGTCCGGATATTCGTGCAAAATGGAAGAGCATGATTTATGCGAAAAATCCATCGCTGGGTGACAAAGTAATTAGCTTACCTGTTGTTACTAATGCCTTAACACACGGTGTTAGTATGGCTGGCTACATGTTTGTTGATGAGGGTGACAAAGTGATTGTTCCTGATTTGTTTTGGGGGAATTACAACTTGATTCTAACCCACGCTTACGGTGCTATTCTGGATAAATATAAATTATTCAAGGATGATCATCTTAATTTGGAAGCTTTTGAAGCAAAGCTAAATGAAGGTGAAATCGGTAAAAAAATTCTAATTCTTAATTTCCCAAATAATCCAACGGGTTATTCGCCTACCACGGAAGAAGTAGAAGCGATGAGCAAAATCATCAAAGACGCTGCAGACAAAGGGAACAAGATTGTAATCTTTTCGGATGATGCTTATTTTGGATTGGTATATGAAGAGGGAATCGAAGAAGAAAGTGTTTTTTCTCAGCTTTGTGACCTTCACGAAAATGTATTGGCTGTTAAAGTGGATGGCCCAACCAAGGAAGACTATGTTTGGGGGTTCCGTGTTGGATTCATGACCTATGGAATTAAAAGCGGCGATGCTGAATTATACGGTGCTTTGGAAGCAAAAACAGCAGGTGCCGTTCGTGGAAACATTTCAAATGCAGCAAATATTTCACAATCCTTACTGCTGAATGCTTTTGAGAATGAAGCTTATCAATCGCAAAAAGATGCTAAGTACGACATTATGGATGCTCGTTACAAAGCCGTAAAAGAAGCGTTGAAGGAAGACAAGTATGCAGAATTCTTCACTGCCCTGCCTTTTAATTCCGGATATTTCATGTGTGTAGAATTAGCGGAAGGTTTGGATGGAGAAAAAATCCGTCAAATACTAATTGAAAAATACAGCATTGGTTTAATTAACCTGAATAATGTTCTACGAGTAGCATTTTCGGCAGTAGCAGCCAGCGATGTAAAAGAATTGTTTGAAGGAATTTACAATGCTTGTAAAGACTCTAAATAAAAATACCACGGATAATTATTACAAGGCTGTTTGCGATTTGCAGACAGCCTTTTTTATGCCTTAATTAATTCATAGACCATAAAGAAAAGCAGCAAGGCTACCAGTCCAATGATAACGTTAATCCAGTTGCTGTATTTAGATTTCTTAATCTTTAAAACAATAGCTACCGCTGCAAGAATAGCTGTTACAACCAAACCGGTAAAGAAGGAAATCAAACGTGCTTCCTTTGGCAATTGCCCATCAATTATTTCAGGTACAACAATTTGCCCCGAGGCGAGAATCCAGGCTGCCAGAACTCCTAACAAGATAAATAACACATGCCCAATCTTTTCCAATTGTTCTTTTTTCTCAACCCAGGCAAAAATAAGTACGGCAATTCCAGCAAATAGTGCGACCTGCGAGAGATAGGTGAAATTTGATATCAGCGTTTGGTTCATTGTATTTGATTTGAAGCAAATGTGTTAAAATTTACTTAAACTAAAAAATAAAAGCAATCATCATTATTTGGTTACTTTTGTCAGCTAATATTGTACAATTACATTTTATGAATCAAATGATTGAAGTATCTCCAAATGCAAAAGGGCTGATATTTGATTTGGATGGAACCATTGCAGATACGATGCCAATCCATTTTATTGCCTGGAGAAATGCGGCTGCACGATTTGGGATTGATTTTACAACCACTCTTTTTGCTGAATTGGCTGGAATTCCACTTTATCCCACTGTTGAGAAATTAAATGAGATGTTTGACAAGAACATTGATCCTCAGGAAATGGGAGATGCTAAAGAACTGGAATATGAGAATAATATGCATCTGGTAAAACCAATAGAGCCGGTAATTCAGGTAATTGAGCGTTTTCATGGAAAACTTCCAATAGCTGTTGGAACAGGTGGTTGCAGAAGAATCTCGGAGAAAGTTCTAAAGTTGGTTAAGATGGATATATATATTGATGGATTGGTATCTGCCAATGATATTGTCCATTCAAAGCCTCATCCCGAAACTTTCCTTAAATGTGCAGAGCTAATTGGTGTAAAACCTGATGATTGTGTAGTTTTTGAAGACGGCATATTAGGGATGAAAGCTGCTGAGGCAGCTGGGATGGAAGTTATTGATGTAACAAAGTATTACAAGGTAACTATTGGAGAAGAAGTTTATTAAACCAGGTTTACAATAGGATTAAACTGAACTAAAATAGCCCAAATTCGGTTTTTAGGAACATGGATTTTAAAGTAGTTGCACCATACGTACCAACAGGAGATCAGCCCGAAGCAATCAAGCAATTGGCAGAGGGAATTGAAGAAGGAATACCCTTTCAAACTTTGCTCGGGGTGACTGGCTCGGGGAAGACTTTTTCCATGGCCAATGTGATTGAAAAGGTGCAGCGCCCTACCTTAATTTTAAGTCATAATAAGACATTGGCGGCACAGCTGTATGCCGAAATGAAGCAGTTTTTCCCGAACAATGCGGTTGAATACTTTGTGTCGTACTACGATTATTATCAGCCTGAAGCCTATCTGCCAACAACTGATACTTACATTGAGAAAGACTTATCCATCAACCAGGATATTGAAAAACTGAGGTTGAGTACAACATCTTCCTTACTTTCCGGAAGGCGCGATGTGGTTGTGGTCTCATCTGTTTCCTGTCTCTATGGTATTGGGAATCCTGAAGACTTTCATGCGAATGTAACTTCTGTAAAAAAGGGTCAGATAATAAACAGAAATCAATTTCTACATAAATTGGTTGATGCACTTTACTCGCGCAACGAAGTGGATTTTCAGCGAGGAAATTTTCGCGTAAAAGGAGATACTGTTGACATCTTTTTGGCCTATGATGATTCTGCTATACGGGTTGTTTTTTGGGGGGACGAAATCGAAGAAATTTACAGCTTCGATCCGATTGAAGGTGGAACGATTGACGAACTCGAATCAGCCATTATTTACCCGGCAAATATATTTGTGACCACCAAGGAAAGAATGAAATCTGCTATTCATGAGATTCAGGATGATTTGGTGAAACAAATTGATTTTTTCCGCGAAATTGGAAAGCCATTGGAAGCTAAGCGGATTCAGGAGCGGGTGGAGTACGACATGGAAATGATGCGGGAATTGGGTTACTGTCCGGGTGTGGAAAATTATTCCAGATATTTTGATGGAAGAGACGCAGGTAGCAGACCATTCTGTTTGCTGGATTATTTTCCTAAAGATTTTATCACCATTTTGGATGAAAGTCATGTAACGATTCCCCAGATACGAGCCATGTATGGAGGTGATCACTCGCGTAAAGTAAACCTGGTGGAGTATGGTTTTCGGCTACCATCTGCTATCGATAATCGGCCTCTAAAATTTGAGGAATTTGAAAATCTGGTCAATCAAACATTATTTGTAAGTGCAACACCAGCTGATTATGAACTTGAGAAATCTGAGGGGGTTATAGTAGAGCAAATTATTCGTCCAACCGGCTTGCTTGATCCGATTATTGATGTTCGTCCATCAACCAATCAGATCGACGACCTAATGCATGAGATTAATCTTCGCATTGAGAAAAATGAACGTGTTTTGGTAACCACACTCACCAAGCGGATGGCCGAAGAACTGAGTAAATATTTATCGAACATGGGAGTAAAAACCCGATACATCCACTCTGATATTGACACCATGGAGCGGGTCGAAATTATGGAAGAATTGCGCAAAGGTGGGTTTGATGTTCTTGTTGGAATTAATCTATTGCGGGAAGGTTTAGATTTACCTGAGGTATCACTGGTTGCTATTTTGGATGCTGATAAAGAGGGTTTTCTGCGCTCGGAGCGATCATTAACACAGACGGCCGGACGTGCTGCCCGTAACTTGAATGGTAGGGTAATCATGTATGCGGATAAGATTACCAATTCGATGCAGAAGACGATTGACTCCACCAACTATCGACGTGAAAGGCAATTGAAATATAATGAAGAAAATGGTATTACTCCGCAAGCCATCGTGAAACCAACGCGAGAAATCATTGGCTATGAATACCGAAGCAATAAACAGGAAGCTTATAGTGGAGGAGCAGATCATCCTGATGTGGCAGCTGATCCGGTAGTTCAATACATGAGTGTGGATGCTTTAGAAAAGGCGATTATAAAAACTAAAAAGGAAATGCAGGCTGCGGCAAAGGATTTAGACTTTATCGAAGCTGCGCGCCTTCGTGATGAGATGTATCGATTACAGGAAATACTCAAACAAAAACAATAATATTTCCCATTTTTACATTTGAAAACTCCGACATTGAAATGGGTATAACAATTTTTAATGCCTAAATTTGTTAGAAACTAATTTTACATACCCAATGAAACTGACATTACTATCCTTCTTAATTTTATTCCTTTCATTTGCTTCATCCGCTCAGGATATAAATTATAAGTTGCTAAATGACTTGCCCTATTACGAACAATCTGCTCAACAAGGGAACGACTATATTCAATCGCGATGCAAATTGGACTTCTACTATCCGGAGAATGTTGAAAATTTTCCAACGGTGGTATGGTTTCATGGAGGAGGATTAAAAGGTGGGAGTAAAGAAATTCCGGACGCACTCAAAAATAAAGGAATAGCTGTTGTAGGTGTCAATTATCGGTTGTATCCAAAAGCAAAATGTCCAGCATATCTTGAAGATGCAGCAACTGCTGTTGCATGGACGATGAAAAACATTTCGAAATATGGCGGTGATTCCAACTTGGTTTTCGTATCGGGACATTCTGCCGGCGGTTACCTGACCAGCATGATTGGACTTGACAAAAGCTGGTTAAAAAAATATGATCTGGATGCGAATAATTTGGCCGGATTAATTCCTTTTAGCGGACATACGATTACACACATGACCGTGCGTGAAGAGCGTGGAATTCCGGATACTCAGCCAATTGTTGACAAATATGCACCATTGTACCATGTACGAGCAGATGCATCTCCCTTGTTACTAATAACAGGCGATCGCGAAATGGAAATGCTTGGCCGCTATGAAGAAAATGCATACATGATGCGCATGATGAAAATTGCAGGGCATCAAAGAACCACTCTTTATGAATTGGATGGTTACGGACATGGAATGACCTACCCTGCTTTTCCGCTTTTAATTGAGTTTGTTAGAAATATTCAAAGAGAAAAAGCAGCTCGATAATTTATTTTTAGTCTGGTTCAAGGAAAAACATCGATAAATTAATACTTCAGGCGGATTCACAAAAAGAATTGGTTTTTAGCAAATTTTCATCCAGCGTCGGCTGTTTTTGATTCCTTTTTCCAGCTGAAGGGAAAAAAGGGATAACCAGTTAGGTTATAGACAACTTGGCTTGTTGCTTCGGAAGATAGCTATCTTCACTCAATAAATGAATATAAATCATTTCAGATGGATTTCGCAGTCTTTTTGAGGCTGAACCAATGTCATCCACATGATATGAAATGATTTACTGAAGCTCTTGAAATTGGCCGGAGGTAGTTTATTTTACCGAATTTGTTTATCGAAACAATTCACTGATAACGCGTCCCTGCGTATGAGCTGGGGGATCATAGCCCAAAATCTCAAAAATGGTTGGAACCACATCAACTGCTTCAACCTTTTCAAGAATGCGTTGCTTTCTTATTCCTGCACCGTACCAAATCATTGGTATACGAACCTGGTCGGTGTAAATTGTTCGCTGATATTTGTATTGTGGCTGCCATCCATCTTCAAGCAAATACAGCACATCTCCTGAGCGTTTAAAATTGAATGAGTTTGAGATTAAGGTCAATTGGCTTTTTAAATAATCGCCTTGCTCAAAACTACTGGCAGGCAATGCCAATTTTACTCCTTCAAATTGATTAATAAAAGTAGCAGCTTTCCGTTGTACTTCCTCTAAATCCAATTCCTTTTTCTCAATTAAATCGCGGTTAAAATAGATTTGCTGGTCACTAACAAACTCAATCCAATCATTCTGACCATAGGAAATATTTAAGTATGATTTTAACAAGGCAACCATGCTCTCTGGAGCCACATAACCAACAGGCATATTATATTCTTCCTTTAAATAATCAACCGGATAACTTGATGAACAGGATGAAGTAAGAACAATTAATGAATTTCCTTTCCCAACTGAATTATCCAGGTAGTTGATAAGATGGGCAATTTCCTGATCCAAACGTAAATAAACATCCTGCATTTCGACGGATACTGGACCAAACTCCCCATTTTCGTAATCCATTGATGAGAAATTTACTGTTAGTAAATCCGGAATATTGTCTTTCCCAAGGTTTTCTGCCTGTATGAGGTTGACAGCAAAATCCTTAACCATTGTATTTCCAAATGGAGTGGCTTTCAGTATTTTATAACTTCCGGCACGATCTTTTAACTTGTTGATGTTATATGGGAAAGTGTTCCATTTATTATAAAATCCTTTCTCCAAAATGTAGTCATCCTGAAGGCTCTCTTCGTAGCTTCCTGCCGGCAGTAAAGTAGACCAATCTCTACTGGTGTAGAGTTCTGCAAACTTTTTATCATTAAACAATCGTACCCAATCCGGAAATAATTCGATATAATAGGAACTGCTGATCATAGCACCTGTCTGTGTGTCGAGCCAATAAGCTCCATCAGCAGAATGACCAGCAGAAAATACAGCACTTTCAGGGTTTAAAGCAATGGAGAACACTTTTGACTTTCCTCGTGTATTTATTTTAAGGTCATCTCCAATCGTAGGACTCAGTAGCTTACTAGCTGAAATTTTCCCCTCTTCAGAATCACTCCCAACAGTGATATAATAATCATCTTCCAACGCATTTACTTCTTTGCTACGCAAACGATCATACCAGTTATCATTGACAATTCCATGACGAGATGGATATACTCCTGTAAATAAAGTTGCTACTCCTGTAATAGATTTTTGAACATGTAAATTCATTGATGTATTTGAACATACAGCTCCCTCTTCTAGCAGTCGTTTAAAACCACCTTGTTGAAACTTGTTCCAAAAACGACCAATATAGTCAGTCCGCATCTGTTCAACATTAATAACTACAACCAACCTGGGAGAATTAATTATTTCAGAATTTGATTGCTGAGCAATAAGGGTGTTCCCCACTAGAACTGTCAATAGTAATGTGGTTAGATATTTAAGGCAGTTTTTCATTTTCGAATATCGATAAAGTATTGAGAAGCCAAAAGTAAAAAAAGAACAACTCAACTACAATTGAAAACAGTTAACAAGCTTAAAACCTGCAAAAACTATTTAAATTATGTGAGCAGGAAAAAATTTTCTCGATGCATTGAAACTACCTAGTCCAATTAGATTTAATACATAACCAACCTCGGAATGCTATGGGTCAGCTTAATTCCAGGTTGGTTATTTCTTTTGTAGTCACAAAGTTGTATGATGGGTATTCATAAATTGGAATTCGGTATTCAGTTTCTCCAATGGAATAGCCAAAAACGCTTTTGTATTCGTCAATATCCTCACCCATATTCTCCAGTTGCTGCAGATATTCACTGATGGATTTGGATTCAATGATAATTACCTGGCCTATTTTGTAGATTATCGGACTATGTTTTCGGGTTTCATCATGTTCAAACATCAGAATCCGGCGACCGTAGCGGGTAATGCCTATCACACGAAAAGTCATACTTTTACCCACCCCCGGTAAATTCAAAACACTTCGATCTGTGGATAAAAATGGGAGGTCGGCCTCTTGCCGAAGCTTATCGATATTTTCAACCATGTGTTCTGCATCTGAAGGAAAGCCCCTGAGAACCTGATAATACTTTTTAGGTATTTTCCCAATCACCTTTTCCTCATTCTGTTCTTGCAGCGAGCGGGCATTCACTGCAAAGTGATAGTTATTTTCCATGTATCCTTTTACGGTGAAAGTGTAATAGCTGAGAATTCCCACATCATTAATCACTTTGCGCAATTTGGCAGCGTGCCCTCTTCTGGATGCTGAAGCTGTAAAAACCAGTTGATTTGTAACAGTCCATCCGGCAGAAAGTAAACGACGAATGCTATCTCTTGATTCAGGTGTCATTTCCATTGCCGATTCAATATGTGTTTGAATGACAAATTGTTGAATACCAATTTCAGAAGCTCTTTTTTTAAAGTCAGCGAGCAATTTAATCAACTTGAGAGAAATTCTTTGGGGCAGGTAGATTGGCAGACGGGTTCCGATTCTCACCCGAACAATTTCGGCATATTTTTCACCGTCCTTTCTGGATTTATTTGCTTGCTTTTTTCGTTTCGCCATTTCATAGATAGCTTCCAGGATCTCTTTCAAAGATTGATCTGAGCTCATCAAGGCATCACCACCTGTAAGTAAAATATCCCGTAACTGAGAGTCGTTTTCAAAATAGTCCATTAATGATCTCAATTTTTCTTTCCAGCCGATTATAGGACGAAGTTTCCCTATATCGAAATTTAGGTTACCATTTTGAAAATCAAACATTCTCTGACACACTGCACACAAACCACCACAAGTTCTTCCTGCAGTGTCTGGAATCAGAATAGCGACTTCGGGATATCGGCGGTGTATGTTATGGAAGGATGGCAGCAAAAAGCCGGCAGCATTTGGCTCCCCTGGTTTCACCTTGTCTTCTTTCTCCCATGCCGAAATTTCCCCAAATTCATCAACTAATTGCTTTTGGTAAATAATATAATCACGGATTGCTAGGTCGGCGCCAATTGCAAAATAAGGAACCCGAACATGCAGTAA
The DNA here is from genome assembly GCF_052690465.1 of Sunxiuqinia sp. A32. Lineage (NCBI taxonomy): Bacteria > Pseudomonadati > Bacteroidota > Bacteroidia > Marinilabiliales > Prolixibacteraceae > Sunxiuqinia > Sunxiuqinia sp. A32. Next base: position 337,715 of record NZ_JBQYLI010000003.1, read on the forward strand.
AGACAAATAATACGGATTGACGAAAAAGGGAATGCCTGCATCTCTGGCCTGATAGAGCACTTTCATTGTATCGGGATCCAGCGATTCACCCAGCATTTTATTTAACAGGTCAGGCGAGCGAACTGCAAATTTTAAATGGAAATGATGATCATTCCACCACTCTCGAACTTTCAGATACTTTTCTTCACCAGATAGTCCCGTCTCAAAACGAAAACGTTCACTTTTAACTTTCTGCTCATCAATCTGCTTGATAATGATTTGGATAATTCGATCTCTGTTTTCCTCCCTCAATTTAATCATTCGGGGATCGAGGCCTGACGGATACTGATCCATCCATTCTTCTACTTTTTTCCGACTGGGCAACTCACGTTTCAACACCCCACGATATTGACGAAATAACTCAAGCATATCCTGAAAAAAATATGGTTTGGCACCGCCAGTTCCGTAGTTTACAGCTAACCAAATCATTTTTATAGGATTGCTAACGGCTAGTTCACCATGCAGATTTTGGTCAATGTACTCATTCCCCGCATGATCAATATAGTCCAAAATACGAATGGCAGCATAATCAGACCAAGCCACTTTAGTTAATGATACATGCAGTCCATTTTTTTTATAATAGTTGTATGCATCCGGCCTTTTTTTTAAATCCTCAAGAACCCAGTTGCGCACTCCAACCAATGCTTCCGTTTCATTCCTTGAATTTTGCATGATGTTTCCAAGCTTCGGGTTCTCCCGAAGAAGCTTCTTCAACAAGCGATGTGATTTCACGCTGATTGCAATTTTATCCAGCTGTTGATGCGTAGTCATGATCATCCCCCCTATTTCACAAGTCACCTGCAATTCAAAACCAAACAGATTTTCATCATTCTTAAAACCAATATATAATTTACGACTTTTTAGGCTTATTTTCAATAAGTTTGACTATGTTATTGGCAATCAACAATGGATGGTTTGACTATCGTGCGATGTTTCTCAATTCATTCAATAATGCTAACTTGTGGTCTTAAACAACATATTGTAAGCGATTTTTGTATGGATAAGGAAGAAATAAGAGCCAAACTACTAAAGGAAATTGATAAAACGGAAAAGCTGATTGTTGAATATCGGGAACTTACTAAACCTGTTGAGCCGGATGTCGCCATTGGTAGAATTTCGCGCATGGATGCTATAAACAACAAAAGTGTAATTGAAGTTTCGTTGCGTAAAGCCAAGGAAAAGTTAAAAAACCTGCAGCGCGTGTTTTCCCAACTAAATACGAAAGACTTTGGTTTGTGTTTATCCTGCAAAAAGCCAATTCCACTTGGTAGGATTCTAATCCGCCCAGAGAGTTTGTATTGTATGAATTGTGCCCGCTAAAGTCCAGTCAGATGAAAACAAAAGAGCTGTTATTAGAAGAGCTGGTCAAGCAATTTAACCAAAAGATTGAGCTTTTAAATCGGGCTATCGAAACTGCAAAAGAATCACGTGACAATGAAACCAAAAGCAGTGTTGGTGACAAGTATGAAACCGGTCGGGCAATGGTGCAAATGGAAATTGAGAAGAATCTAATGCAACTGGTTAATCTTCAAAAGCAGAAAAATGAACTCATGAAGATTGATCCGGACAAAAAATCCAACGGTGTTGAGTTTGGAAGTCTTGTAATCACCGATCAGGGGAATTATTTCTTTTCGATTGCTTACGGAAAGATTGAGATGGATGACAACAGCTGGTTTTGCCTATCAATTTCGTCACCAATTGGCAAGCACCTTTTAGGAAAGAAAGTGGGAGACCACTTGATGTTTCGGAATCAAGAAATTACGATAAAAGAAATTCATTAAATTTGAAGGGTGTTGATTTTCAGTTATTAACAATTTCCCATTATGAAACATCCCAAAAGCCTGATCAAATCTTTATTTTTGACTCTTATCATTGGTAGTTCTCTTTTCCTGTATAAAAGTACTTCAAGCCAACCAAAACAAAAGGAATCTTCCTCCCAAAATCAATTATTAAAAGCTGAAATTACAGATGCAAAATTTATTGTTCAGGGAAAACTTCAACTTATAAGCGAGGAGGTTCGTGATAGTTCGGTACTAATCATTTATGATGGAACGAAAGTCACACAAAAGAATAAATTAAGTAATGACAGCCGATTTCGCTTTGAACTTGAATTTAATAAAAACTATATTGCTGAATTCTCAAATCCAAAATGCATTACCAAGAAAATTGCAATTAACACCATGATTCCGGATACTATATCAATAGACTTTCCTCCATTTTCTTTCATCGTTAGTTTACAAGAAAATTATGATGATGTAGATTCGCAAAAAGAGAATCTGGTTGGAGAAATACTTTATAATCCAGAAATCGACAATTTTGATTCGAAAATTTTCACCAAATAATTTCTTCCAAAGAAAAAATAAATTCTAGTGTTTAAAACTTTTTGACCTCATTACAAGTAGGCATTTCCAGCGAATTGATGCAAGTTTTCCTACTCTAACTATGTGCGTTTTACTTCTTCGATTTTGCCATCAAACTCATCGATAAAAAGCATGATAATCAATCGAGTATAAAACTTCACTCTTCTCCTTCTCAAATATTTTCAGTAAATTTATATAGCTGCGATTTAAATTTTCGCTTTGCATCAAGTAGTTGTCATCAGTTCAATCCTATTAAAATTTACCTAATGGAAAATCTGTTTGAAACTATTCTTTCTCATTTAACTAGGGAGCATCCGATTGTTCTTGGTACGCTCATAAAAACCAAAGGATCGACACCACAAGTCCCCGGTTCCTCAGCTATTTTCAATTCGGAAGGGATTGTTTTTGGTACTTTGGGTGGAGGAATTCTGGAAGCTGAAGCACAGAAACTAGCTTTTGATGCATTAAAACAACAACATTCAATTGTTACGGAATTTAGTCTTGATGGCAAAATGGATGATGACAAAGGTGCTATTTGTGGAGGTTCTGCACTTTTTTTTCTTGATGCAAATACTACCGAAAGTTTTTCCGTTTTTCAGCAGGTGGTTAACTCTCTACAAAAACAAATAGCCGGGATCTTAATAACAGTGATCGAGCAAATACAAGGGCAACATCCTCTTATAACCCGGTTTTGGATTCCAGAGAATGAGGAAGTGCCGCTGGGGCTCAAAAGACAATTCAAGCTGGAGAAGGAATATTTGAAAGAATTCCTTGCGGCTGGAAAAGCACAAATTTTATCTTCTTCCGACCAACCGGATAACATTCTTTTTGCTGAGCCGATTCAACCAACTCCCAAACTGGTTATAGTTGGCGCAGGACATATCGGACAATCTCTTTGCCACCTTGGACATTTGCTGGATTTCAAGGTCACTGTCCTTGATAATCGAGCTGAACTGGCTACAAAAGAACGCTTTCCGGAAACAGTCCGAATCATCATAAAAGATATCACGAAGGCATTTCAGGAAATCACAATTACAAAAAACAGCTTTATTGTCATTTTAACTCAAAGCCACCGAACAGACATGGAAGCACTGGCAGCTTGTATCAAATCGGAGGCTGCATACATTGGAATGATTGGGAGCAAACGAAAAATAAAGCTTGTTCGTGAGAAATTTATATGCGATGGTATTTGTTCTGCTGAAGAGTTCGAAAGGATTCATGCTCCCGTGGGAATTGATATTCGTTCTCAAACGGTCCCTGAAATTGCTACAAGTATTGCTGCCCAACTTGTGAAAGTACGGCATGAGAAAAAGTCGATTCTAAAAACCTCTGCTGTATGGTGCATCATATTGGCTGCAGGTCAATCCAAAAGAATGGAGCAACAAAAACTACTTATGCCCTGGAATGGGCACACGATTATTGAAACAGTTATTCAAAAAGCAAAAGCCTCCATTGCCGACAAGGTTTTGGTTGTAAAAGGTAGCCATAAAGAAGGAATAGAAGAACAAATTAATAAGCTTCAAGTTTTAGCTGTTGAAAATGTCAACTACAAAAAGGGAATGCTATCATCGATTCAATGTGGGGTGAACTCAATTTCCTCCGAAGCTGGAGCTGTAATCATCTTACTGGGTGATCAGCCCATGTTGCAATCCGATGTTATAAATCAATTGATACGATCCTGGCAAAAAAGCTACAAGGGTATAATTGTACCTGTCTGGAAAGGAAAACGGGGACATCCAATCCTGATTGATATTAAATTCAAAGAGGAAATAAATCACCTCAATCCAGATATAGGACTGCGAGAACTGCTTCTAAATCATCCGAACGATATCCTGGAAATTGATGTCCAAACGGGTGATATTCTGAAAGACATTGACACCCCGGAAGATTATCGAAAAGAATTAAAACAAAACGTCTGATATGGAAGAAAAAATTCAATTTGAGCTGAACGGAAAGCCAGTGGAAGTTTTGCTCGACAAAAATCAAACGCTATTATGGGCGCTCCGGACCCACTTCAATTTAACCGGAACCAAATACGGTTGCGGGCAAGGTGATTGTGGCGCTTGTACCGTGATTGTTAATAATGAAGCTGTGCGTTCCTGCCTGCTGAGTATGGGGGAAGTAAAAAATGCCAAGATCATCACTATTGAAGGATTGGCAGACAATGGAGAGCTTCATCCCATCCAAAAAGCGTTTATGGAACACGATGCATTGCAGTGTGGCTATTGCACTCCCGGAATGATTATGAATGCTTACGGACTTCTTCTCCAAAATCCGGAGATAAGCAGGGACGAGATTATAACAGGTATGGAAGATAACTTCTGCAGATGCGGAGCTCACAATCGGATTATCGATGCAGTGGAAGCTGCTTCAGAAGAAATGAAAAGTGCTGCAGCCCGATAACGGGAATATTTCAAATTTTCTTAACGACTGAAAAGATCAAGTTATGAGTAAAATAGATGATTACAATGAATATTCACCGGAAGAAACCACTATACCCGGATTGAAACGAAGGGATTTCTTTAAGATTCTAGGTGGTGGCTTGTATGTTTTTTTTAATGTTGGTGAGGCCATTGATGTGCTGGCAATTGATGCTGAACAGCAAAGATCGCTGCCTACAGATTACAATGCCTTTCTGCTAATCCATGAAAATGGTGAGGTTTCTTGCTATACCGGAAAAATTGAAATGGGACAGGGAATTATCACTTCGCTTGCCCAAATGCTGGCTGACGAGTTGGATGTGGTATATGAGAAAGTTAAAATGGTGATGGGGGACACCCAGATTTGCCCTTGGGACAGGGGAACATTTGGCTCTATGTCCACCCGTTTTTTTGGTCCACCATTGCGAGCTGCTGCTGCTGAGGCAAGAGGAGTGCTCATAGAAATGGCGGCTGAAAAACTCGGACTTCCCGTGAGTGAGCTAACCGCTAAAGAAGGAATAGTCTTCAGCAAAAGGGATAAAAATAAAAAAGTGGCTTACCATAAATTAACAGAAGGAAAAACGATAGAGCGCTATCTGGATGAAAAGCCCAAAGTAAAAGACTATTCCGAATTTAAGGTGATGGGCAAATCCTATCATCATCAAGACGCTAAACTAAAGGTTACCGGTGAGGCAAAATATACAGCAGATATTCGGGTTCCGGGGATGGTTTACGCACGAATTCTCCGCCCACCATCTCACGGTGCTGAGCTGGTTTCTGTTGATACTTCAGAAGCAGAAAAGGATGCTGAGGTGCTTATCGTAAAAGATGGTGATTTTGTAGCAGCATTGCATGAAGATCCGGAAAGAGCAGAACAAGCCACGGCAAAAATTAAAGCTGAATATGAATTTGACGAAAAGGATGTCAACGATCAGACAATTTTTGACTATTTGCTTGCCAATGCTTCTGAAGGAAACGAGATTGAAAGTCAAGGGTATTTGGCAGAAGGGAAAAAGCAAGTTGACACGCTGATTGAAAGCCAGTTTCTGGATGGTTATGTTGCCCATGCTACAATTGAAACTCACGCCGCACTTGCACACATCGAAGGAGAAAAAATCACGGTATGGATTTCAACACAAACGCCTTACCCCGCGCAAGAAACTATTTCCCGAGTGACCGGATTCCCGTTGGAAGATGTTCGCGTTATTCCTCCATTTCTGGGAGGTGGATTTGGAGGTAAGTCAGCCCACAATCAGGCAGTGGAAGCTGCCCGATTGGCAAAACTTACCGGCAAGCCGGTGATGGTTGACTGGAGCCGTGAAGAGGAATTTTTCTATGACACTTTCCGGCCTGCTGCGGTTGTTAAAATTACCTCCGGCACGGATAAAGAAGGTAAAGTCAACCTCTGGGATTATCATGTCTATTTCGCCGGCTCAAGAGGATCTGATACTATTTATGACGTACCTCACCAAAAAACAACCACATATGGTCAGGAAAGGAATGCACCTAAAGTGCATCCGTTTGGTACCGGCGCATGGCGGGCTCCGGCAAATAACACCAACACTTTTGCGCGCGAATCCCAGATTGACATGATGGCTTCAAAAGTAGGCATGGATCCAATTGAATTCCGCCTGAAAAACCTGAAAGACCCACGAATGATTGGCGTTTTAAAAGAAGTGGCAAAAAAAGCAAACTGGAAGCCTGCCGTTTCACCCAGCAAAAGAGGTTTTGGTGTGGCCTGCGGATTTGACGCCGGTGCATACGTTGCTCACATTGCAGAAGTTGAGGTCAATGAGAAAACCGGACACGTGCAGGTAAAACGGGTAGTTTGCGCACAGGATATGGGCTATTGTATCAACCCACAGGGAGCGACCATCCAAATGGAAGGCTGCATCAATATGGGCATGGGTTATGCGCTGACTGAAGACGTAAAATTTACAGGTGGCAAAGTGGAAACAAAAGATTTTAGCAATTATCAGCTACCAAGTTTTTCATGGATTCCAAAAATTGAAACACATATTCTCGATAAAAATGAACCACCCCAGGGAGGTGGCGAACCAGCAATTATCTGCATGGGTGCAGTAATAGCCAACGCTATCTTCGATGCCTGTGGTGCAAGACTCTATCAAATGCCAATGACTCCTGAACGGGTACTGGCTGCTTTGAAAAAATAAAATTTTGTAGCATAGAAAGTGGAGGATGTCCTTAGTGCAAAAACAAAAAGGTTTCTACTTTTCCATCAGCTGACAATAGGCTCCAAGTCCCCTTCAGGGGATTTAGGGGTCTAAATGTCTTGTCCTAAAATAGGTTTACACAAAAAGTAAATTTATGCCAGTATTTAAGATCTATGAAGAAAGCTTCAAACGACGTGTAGTTAGCGAAGTTTTAAGAGGACAAATAAGCAAAGCAGAAGCCCATCGTCGATACGATATTGCCGGGCATTGTACTATTTTAAACTGGATTCGTAAATTTGAGGCTCAGACACTTCAAATAACTCCAATGAAACCGGATTCGCATACATCAAAAGAGGACCTGCTCAAGCGAATCGAAGAACTTGAACGGCAGGTTGAAGATGAAAAGCTTCGCAGTGAAGCTTTATCACTGATGATTGACATTGCTGAAAAGCAGCTGGATATTCAGATCAGAAAAAAGCCAGGTACCAAACAATCCAAGCGTTAAAATACCGCTATCCTGTTACTAGTCTGGACAGGATGTGCCGAGTGTTTGGTATAAGCAGGCAAGCCTATTACAAGCATTTACAGAACCGAAACAAAGTGACGAATCAGTACTACCTGGTTGTGCAATTGGTCTTATCTGTTCGCCGGGAACATCCGCGTATGGGAACCCGAAAGATTTACCATCTGATCAAGACAGATCTGGAAAATCAGGGAATTAAAATCGGTCGGGATGCCCTGTTCTCTTTATTAGCTACTGAAGGCCTTCTGATAAGAAAACGCAAACGAATGCATATCACAACCAATTCAAATCACTGGTTCCGAAAATATCCGAACCTGATAAAA